>CAZSQC010000030.1:0-7798 GCA_964608955.1 uncultured Planctomycetales bacterium | reverse complement strand
GGTTTAGAAAGCGCCATAAAGAATACGCTGGCAGGCACCATAACAAATATTGCCATCCTAATACCGAAAGAAAGTGATTCTTTTATTTTTTCCGTAGCGCTCTGCGCCGCATGCTGTGAAAAAGCAGGAAGAATCGCCTGAGAGAGTGCGTTACTGAATATTCCTATAGGAAATTGAATCAACCGGTAAGAAAAATATAATACAGCTACTCCTCCCTCTCCCACAGCCCAGGCTAAAGAACCAAAAATAGTATCAACAAAATTATTAAGCTGATATATAGAAGAACTTAACAACCTCGGGATCATCAGCTTGCCGATCAGCTTAGCTCCCGGATTATTAAATCTTGCGGGCCACCTTAACCTGAAACCTTTTTTATAGAGCACGGGTACCTGCACTGCAAGCTGCAAAACCCCGCCGATAAGCACGCCAAGGGCTAAACCCTTAACTCCTTCCCCGAAAAGAAAAGCAAAAATAATTATCGAAATATTAAGCAGGCAGGGCGCAAAGGCGGGAACCGAGAAATGCTTCAGGGAATTCAACAAGGCGGTTGTATATGCCGCAAGACAAATAAGTAAAAGATAGGGGAATAATAACCGGTTTAATTGCACGGTTAGCAGAAACTTGTCAGAATCAACAATAAAACCCGGGGCCACAAGCCTTATAATAAAAGGAGAGAATATAATGCCGAGCACTGTGATCGCCAGGACAACCGCGGTCAGAGAAATAAAAACGACATTTGCTAGCTCCCAGAATTCTTCCTTAGAACGGTTTATTTTATATTCGCTAAAAACCGGGACAAAAGCGGAATTTGTAGCCCCTTCTCCTACAAAATCCCTGAATAAATTCGGGATTTTAAAAGCTATCACAAATGCCTGTGCATAAATATACACGCCAAAAAGCCTTGCGATAACAATATCCCTGAAGAAACCGAGAATCCTGGAAAAAAGAGTGGCGATTCCTATGACTCCTGCTGATTTAGCTATATCGATATTATTCTTACGGCTATCTTTGTCTATTGACATGGTTTTTTTATTGTGTTATATTTAAACAAATATTTACTAAAAATAAGGAGAAAACAGATGCCTAGACGCAAGACTTCTATAAAGAAAACCCGCGCAGATAAGAAAAAACACTTTCAGAATCTAAAAATTAAACAGAACCTTAAGAAAACAATTAAAAAATTTCAAGGCCTTCTAGCCGCAAAGAATCTTGAGGAAGCAAAGAAAATACTACAGAGTGTTTTCTCGCAGCTTGACAAAGCGGCTAAGAAAAACACCATTCACCCCGCTACGGCTAACCGCAGAAAATCTCGGTTAATGAAAAAACTACCTAAGAGCGCTTAAAGAAACTACAAGTTTTTCCAGAGCAAAAACCGGCTTTAACTTGCCGGTTTTTATTTCTATATCGCAATTTAATATTAAACTGATCCTTTTCCTTAAAATAGCCGGCATGGAACGCTGGTTCTCAAAAGAATACCTCAATCCTCCGAGAATCATTTCCGGCTTCCCGGAATCTTTCAAAAGGTTATTAAGAGTTTTTAAGGCCAGCGCAACCTGGCCTTTTTCTATTTGACGGGCCAGATCAAAAGAGCTCAGCGGAATTTCTTCCTTAAAGCGCAATATTTTGGCCTTTCCCTTAAAGGCAGATAACAATTCGCCCTTACCGCTAGAGTGCATATCCAGAACAAGCAAAATCCTTTTATCTTCTTTTTTCGCCCAACCGACAATAAAATCACAGATTTCTTTCTTAAGATGCTGTGAGTTTCTGATAACCAGGATTCTTTTTGAAGGTCCGGCCGGTAGATTAATTATTTTCTCCTGAAGCTCTTTTAACAAAAGTTCCTGGCCGTATAAAATATCGAGGTTTAACTCCTGAATGGATTTAGGAAGAAACTCTTCCTTTAAACGTTCTAAAGCGGCATCTTTGGAGGGTAAGTCCTGGCCGACGAACAGATAGACCATTTTTAGTTACCAATCTTCGACTGTACGTTCAACGATCCTGCGGGCGAGGTCATTTAGAGCATCGACAACAGCACTATCTTCTGACTTAGCCTGTGCCCCGGAAGCAAAATAAGTGGAATCTCCTGTAAAATTATTCTCCTGCCAGAGGACTTTATCTTCCTGCCTGTCAATAAGGCTTATATTTACAATAATATTGATCCGGTATTCACTTACATCTTCATTATCCAAATAACGCAAAGGATCCTTGCGAAATTCTACGACTTCTCCTTTAAGTATAAGGTCCGCGGACTCCGACTTCCCGGGCTTTAAGTTTCCGTCAAATAAATAACGGTTATTTACGTACCTTGTGATATCGGTTTCTATCATCGGTCGGTAAATCTTATACTTGCTCGCGGCGTTAGCCTCATTGGTAATGTCTATTTTATTCTTAAAAGGCGTTACATATATCGTTTTGAACCTATCAGAGATCATGGAACGGGTAGTATAACCGCAACCGGACAAGAGAAAAACCGCCAAGCAGGTAAAAAAAGAAAACAATAAAAGCCTATTTCTTCTCATTATTATTCTCCATTACCTGGAGCCGCTCTAAAGCTTGAGCAGCCCACGGGCTCTTCGGATAATTATCAACCACATAATTATAATAAATGCCGGCGGCCTTGTAGGATTTCTGTTTCTCATAGAATCTTGCAGTATTAAAATTCGCTTCAGCTTCCTTCTCGTTTAGTTTGGATATATTAGCTTCAGCCTCCTGAGAAAGCACTGCATCCGGATGTTCCCTGACAAACTCCTCGAATTTCTGTTTGGCCTCTCCGGCAGCCCCTTGATCATAGTCTGGGCTGCGCGAGAGAGCTGCGCGGCAGGAAGCAATCTGGAACTGCGAAGGCGCCACCCATTCACTCTCGGGATAATTTGCTATTACCTTGTTAAAAGCCTCTTCTGCCTCGTAGTAACGCTGCACGCCCTTTAAAACCAATCCTAACTGGTATTGCGCCTTCGGCGCTAACGGACCGTAAGTCGAATTCTCGACTATCTTAGCAAATATTTCGATAGCCGGATTATCAACCGGAAGCGTTACTCCTAAGGCTTTACGCTTATAGCCCGACATAAATTTAACCGCAATATTATATTCTTTTTCAACAACTTCTTTTATTCTCTCGGAAAACGGGTATTTATCAATCAGCTTCTGGTATGCCAGGTAAGCTTCATAAAGATTTCCCCTTTCTTCCTCAATCAGGCCTATATAATACTGGGATTCCGAAGCCTCAAAAGACTTAGGGTACTCTTTAAGGAGCTTTTTAAACTCCCTTAAGGCATCCTCGTTCTTTTTCTCATTATAGAAACCCAAAGCAAAATCAAATTGAGCCTTAGGGCTCTCTTTAGCCACATTTTTAGGATTTACCCACTTCCCAGTTTTAGGTGTCCAAATCCAGAAGGAATAAACAGGCGTGGTTGAAAGCAGAAAAATTGTAAACAACAATAAAGCTATCCGTCGCATAATATTACAACTTTAACATAAGGCGGTTCTTTTGTCAAATACAAAAGCCTTCCGAGATTTTCTATTGGAAACTTCCTCTTCTGTAAGCTGTTAGGAAAGCGTTAACAATCAGGGGATGAAATTGCCGACCTTTTTCTTTCTCTATTGCAGAAAGGGCTTCTTCTTTAGTAAGGCCCTTGCGATAAGGCCTATCAGTGGTCATTGCATCAAAAGTGTCAGCGACTGCAATAATTCTGGCAATTAAAGGGACCTGGTCTCCTTTTAGACCTTCCGGATAACCCAGCCCATCGTAGCGTTCATGATGATATTTAACTCCAAGAATAGGCTCTTGGAATTCATCAACTTTACTTAATATATTGGCGCCTATTACAGGATGCTTATTCATTTCTTTGCGCTCTTCCACAGTTAATACACCTGGTTTATTTAGTATATTCTCAGGTACTCCTATTTTTCCTATATCGTGCAAAAGAGCAGAAAGATGTAAATTTCTAATAAAATTCTTATCTCCTTCAGGTAAAGCCAGCGAGAATTTTAACTCTTCAGCAATAATAAGTGCGTACTGCGTAACTCTCTCCGTATGTCCCTGGGTATAGGAATCCTTGGCTTCTATGGCGGAACTTAATGCAAAAGCAGTTTGCAGAAATAAACGGCTGTTTTTATGAAGCTGCTCATTGAGATCCTGGAATAGGCGGGCATTCTGGATAGCCATTACCGTATCCGACGACAATGCAGACATAAAATCAAGTTCTTCGGGAAGGAAATCTTCCCCGTTTAACTTCCCGCCTAAGAACAAGGCCAAAATAAGCTTATCCTGGAAGAACCCCGGGATGCAGGCTTTGGCGTTATAAAGAAAAAATTGGTACCTTATTTCTTTAAATAAGGGTTCCTTCAAAACCGCGATTTCGCTAAATACTATATATTCTTTCGGCGATTTTCTAATCCGCTCAGCGTTGAAATAGCGGATTATCGGATTATCCTTGGAGATTTTTGTTAAGCCCCTGGGAATTTTAAAGCCTGTTTTTCCGCTAGAGACATAAGCAACATAATTATCGCGGGCCTGATCATAAAGAATCATACTGGCATGCTCTAACATTAAAGCTCTAACAATAGTTCTCAAAATCAGCTTAACCAGGGTATCCTGCCGGTGAACAAGAATCATCTGCTTGGCAGCTTTTTCCAGTTCCTTTTTATAATCCAACCTTGCAATATCTGTTTTTTGAATATTTATCATAAATTTATAGGAATATACTTCCCGATCACCTTGCGCATTTCATCCAAATCCATGGGTTTGACAAGATAATCCTTAGCGCCTAAAGCACGCGCCTGCACCTGAACAGACTCATCATCTTTCCCCGTAATCATAATCGCATTTACCTCGGATTTTATCTCCTTAATTCTTTTTAATAACTCAAGCCCATCTATATCGGGCATTTTTATATCTAAGAATACCCAATCCGGGTTGTATTCGTTGAAAACCTCAAGAGCCTCCTTAGCACAATTTGCTTTTTTTGTTTTTAAACCCAGCCGGCTTAAAAAAGCGCATAGGAAATTTGCTACCTCAACCTCATCATCAACAACCAGAATCTTCATACCGCCTCCTTTTTATTGGATTTTTAAAGGTAATTCTATTATAAAAGTGGTTCCCTTTGCGTATTCCGACTCAAACCAGATTCTCCCTTTATGGTTCTCCTCTACAATCCTTTTAACTACATAAATCCCTATACCTGAACCTGATTTGTAAGAGGTTTTGGTGGTAAAGAACGGCGCAAACATCTTATCTTTATCTTCATTCTTTACGCCAATTCCGTTATCTCTTATTCTTATTATCTGCCTGTTATGCGCGAACGTCAAACTTAATTCTATAAGAGGAGAAAACGAACCGGCTTGCGTATCTTTCAACAACAATTGCCTTTCCTTTGTAGCCTCGTAAGCGTTATCCAGCAGATTATAAATTACCTCGGTCATCTGGGCCTTATTAGCGTACAATAAGCCATCATTGTCATACTTTACGCTCAGAGGTATAGAAGATACTTCGTGTTTTACTTTAAGCAAATTCAAGGAAAGCTCAGTTATTTCCGTTATTAAGAAATTTGAATAGAGATTGTCTTTTTTTTCTGTTTTTTGAAAATCAAGTATGCCTTTAATAACTCCGTCGGTGCGTTTTACGTTATCCAGAAGCGAAATAGCTATTTCATGAAGATACCCAAAGGTCTTTCCCAGGCCCTCAGGGTCGCTATCAAGCCTTTCTTTGTTCTTATGCGTAAAATCTTCTATCTCTGCCTTGAGCTCTCCGGCAGCAAGGGAAAATTGGTTTAACCTGTTCTTAATCTGATGCGCCAGGCCGTCTGCCATGCCTCCTATTGAAGCAAGCTTTTCCGCAGCAAACATCCTCTCCTGCGAGGATTTAGTTTCCTCAAAGAAGAAACAGTTTTCAATTGCGAGCGCTGCCTGGCGAGAAAGAATCTTAAATACGCTAAGGTCATCTTCGGAGTAAGGGTGATTATTCATTTTCTGCCCCAAGAGAACAAAACCCAGAAGCTTATCTCCGGAAAAAGATGGGATTACGGCTTTAACATCATGGAGCATGCCAAATGAATCCTTAACTTTTTCAGGAACCTCATCCATCAGGAAAGGATCACGACTAGTTTTAAGGAACGCGATAAAGGGGTGATTTTCATGAAGGGAGCTCTGTAATATCGCAACCGAATCATCTCTGCCACGCATAACCTCAAGATTACAGGTCTTTTCTTTGCTATTTACAATATAAATTGCGGCAAAATCAATCCGGATCGTCCTCTTTAAAATAAACACAATTAACCCTGCAAGTTTCTTTAAATCATGCTCCGTTACCATACCGATAGCTGCGCGAAGAAGCACTTTCTGGTATTTCTTCTGCTCCGCTAAAATCACTGCCTCGGCTTTTAACTGGAGAAAACGGTAAATAATCGGTCCCATTGTAGCGACAATTACAGCTAAAGAAGTCGCCAAAATACCGGAGCCGGTACGATAAAGAATCAAAAATGGAATCCCTAATACAAAAGAATAAACTACAAGGAAAATTCCGGCACGGGTAAAGGCAATCTTTATATCAAACAATCTTTTGTTAATAATTGCGTAGGAGATAGAAAGAGGCATCAAGATGAAACTATAATTACCCCAAGGTATTTCAAAACCGTACCCATTTGGAAATGTAGATCCTCCGGCAATAAAGCCAAACAACGAACCGATAAGTAAAAATTTTAGTTGCTCTCTAAATAATCCTAGTGCTTTAAGAAATGATTTGATAAGAAGAAAATAGGAGCAAGAAGTTACTGCTCCAAAGAATAAGGTATACACAATATATAAATAACCGGGGAAAGTAGGAATGAATAAAAACTGTTTACCCTCTTTAAAACCTGGCAGCCATTGTTCAGGAACAATAAAACTCAATAATAGTATTAAGAATCCAGCAACATAATTAGATATTATTATTTTTCTATTTACTTTATACTTACAAAATAATATAACGAAATGAAAGAAGAAAGTGGGAATAAAAATAGCGAAACGGTTATTGTATTGTATCCAGAATAAATACTTCTCCCCGCTATTCTGCAAATACCCGATACCAGTACATACACACCAACCAGTAGCAAATATTAAAGTTACCGCCCAAATTATACCAAAAAGTTTGGAACGCGCCTTTGCTAATACAAAGATTGCTACTAAAAAAGTAGCAAAACCGTTAATTATACTAACTATTCCATAAACCTGGCTTATTGATAGCATTCTTTATGCTTCCAAATAGTTCTTGGAGAAATATCCTTTTGCCACTTCTCTATTAAAGTAATTATTAAAAATGTCTTTTGGTTTGAAACAAAAATCCTTCTTAGCTTTATCTATATTACAATAGTAGGGATTATGCATCGCTTGAAGAAGGAATAAATAAGGTACGCTAAAATTGTTGAATTTAAGAAGTATCTTTATAATCAGATTTATAGTTCTTTTAAAACTAGAACCTTTTAGATTGAATTTTTTAAGCCCAAAAGATTCTCTAATAACATCGCATACTTCTTGAATGGTATATTTCTTGTCATCGGCTATTTGATATACCCCAGCAACATTATATTTCATCGCTTTAACTATAGCCTCTATTAAGTTATCAACAGAACACAAACTTACAAAAGGGTTTCCTGAGAAATATTTAATATACCCTGCTTTGCACCCTTTTACAAAGTAATCAAAATCAATCCCAGAGAATTTACCATAAACTACAGGGGGACGGAAAATAACAACTCTTATTCTATTATCGATTCCATACCTTATTAACATTTCTTCGGTCTTCATTTTAGCTAGGCCATAGGCA
>CAZSQC010000029.1:0-11270 GCA_964608955.1 uncultured Planctomycetales bacterium | reverse complement strand
CAGGATACCTGGAGTACTAATCCTCTAGGAACTAATAGTATTACTAATCAGACTGACGGCAGTTATACTGCTGAATATAACGTTTCTGCTACTGCGGGAGATGCTAATATCAAGAAGGTAAGGGCAAAAATTAATTGGAGCGAATAAATTTTCATGTCTCGTAAATCAGTAACTTTAGTTGAGCTTATTATCGCAGTAAGTATTCTGGCTCTAATTATATTAGCCATTAACAATATTGAAGTTTTCAGCAGACAGAACCTTGTTTCTGCTGACCGTCGCGCCAAACTCCAAAATGATGTATCATTTGTATTAGACCATATTACTAAGAATTTATCAAAAGCCATCGGCAATGAATTGGTTTCTGGAGATAACTCAGTCATTGATAATGATACGGCTAATGTGCTGGAGTTTTTTATTGACCACAATAATAATGGTATTCGGGATGGGGTATCTCTTACTGATGACCGGCTCGTGAAGTATACTTTAGATCCGAATACTCATCAGTTTTCGTTTTGCGATTATTCGCCTATTAGCGGTGCTTGCGCTGGGACGAGTGAAATTCTCGCCAGAAATATAACGGGTTTTACTGTTGAAGGAATATTTGACGCTTCGGGAAGGCTTACAGGTAATTATCTTACTATTACAGTTTCCGCTTGTTATAATCCTGATGGTTCGGTAGCTTGCGGAAATAAAGATAATCCTAGCGTTACAATGAAAACCACCGTTATTATGCCTTCTGTTGCTGCAAACTAAAGGTTAAAATAGATATGGACATTTCTTATCCTCAACTCTTAAGAATGTCCTTTTTTTTGGGGCTGTAGCTCAGCTGGGAGAGCGCCTCGTTCGCAACGAGGAGGCCAGCGGTTCGATCCCGCTCAGCTCCACATAAAATATGAAAAAGAAAAATACGCTGATTTTTCTTCTTGCTTTTCTTATTCCTTCCGTTGTTTTAGGGGCTAAAATAAAGGAACATTCAGTTTCAGGTTTGTTTTATCCCAGTAATCCTAAAGAATTATCAAGCATGCTTGAAGAGCTGCTTTTAAAAGCAGCTCCTGAAAAGCTAAGTCAAAAACCTGCTATTATTATTGTTCCTCATGCAGGTTATGGTTATTCAGGGCAGACAGCTGCTTTTGGCTACAAATTACTAGAAAGGGGAGATTATAGAACGGTTGTAATTATAGGCACCGGGCATAAAAGTGCTTTTAGCGGTATTTCTGTTTATCCCGACGGGGCCTTTTCAACTCCTTTAGGAAGCGTAGAAATCGATAAAATTTTTGCTGATAAGTTAATTAATAAAGAAAAGAATATTTATTTCTACCGTCAGGCATTTCAGGAAGAACACAGCGTTGAAGTTCAGCTTCCGTTTCTCCAGAAAACCCTGAAGAATTTTAAAATTGTTCCTGTTATTATGGGAGACTGTCTTTACGAGGATTGCAGCAAATTTGCGTCTTTGTTAAAAGAGGCTATCGGTGCAAGAAAGGATGTCTTGATAGTAGTCTCCTCTGATTTATATCATGGTTATGATTATGAGGAAGCTGAGAATATTGATAATTTTACGCTAAGCCTCATTAAAAATCTTGAGCCAGAAGGACTTTATTACGGTTTAAGGGACGGTAAGGTTCAGGCATGCGGAGGCTTTGGGATTGTAAGTGCGCTTATTTTCGCTAAGGAAGCTGGTTTTGAAAGCGTGAAAGTTTTAAATTATACTAATTCGGCTAAAGTCACCGGAAAGATAAAGAAAGGCGTATGGACTGTTGGATATGCCTCTTTAAGCATATCCAAGGCCGTAAAGGAGGCATTTATGTTGAATGACAGGCAGAAGAAGAGGCTTTTAGAAATTGCCCGTACCACAATATCGAATTATTTGAAAAACGGCAAGAAGCCTGATTTGCACGAAGATGACCCTGATTTAAATAGAGAGCTCGGGGCATTTGTTACTCTTCATAAAAAAGGCGAACTTCGCGGCTGTATAGGCAATCTTACGGGAAATAAGCCGCTTTACCTTACTATAAGAGACATGGCTGTTGAATCTGCTACCCAGGATCCGCGTTTCTCCCCGCTTACTTTAAGTGAACTGGGTGAAGTCAATATTGAAATATCGGTACTTTCTCCATTAAAGAGAGAGACTAACCCCGATAACATAAGAATGGGGATCGACGGAGTAATTGTTAGAAAAGGTTTTAGGAGCGGCGTCTTTCTGCCGCAGGTAGCCACGGAGGCAGGCTGGAACCGGGATGAGTTTATGTCCAATCTTTGTATGCATAAAGCAGGTCTTCCTGCAGATGCCTGGAGAAATAAAGATACCGAGATCTTTACCTTTACTGCAGAGGTATTTAAAGAGGACTAAATGAACAGGTTTTATTGCCCTGACCCCAAAATTTTAGATAATTTCCTTTTTCTGGATGATAAAAAAACACTGCATCATATTAAACGTGTTTTATGTTTAAAGCCCGGAGAACAAGTTACGGTCTTTGATGCCAAGGGGACGGAGTACTTGTGTTTTATAGAAAATATCAAAGACGAAGTTTGCCTTAAAATAAAAGACAAAGTTAACTTGCATAAACAAATTAGCGGCATCAAGTTGACAGTGGCTTGTGCCATACCGAAAAATTGCAGGTTTGATGATATCGTAGATAAGCTTGGCCAGCTGGGGGTATACAGAATAATTCCCCTTGTGACAGAGAGGGTTATTGTGAAGCTCGATACAAAAAAAGAGAGATTGAAGCTGGAGCGCTGGAGAAAGATTATCAAATCTTCGGCCCAGCAGAGCCAAAGATCGGTTTTACCCTTGCTTGATGATATAACATCTCTAGAAGATCTTTTGAAACAGGTAAATTGTTTTGACCTCAAGATAATACCTACTCTTGCCGGAGAGAGGAGCCTTTTAAGGGAAGTAATTCCGGCAGTTAAAGAAAATATTAGTATTTTGGTTTTAATCGGCCCGGAAGGTGATTTCTCCGACGGAGAGATAGAAAAATGCCGTAAAAAAGGTTTTATCCCAGTTTCTCTCGGCCGAAATGTGCTCCGTGTTGATACCGCAGCAATAGCATCAGCAGGTTTTATACTTTTTTATGCCAACCGTTAGAATTTACACCTTAGGATGTAAGGCAAACCAGTACGATACCCAAAGCATTCGCGAGAAACTTATTTCTAGTGGATACAGGGAAGTTCGTAATGACGGCAAGGCCCAGTTGTGTGTTATTAATACTTGTACCGTAACTTCGAATGCAGATGCCAAGTCATTAAATTTAATCAGAAAGGCAGTAAAAAATAATCCCAAGGCGCAAATTATCGTAACCGGATGCCTTGCAGAACTAGACCGCGACAAAATCCTTAAAATAGATAATAGTATAATGCTAGTAAGGAACAGCCAGAAGGACACATTTCTTACTATAATTCAAGATAAAAATAGAAGACCCAGAATTCATCAACAAAAGCAGATGGATAAAGGAATAACTGGTTTTAAAGGCCATACCAGGGCTTTTCTCAAAATTCAGGATGGCTGTGATAATTATTGTTCCTATTGTAAGGTTGCCTTAGTCAGGGGAAAGCCAAGAAGTAAGCCCTTATCCGCAGTTTTACAAGAAGCTAATAGTTTAGTGAGTAGGGGATTCAAGGAAATAGTGCTTACTGGGATATGTCTTGGAAAATACGGCAATGACCTAAGAGAAAGAATAAACCTCGTTGATGCTATTGATGGGCTTGAGGGCATAAGCGGTTTATTACGTATTCGTTTAAGTTCCATTGAAGCGGCAGATGTATCTGATGCATTAATAGACAAGATGGCAAAGTCATATAAGCTTTGCCCGCATTTTCACATACCTATACAAAGCGGTGACGATACTATATTAAGGAAGATGAATCGTAAATATACCGAGAAATATTATTTAGAACTTGTTAAAAAGATCAAAAGGAAGATTAACAAAGTTTCGTTAACTACGGACTGTCTGGTTGGTTTCCCCGGGGAGACAAAGGAAAATTTTAATAATACTTTAAGGGTTATAAATAAGATTGAGCCCTTAAGGGTTCATGTGTTTCCATATTCAGAGAGAAAAGGGACTTTCGCCGCAAATAATTTTAGGGACAAGGTCTCCCCGCTTGTAATTAAAGAACGCATAGAGAAACTTCAAAGGATTGCAAAAGATTGCACTAGGAATTTTATACTTAAATTTAGCAAGGTTTATTTACCCGTTTTATTTGAATCGCGCTCAAGAGAATTAAAAGGTTACTGGGAAGGATATTCGGACAACTATATAAAGTTTTGTATTAAATCAAATAAAACGCTGCGAAATAAAATACTCTTGCTCCGGCCTAATCTTGAATCCTGTCCATACTTGTGATATACTCTTAATAGAATCCGTTTTTCTTAAGGTAATTAGGAAGATGTATTTATAATATTTATGTAACTTAAGCATTATCAATAACTAAGCCTATTCCTTAAGAAAATGGAATAGGCTTATTTTGTGCTTGACAAAACAGAAAGGAGGTGGTAGACTCAAAAAAGTAAGAAAAGGCGGCTTTGCGTGAGTTTTAACTAAGCCCTTGATGCATCGGTAGTTATAATTTTACAATAAGCAAGGCAAGGGTTTAAATAGCTGGAACGTAAAAGCTAATCTAACCTTTAGAAAGGGGGCTTTATAGAATGAATAAAAAAGGTTTTACTCTCGTAGAAATTATGATCGTTGTTGCGATTATCGCGCTTTTGGCGGCTATTGCAATACCAAACCTTTTACAGGCGAGGATTACTGCCAATACCGCAGCAGCAAAAGCGAATGTCCGTTCTTTATCTACAGCAGCAGAGACTTATTCAACCGCCAATAACTGCGCTTATCCTGCTGACGTAGCTGCTTTAGCAACGTTTATCAGTTCAGCTACTGCTTATTGCGGACAAACGGTACAAGGGTATGCTTATACCTGTACTTTAGCCGCTACGGGTTACACCATAGTTGGCGCTCCTGTTTCAGCCCAGTCAGGAACAACCACTTATACTGCAACTACAGGAGGAGTCTTAACACCGTTATAGGCTCTTTTTTCTTTTAAGTGTTAAGAAGGGGAGGAGTAAAATCCTCCCCTTTAATTTAATATGCCAAAATTCAGAATATCCCTTCTGGTATTGTTAATACTCGGGATACTTACCTTTACCACTTATTGCAACATCCTTAAATCACCTTTTATCTGGGATGATGTGGGGCTTATCGTTGAAAACCCCGATATTAAGGATCCCGGGAATATCCTTAAGATTTTTAAGGAAGATCTTTATTCATCTACTCTGATAGGTTCTAATTTCTACCGCCCGATACAATCTCTTTCATTTATGCTGGATTATAAACTTTGGCAACTTGAGCCCTTTGGGTATCATTTAACCAACGTGCTGCTTCAGGTTTTAGTGTCTTTCCTGGTTTTCCTATTCCTATTTTTTATCACTGCAGATTTTAAGCTTTCTTTTTTCAGTTCTTTACTATTTAGCGTTAGCCCTCTAAATATTGAAGCAGTTACATATATTTCGGGAAGGGCGGAGATGTTAATGTCGGTTTTTTTACTTAGTTCATTTCTTAGTTTCGGATTATCTTTAGGTAAGGTTTCTTTTGTCAAGAGAATCTATGTCTTTATCTCTTATCTGTCCTTCATATTTTCACTTTTATCTAAAGAGCTTGCTCTGGTATTACCAATTATTCTAATGGCTTATCTTTATTTTAAGCAGCAGGATGCATTGAAAAGCTTTCGTGAGAAATTAAAAGTATTGTCAGGTTTCTTTTTTATAGTTTTAATTTATACTGTTTTAAGATTGACCTTTTTAAAATTTACGGCTCTAAGGGAGATGACATTAACTTCAGTTCCTTTAGTGCAGCGGTTGGTTTCTCTCCCCAAGGTTATCTTTACTTACCTGAAGATTTTAACTCTTCCGGTTGATCTTCATATGAGCAGGTCTTTTAATTACCGGCTTTCTACCTGGGAAATTATTATCTCTTGGTTATCGGCTTTGGTATTGATAACACTGTTAGTTTATTTATTTATCCGTCGGAAGAAATACAAAAATGCGTGTTTTATCTTGGCGTGGTCCTTTGTTTTGTTTATTCCGCAATCCGGTATTTTCCCGATTAATTCGTTTATTGCGGAGCATTTTATTTATCTTCCGCAGATAGGCTTTTTTGTACTACTATTTTTCTTGTTGAGAAAGTATTTGAGAAAGGCTTTTTTCATCTATGCCTCTATTCTTATTGTAATCTTTTACGGAGTCCTTTCTTTTTCCCGCAACTTAGAATGGAGTAATCCAATCTTATTCTATGAGGCATTATTAAAAAAATCTCCCGGAAGTTTTCAGGCTTATAATAACTTAGGGATGGAGTACGAAAAAGGCATGGCTTATAAAAGTTCCATAGATTGTTATCGAAAGGCATTGTTGATAAAGCCTGACCTTATAGAGGCACGGTCAAATTTAGCCAATGTCTATTACAAAAGCGGTATGTATAGCCAGGCTTTAGAAGAGTATGCTAAGGTCAGAAGGCTTGCGCCTTACCGTAAACTTGGAGAGGTGGAGAATAATATCGGGTGCGCATATGAGTTAAAGGGTGATTTAGAAGAAGCCCTGCGGCATTACAATTTAGCATTAAAGTTAGACCAGGGGCTCAATTTTGCTCATTTCAATATAGCGAGGATATATAAGGTCCAGGGAAAAACAGAGCAGTCGGCAATAGCTATTTTTAATTCTTTACCGGAAATAAAATCTCGCGAGAAAGACAAGAATAATTTTGTTTTACTTATAAGCGAACAAATCCCTTTTATGAACATGACCCAACCCGTTTTATTTTATAATGATTTAGGGGTGATTTTCGCGAATAAAAAATATTTTTACGCTGCAAGTATATGTTTTAAGAGGTCCCTTGAGCTGAATCCTTCTTATGGCGATGCTTATTTTAACTTAGGACTTGCTTTTTGGAATATGGGAGAGAAAAAAGAGGCAGTTAAGGCCTTAAAAATGGTAATTAAAATAAGTCCTAACCATTTAAGAGCCAAGAGGTTCCTTAAAGAAATAATCTTCAAAAAATGATTGCCAATTTAGTCTTTTGTGCTAAAATAAATTAATGAAAAGAAGCGGATTTACTCTCGTAGAAATAATGTTTGTAATTTTTATTGTTTCTTTTCTGCTTTCTATAGCTGTTGTCCAGGGAGTTGAGCTAAGAAAGAGGGCTAACGAATCTAATGCCCAGGCGAATTTAAAAGGAATTGCCAGTGCCTTTGAAATTTATGCCGCGGGAAACGGCGGCCTTTATGCACAGGGGCCTGAAAGCAACCTGCAATATTTGGTTTCTTCTAATTGCGCAGCGCAGGATTTTGTAAGTATTGGGCAGGTTGGTAATTTCCTTTATTCGGTCGGGTATATTAACAGAGACGGTTACGATATAAGGGCAATAGCAGTTAGCCCGGCTTTGGCTGATCATAATTATCAAATTAGTACCGGAGGATTACTCAAGCGTAGCCGGACATCTGCTCCGGGTGATGTTAGTTTTGAGATTTATTGATGAATTATTGGAAATGAGGTGAGCTATGATGAGTTTAATAAAGGGATTAGGTATATTTATTTATGTTTTTATTATTTTCATGAATTCTTCTTCTGCTGAGGATTTGACAATAACTACTTATTATCCATCTCCTTACGGAAGCTATAATGAGATTGATACAAACCGTTTAGTGCTTAACCCGCTTACCGATACTCCTTTATCTCCTAAAACCGGAACAATATACTTAAAAGACAGCGATAAGAAGCTTTATATTTATGATGGCACAGAGTGGAGGGATCTTTTGTCGGTGGATACTTTTTTAGGAGAACTTAACAAGTCGGGTTCCTATACTATTCTTGGCAGTTGGCATGCTGTTAGCGGATGGACTCTTAATTCACCCGGAGGATATTCGACGTTAAATACTGATACTTTTATGAGATCTACTGTTTCAAGTTTTGGAAGAGGACTTTATTCAGCAGAAGCCTGTATTAATTACACAGTGACAGCTAATAACTCAGGATATATAAGATTCGCACTTGGTGGAAGGGCAAGTGGCGGTGAATGGGTTACTTTGGATCGATCTGAAGATATGTATTCTGGGGCAACTTCCGCAATACCTGCTACAAAAAGTGGGTCAGCTTGTTTGTCGTCAACCTTTTACCTACCATTAAAAAATTATTATGATCTCAGGATTACTGCTGATAAACAAGGGGCGACTACTACTGGTACAGTAGATGCTGGTACTAATATTAACTTTAGAAGGGTGTTTTAGTAATGGTTTTATTTATGGGATTAAACAAAAAAGCTAAAAGTTTTGTTTTGATAATGGTAACCATAGCTATAGTTTCTTTTTTGCTGAGGTTTGCTATAAAGAAGGTAATCGATGTGGTTTGTTTGCAAAATGAGGGGGCAGCAGCGGCAACTTTAAAGTCTATTGCCGTTGGCCTTGATAATTATGCGCGCGATAATAAGGGAGTGTATCCGGTAAATTTTTCTGCGCTTGTTCAGGGTACGCCGGCTTATCTTAACAGGGATTATGTAGCCGATTCACCTATAAAGGGTTACACTTATACATGTTCCCGGCTTGATTCTACCGGTTACAGCTGCTATGCATTCCCTTTAAGGTGCGCATTAACCGGCAGGATTGCTTTTACCGCTACCACTGGAAATATTTTGATATCGGAAGACTGTAAAAAGAAAGAGTAATCTTTTTATGAAGAATATCTTGTCGCAAATAAAAAATAATCTTGCTAAGGAAAAGCTTTCTATTGGTTTGGATATAGGGACCTCACAAGTAAAAGTGGTTAAAATGCTGCTTTCGAAGGACCGGGCAGAATTAGACGGATTTGCTATTGAGCCAAGCCAGCTTGATTCAGGTGATTTGTTAAAGCGTATTTTGGAAGGGCATAATGCTGATTCCGTTAATATCTCTGTTTCAGGCCAGCAGACTATAATCCGCTATGTGAATTTCCCGCGTATGAGTAATCCGGAGCTAAAGCAGGCTTTAAAGTTTGAAGCCCAGAAACATATACCATTTTCTATGGCAGAAGTACATTTAGACGGCTACATATTAAAAGATGATCTTCCGGACAATAAAATGCTGGTTTTGATTGCGGCGGCCAAGAAAGACCTTGTGAGCCAGCGCTTAAAATTAATCGAAGGGGCAGGGTTTCGTAGTAATCTTGTTGATGTTGACTCGGTGGCCCTTGTAAATGCCTTTAATTACAACTATCCTTATAAGGATGAGAATGAAGATAAGGCGCTGGCACTTTTAAATATCGGTTCTTCAGTTAGTAATCTTAATATCCTAGAAGCCGGTTTACCGCGTTTAAGCCGCGATATGCATATTGCCGGGAATTCCTTTACTCAGAAGATCGCGGATATCCTAGGTATTGATTTTGCAAAGGCAGAGGCCCTTAAAATTAATCCTGATAATGAAAAACTGAATAAAATTAAAGCCGCAGTAGAGTCTTCTATCGCAGGGCTAGCCGGTGAAATAAGAACATCCTTTGATTATTACGAGAGCCAGGGCACTTCAAGCGTTTCAAAGATTTATCTGAGCGGGGGAGGGGCAAAATTCAGGGATCTTAAAGATATGCTTTCGCATTTTCTTAATATTGAAGTCGATTACTGGGATCCTTTTAAAAATATAAATCTAAAGAATAGCGTTGATTCCGAGAAAGTTAAGAATTTTTCAAGAGAATTTGCTGTAGCAGTAGGCCTTAGCCTGCGCAGCTCATAATACTTAAAAATGATAGAGATAAACTTATTGCCTGAAGAATTAAGGAACAGGGTTATTAAGCCTGCCGGGTCGGTTGATGGGGAAGGTGTTTTTAGGTTTAATAAACAGCATCTTATTTTTATAATCCCTTTTGTTTTTATACTCCTAATACTTTTAAACTTTTTTCTTGTTCTTAGGATATCAATAGCATCTTCCGGGCTCAAAACGCTTAATTTAAAATGGGAGAGATCCCTTCCTGATAGAAAAACCCTGGAAGATTTTAAAACACAAAACCTTTTAGTCTCAAGTGATGCCCAGGACCTAGATCGCCTACTTAAAGAGCGTGTTCTCTGGGCGGAGAAACTAAGCAGTATAAGCCTATCTCTTCCTGCGGGCGTGTGGCTGGAATTAATAAGTCTTTCAGATAAAGATTTCAGGATCCTAGGGAAAGCTGTTTCTCTTGAAAGAAATGAAGTATCAATGGTCCGTAGCTTTATCGACGGCCTTAAAAATAACCAGAAGTTTATCAAGGATTTTTCTTTACTGGAATTGAGCGCTATACAAAAAAGCATGTTTAATGACAAGGATACCGTAGACTTCGGCATATCCGGTAAAGTTAAATAAGATATGAATAAGCTTATAAAGAAAATCAGCGTTTATAATCCCGTTGAAAGATTTAATCTCGATAATAAGAAAATTATGCTTATTTGCATAATATTTATAATATTTGTTTATATGGATTACAGTTTCATTTTGAAGCCTCAAATGCAAAGCCTTGGAGCTAAGAAAAGGGAGGTAACGGTTTTAAAGAATAACTTAAAGTCTTTGGAGGCGGATTTAAACAATATGCGCCAACTTAAAGCGTCCGGAAAGGTTACCGTAGTAAGGAAAACTAAGAAAATTATTTTTGACTTACAGTTGCCTTCTTTGCTGCATGACATTTCAAAACTAGCCAATGCAAATAACGTAAGAATTGTTAATATAAAGCCTGTCAGGGAACAGGTAAAAGGCGCACCTGTAAAGCTTCATCCTGTTTCTATTATGCTTGATTTAGAATGCGGTTATCATAACTTCGGGAAGCTTATTAATGCCCTTGAGAATAACGAGGTCTTTTTGGCGGTGGAAGGCTTTAAGATCGAAGCGCAGAAAAAGGATCCCCTAAGGCAGAAGATATCCTTAACGTTGAAAACTTATGTCAGGATTTAAGATAAGATTTTTCTTCTTATTATTTTATTTATCAGCAGGGATAGCCTTTGCCCAGAATGAATTTGTTTATGACGCTAAGGGAGAACGCGATCCGTTTATGCCTCTGGTTAATCCTGATGGAGGAATTATCAGGATTAAGCCGCGCTCGGTTCAGGAGGGGCTGGACCTTGAAGGAATTATTTATGATAAGATTTCAATGTCTTTTGCCATCGTAAACGGTTTAGTCGTAAAGATTGGTGATTTTGTAGGGGATTATCAGGTTCTGGATATTGAAGAGAACAAAGTGACATTTATAAAAGATGGCCAACCTTTAGAAGTCGAGTTAAAGAGGGAGGGGGAATGAT
>CAZSQC010000028.1:0-11993 GCA_964608955.1 uncultured Planctomycetales bacterium | reverse complement strand
GATTCGTTGTTATTTAACTTATTTTCTTTGATTTCACATAGCAAGGATTATTCTAAAATAGCGACAACCTTATATAAACAAGTAAAAGGAGAGGCTTCCCTGCTAAGCAGGAGATTAACTTCAAAGAAAATTCAGGATTTTCTGGCAAGTCCGAAATCTAAGTCGGTTTCTCCGGTTTATCAAAATGTCCTTTCTTCCTTGCTTAAGCAGGTATCGTTTGGCGAGGGAGCTATTTTCGATGCGGATGATCTCCACCTTAGTTTTTGTTATATTTTACTTAATCTTTTAAGCCATGAGGATGATGACAAGAAAATAGTATCCTATCTAGCAAAAATAAATAAAGAGCTGGTATTTTTGTATGACAACAATGATTTTGGTTATTTTAAGAACATTATTGGAGTAGTTTTAAGTAAATACAATACTAATCCAAGAATAGCCCAAGATTTATCGGGATTCAAGAAAGATTTATTCTCTTTGATAGAGGATAGGATCTGGGATCCTAGATTTAATGCTGGACTTGAAGGGTTGGTTGGCCTGATTGATAAAAGTAGCCAGGATAGTGATTTTTATCTGAGGAATATTTTTGAGCACAAAAAGATTAATCCTTTTGCCCTGGAGCTTTTTATCAAGTTCTTCCCGGAGTCTTTAGGTACTTTTTATTCAATGCTGGAAAAGGACTGTGAAGACAGAGAGTTCTTAGATCAGATTATAAACAATGTATTAGCCTTGTCTCCGGGCCTTTCGCTCCCCGTATTAAAAAACATCTATTATTCTTCTGGTGTTTTGGTCAGGGCTGAAATAATTGATATTATGAGTAGGCTAGGTAAAATTGATGAGGGGTTATTTTATTCTGCCCTTAAAGAAGAAAACAGTTCTGTAAGAAAGAAAGCTCTCCTAGGATTAAGTAATAAGAAGAATCTCTTAGAAGAAGGTTTAAATATTCTTTTTAATATACGTAGTCCATTTGGGAGAAAGAATAATCTGCTATTGGATAATATGGGCATAATAGAAGAATTAAAAATAAATGAAGCAGCGCGGCACCCTATTTATTTTACTAAACTTAAATTATGGTGGCATAGGCCGTTGAAAAAGAAGGCAGTCCAATTGATTGGGGTTTTAAAATGAGCGTTAAGATAGAGAATTCCTTTAAAGAAGTTTTGAGTGCGCTTCAAATTGCTAAGCTATATGGAGGGAATCATCCTATTGTGGTTAACGTCGTAAAAAAAGCCTATGATAGTATTAAGGAGGTATTAGTTGAAAGGTCGCAGTTAACCATCGGTATCGTTGGTGAAGAGATTGCTTTTGAAAAAGAAATATTCTTTGAGTTGAGTAAGTTGGTAAAACCGGGGATTACCTATCTTAAAGAAAAGAATATTGAGAGAATAGATTTCAAGAGAGGTCTTAATGCCGATGAATTGCAGGTGTTCATTGCTTCTTTAGCAGCCCCTAAAGATGAAATAAAAGGTGATCTTAATGATTATCTAGTTTTATCAGGAGTTGAGAATATTAAAGTCGGTAAATTTATGGTGGGAGAAGGATATTCATTTACGGAGGCTCCTCAGAGCTCGGCAGAATTCTCACAGGCAAAAGAAATTTTTGTTAATATTTCGGGGTATTTAAATAGCATACTTAAGAGGGAGACTCTAGATGGATTGGCCTTAAAGTCAGCTATCGGGGACATTATTAATAATTTTGGACCGCAGCTCAATCAGATTTTAAAGCTCAACACCTTAAAGAGATATGATCTTGGCACTTTTACTCACCTTGTTAATGTTTCTATTCTTAGCATATATTTCTCTTCAAACATGGGTTTTTCCAGGGATGTTGTGCTGGATATCGGTCTTTCTTCTCTTTTGCACGATATCGGAAAGTTGCATATTTCCCGGAGCATTATCAGAAAAAGCGGGGATTTAAGTTTTCAGGAGTTTTCCAAAATGCAGAGCCACACTGAGTTGGGAACTTCTATGCTTTTAGAATATACCGATACCATAGGGATTATGCCCGCAGTGGTCAGTTTTGAGCACCATCTTAAATTTGATTTAAGCGGGTACCCTAAGGTGCCTTTTCCTAAGAAACCGCATCTTGTTTCTCAGATAGTGTCGATATGTGATTCTTATGATGCGCTATCTGAAAGAAGAAGCTATAAATCGGATTACCCGCCGGATCTTATTTATTATATTATGATGCGCGGAAATGGTACAAGCTATGATCCGATGTTATTAGATAAATTCTTTAGGCTTATAGGCGTATGGCCTGTTGGTTCTATCGTGGCTTTAACTGATGGAAGAATAGCTGTGGTGATCGGAGAAAACTCCACTGATATATATTCTCCGATAGTGAGAGTAATACATCCGTCCGTAGATGAAAAGTCTTTGGATTTAAAAGATTATAAAGATACTTTAAAAATACAGCGCTATCTTAACCCTTGGACAGAAGGAAAAGAATTTCTGCATTTAATTTGACATGAAATAAAAATGTGTTATAATTAAATGGCGGTTCAAGGTGGAACTTCCTAATTTAAACAATGGCGTTTTTAGGCCGTATTATCGGCGCTAAAAACGCTTTTTTATTAACCCGATAAAGATGAGTAAATTTATTTTTATAACCGGCGGAGTAATTTCAAGCCTGGGCAAAGGCATAGCGTGTGCTTCTATCGGTAAAATCCTGGAGGCAAGAGGCATAAGGGTGAGCCTTATGAAATTAGACCCTTATATTAATGTAGACCCCGGCACTATGAATCCTTATCAACATGGAGAAGTCTATGTAACGGATGACGGGGCGGAGACCGACCTTGATCTTGGACATTACGAAAGATTTACTCAGACTAAAGCTACTAGATTCAATAATGCTACGACAGGCCAGGTTTATAATGCGGTAATAACAAAAGAAAGACGGGGCGATTATCTGGGCAAGACTATCCAGGTTATTCCGCATATTACCTCGGAGATTAAGGAAAGAATCAAGAAGGTAGCCGATGTATCTAAAGCCGATATTATAATTGTTGAGATAGGAGGAACCGTTGGTGATATTGAAAGTCTTCCTTTTCTTGAAGCGGCCAGACAGTTCGAGTTAGAGGCAGGAGAAGAAAACGTTCTTTATATACATCTTACCTTAGTTCCTTATATTAAAGTAGCGGATGAGGTAAAAACTAAGCCTACCCAGCATAGCGTAGGGACCTTAAGAGAAATAGGAATTCAGCCTGATATATTAATATGTAGGACAGAGAAGCCCTTAAGTGATGAAATAAAAGATAAAATATCCCTGTTTTGCAACGTGAGAAAAGAAGCTGTTGTTCAGTCCCCGGATGTTGCTTCTATTTATGAAATTCCGCTTGTTTTTAAATCACAGATTCTGGACGAGATTATTTTAAGCCACTTTAATCTTATCTCCAGGCCTTCTGACTTAAGTAGTTGGGAGAATAATGTTGTTGCTAAGATGCTTAACCCCAGAGCTACCCTTAAAATTGCGGTAGTAGGAAAATACATTGAGCTGCAGGATGCCTATAAATCGATCTATGAATCTTTATGCCACGCCGGTATAGCAAATAGCCTCAAGGTTGAAGTTAAGAAAGTTGACTCTGAAGATATCGAAAAGTACGGCGCAAGAAAACTGTTAAGCGATTGTAACGGCATTTTAATACCGGGGGGATTCGGGTCCCGCGGGATAGAGGGAAAAATCTGTGCTATCAGGTTTGCCAGGGAAGAAGGAATACCTTTTTTGGGGTTGTGTCTTGGTATGCAATGTGCGGTTATAGAATTTGCGCGCAATGTCGCAGGAATGAAGAATGCTAATTCCACGGAGTTTAATAAGAAAACAAAATATCCCGTAATAAGCTTACTGATTGAGCAAAGAAGCGTTAAGGACCTTGGGGGGTCGATGCGCCTGGGGGCTTATCCTTGCAGGTTGAAGAAAAATTCACTGGCTTTTAAAATCTATCAGAATGCAATCATATCAGAACGACACAGACACAGATACGAGTTTAACAGCAGATATAAAAAGGCGCTTGAAAAAAAAGGCTTGGTTTTTTCGGGAGTTTATGCTAAAAAAGGCCTCATTGAAATTATCGAATTGCCGGGCCATCCGTTTTTTATAGCCGTACAGTTCCATCCGGAGTTTAAGTCTAAACCGGATAATGCCCATCCTTTATTCAGGGAGTTTATAGGTGCTTCTTTAAAATTAAAGAAATGAAAAAAGCTATTTTAGCCTTAGAAGACGGTGCGGTATTTAGAGGATATTCTTTCGGAGCAGAGGGAGAAAGGTCCGGAGAAGTTGTCTTCAATACCAGCATGGCAGGGTATCAGGAGATCATTACTGATCCTTCCTATAAAGGACAGCTCGTTGCTATGACGTACCCCTTAATCGGTAATTACGGGGTGAATAGGGAAGATAGCGAATCACATAAGGCATACTTGGAGGGTTTTATAGTCAAGGAATACAGTAAGATAGCCAGTAACTGGAGGCATGAAAATAAGCTGGGGGATTATTTTAGGGATAATAATATTGTTGCCGCAGAGGGCATTGATACGCGCAAGCTTACCTTACATATAAGATCAGCCGGAGCAATGAAGGGTGTTTTGTCCACTCTCTGTTTAGATGAAAAAGAACTTGTAAGCACAGCCAGGGAGTCTGAAGGGTTGGTGGGAGTAGATCTTGTAAAAGAGGTTACCGTAAAAAAGAGTTATTCCTGGATGAAAGCGAAAGGCTGTAAGTTTAAGGTTGCTGTCTTAGATTGCGGCGTCAAATACAATATTTTAAGGGAGCTTTTGGCCCATGGGTGCCAGGCAACAGTTTTCCCCGCCGGTACTCCTGCTGCCGATATATTAAGAATAAAACCGGACGGTTTGCTTTTATCAAACGGCCCGGGAGATCCTTCGGCAGTAAAATATGTGGTTGATACCGTAAATGGATTAATCGGAAAGATGCCTATTTTTGGAATATGTCTGGGACATCAGATGTTAGGGCTTGCCCTCGGAGGTAAAACCTACAAATTAAAGTTCGGGCATCATGGCGCTAATCATCCGGTCAAAGACCTAAGGACGGGCAGGATCTCGATAACTTCGCAGAACCACGGTTTTTGCGTTGACATAGATACTTTAAACAAAAAAGATATCGAAATTACCCATATAAATCTCAATGATAATACCCTTGAAGGAATGCGCCATAAGAAGCTGCCGGTTTTTTCCGTGCAGTTTCATCCGGAAGCTTCTCCCGGGCCGCGGGATGCCAATTACCTTTTTGAAGAGTTTGTGGATATGATGAGAAAGAGAAAGAAATATAAGTATGCCTAAAAGGACCGATATAAAAAAGATTCTTGTTATAGGTTCCGGCCCCATTGTAATAGGCCAGGCATGTGAGTTTGATTATTCCGGGGCGCAGGCCTGCAAAATATTAAGGCAGGAAGGCTACGAGGTTATTCTTGTTAATTCCAATCCCGCGACTATCATGACAGATCCGCAACTTGCTGATGCAACATATATTGAACCCATAACCTGGCAGGTTTTAGAGAAGATAATAAAAAAGGAGCGTCCGGATGCTTTACTTCCTACCTTAGGAGGCCAGACAGCGTTAAACACTACTATTATTTTGGCGGATAAGGGAATTTTAAAAGAATATAAGGTTGAGACTATAGGTGCGAATATTGAGGCAATTAAAAGAGGGGAAGACAGGCAGCTCTTTAAGGAAGCTATGGAGAAAGCGGGATTGGACCTGCCAATCAGCGGAAAAGCATACAATATTGAAGAAGCCTTAAAAGTAGCAAGTAAAACGGGTTTCCCGTTAATAATAAGACCGAGCTTTACGCTTGGTGGCACAGGCGGAAGTATGGCCTATAATATGGAAGAGTTTAAAGAACTGGCAAAGCAGGGCTTAGAGGCCAGCATGATAAGCGAGATACTTATCGAGGAATCCGTGGCGGGATGGAAAGAGTTTGAACTTGAGGTAATGCGCGATATTAAAGATAATGTTGTTATCATATGTTCTATTGAGAACCTTGATCCGATGGGAGTCCATACCGGAGACAGTATTACGGTTGCCCCGATACAGACCTTAACGGATAAAGAATACCAGAATATGCGTGATGCGGCCATATCCTGCATCAGGCAGATTGGCGTTGAAACAGGGGGTTCGAATATCCAATTTGCCGTCAACCCCAAAACCGGTAGGATGGTCGTTATCGAGATGAATCCTCGCGTATCAAGAAGTTCGGCTTTAGCCTCAAAAGCCACGGGTTTTCCGATAGCAAAAATAGCGGCAAAGCTGGCAGTAGGCTATACTCTTGATGAGATACCAAATGATATAACGCTTTCAACCCCCGCATGCTTTGAGCCCGCGATAGATTATTGTGTTGTTAAAATACCGCGTTTTACATTTGAAAAGTTTCCGGTAGCGGATCCTGTTCTTACGGTTTCTATGAAGTCGGTGGGCGAGGCTATGAGTATAGGCAGAAATTTTAAAGAGGCATTGCAAAAGGGATTAAGGAGCTTAGAGACAAAAAAGAACGGTTTAGACAGTATTTTATTTAAAGGCAGGAAAAAATCCGTAGTGGAGAAGAAAGACTTAGATATTATTTACCAAAAACTCAGGGAGCCTAACGCAGATAGGATATTTTATATTGCCGATGCGATGAGGGCCGGCATAGGAATGGATGAAATATACAGTATTACTAAAGTGGACCACTGGTTTCTTAATAATATAAAAGAGATAGTCAGCCTGGAGGAGGAAGTTTTATCTTCCGAAGGGAATATTAACAAAGATCTCCTTTTAAAAACCAAGGAATGCGGTTTTAGCGATAAGCAGCTCGCCTGCCTTTTAGGAAAAACCGAGGAAGAGATAACTATTTTGCGCAGGTCTTTTAACATCAGCCCATCTTTTAAGATAGTAGATACCTGCGCCGCGGAATTTAAGGCGCATACTCCCTATTTTTATTCCACCTACGAACAATCGTAATATTCCTTATCTTTTTTAGTGTTTTCTTTACAAACAGAAGATATGTATTATAATGGTATCGGTATTACTAATTGGGAGGATTAGTGGCAAAAAACGGATTTGATAACGATAAATATCTCAAAGAGCAGACCCAGGCTATTGTCGACCGCGTCAGGAAATTCGATAATAAACTCTATCTTGAATTCGGGGGTAAGCTCTGTTTTGATTATCACGCCGCCCGGGTACTTCCGGGTTATGACCCTAATGTCAAGATAAGGCTTTTACAGTCTTTAAAAGATAAAATAGATATAGTCCTTTCTATCTACGCCGGGGATATTGAAAAGGGTAGGGTGCGCGGGGATTTCGGTATTACTTATGACGCAGCCACCTTAAAGCTGATTGATGATCTAAGAAAGTGGGGCCTTGATATCCTGGCGGTAGTTATTACGCGCTTTAACAACCAGTCTGCCGCCGTAATATTTAAGAACAAGCTGGAGCGCAGGGGGGTAAAAGTATACTTGCATTATCCTATAGATGGTTATCCGGCTGATGTAGATTCGATAGTAAGCGATAAAGGATTCGGGAAGAACGATTTTATAGAAACGAAGAATCCTATCTGCGTTGTCACCGCTCCGGGTCCCAATAGCGGAAAGCTCTCGGTATGCCTTTCTCAACTTTACCATGAGCATAAACGCGGTACAAACGCAGGCTATGCTAAATTTGAGACTTTTCCGATCTGGAACCTGGCGCTTAAGCATCCGGTTAATGTGGCTTACGAAGCAGCTACAGCTGATATACAGGATTTCAACCTGGTTGATCCTTTTCATCTTAATAAATACAATAAGACCGCGATAAATTATAACCGCGATGTGGAAAGTTTCCCGATACTTAAACTTATTTTGACGCGTATTTTTGATAAGAACGTCAATTTACCGATGTATAATTCTCCTACTGATATGGGGGTTAACCGTGCGGGATTCGGCATAGTAGATGACAGGATAATTCAGGATGCGGCAAAGCAGGAATTAATCCGCAGGTTCTTCAGGTATAATACTGAATATGTGATGGGGATAGAGAAGAAAGAGACCGTAGACAGGGTAGTTCTTTTGATGGAAGAGCTGGGGGTTAAAGTTACTGACAGGGCGGTTGTGGAAATCGCCAGAAAGACTGCCGAAGAAGCAGAGGCTAAGGGTAAAGGAAACGCGGGCATATTCTGTGGGGCGGCAATTGCGTTAAATGATGGTAGGGTTATTACGGGTAAAAACTCTAAACTTATGCATGCGGCATCCAGCCTTATTTTAAATGCCGTTAAAGTCCTGGCGAATATTCCTGATGAGATACTTCTGCTTTCTCCGCATATAATCAATCAGATAGCAAAACTAAAAGAGGGTATTTTGGATACAGATTCCGAGAGCTTGGATTTGGAGGAGGCGCTCATTGCGTTGTCGATTAGCGCCACTACCAATCATACGGCAGAATTAGCCATGCAGAAGCTTATGTTCCTTAAAGGATGCGAGGTGCATATGACGCATATCCCTACTCCAGGAGACGAAGTGGGCCTTAAGAGGCTGGGGGTTAATCTTACAACTGACGGCAAATTCTCTTCGCGTAACCTTTTTGTGACTTAATGATCAAAATCAATCCGGCCCATAGAATTAAATTCTTACTTCTGATACTGGTTTTATCGCTCATTCTATTGTTGGATCAGTTTGTCAAACTGGATATTGATTCTATCCAAAAAGCGCTCTCAGGCCTACCCGTATTTACCGCCGCTTTAATTTATATAATTTCCTACGTTGTTATAACCTTCTTTGTTTTTTTCTCAAAAGACCTTCTGTGGTTTATGGGGGCTTTTTTGTTCGGCCCCTACTTTAGCGCCCTTTTTATCTGCATCGCTGAAATTATCAATGCCTTTATATTGTTTTACCTCGCGCGCCTCCTTGGAAGAAGTTATGTAGAGAATAAGCTCTCGGGTAAATACCGCAATCTAGACGAAAGGCTCGGGAAGTTAAGTTTCTTCTGGCTTTTTATCTTTAGGGCAGCACCTTTAATACCATACAGGTTCCTGGATTTAGCTAGCGGTTTAACCTCCATGAAGTTTAGGAGGTATCTTGCGGTTGTTATATTAGGTACGCCTTTAAAGATGTTTTGGATACAGTATATAATTTATACTGCTGGATTAAGCATATTTAAAGATCCTCATTTCATGATCGCTTACTTCTTAAGTAATAAAATCATCCTCTCCTTTGGCTTTGTCTACCTTCTGCTGGCTTTTTTGGCCATAGTAAAGCTGCTGCGGAGGCTTAAATAATATGTCTGTGAAAATAAAATTCCTAGGCGGAGTGGGAACTGTTACGGGATCAAGCCACCTTATTACATGCAATAAGACCGAAATACTTCTCGATGCAGGTTTATTCCAGGGGCATCGCGATGAGTTTTATAAAGTCAATACAACTTTTGATTTTAATCCGCGCTCCATAAAAGCGCTTATCTTATCGCATGCCCATATTGACCACTGTGGGAATATCCCCAGCTTAATCAAGAAGGGGCTGCGTTGTAAGGTGTACACCACCTCGGCTACCAAGGATTTAGCCGCTTTGATGCTGGAAGATTCAGGCAAGATCCAGGAAGAGGATATTAATTACCTCAATAAGATAAACAAAAGAATAGGGCTGCCTAAGAGAGAGCCCTTATATACAAAGAAAGAGGCCTTAAGGGCTACCAAAATTTTCAGGTCTATATCCTATAATCAAAAATTTTGCGTGGCAAAGAATATCTATGTAACATTGGTTGATGCCGGGCATATTTTAGGTTCCGCTATCACTGTTTTGGATATTAAGGATGAAAGCAGGAATATCCGTTTGGGATATGCGGTAGATTTAGGAAGGAGAAACCTGCCGCTTTTAAATGATCCGGTAATCCCTAAGGGCCTGGATTATCTAATTATAGAAAGCACCTATGGGGGAAGAATGCATGCGCCTATTGAGCAGGCCCAGTCTAAGTTAAGGGAGGCAATATCAAGGACCCTGCGCAGGGGCGGCAAAGTGTTAATTCCTTCTTTTACGCTTGAGCGTACGCAGGAAGTGGTTTATTTTCTAAATGAGCTGCTCAAGGAGAAATTAATTCCTTCTGTGCCTATATCTGTTGATCGCCCGCTTGCCACAGACATTACAGAGGTCTCTGAATATCATAACGATTATCTTGATGAGAAAACCGGAACTGACATTGCCAGGGGAGATAGCCCGTTTGGGCTTCTAAATCTGAAATTTATCCGGCAGCAGACAGAATCAAAGGCCTTAAACGCCGATAAGAGGCCGATGATTATTATTGCCGGAAGCGGGATGTGCGAATCCGGAAGGATATTGCATCACCTGCAGAATAATATTGAAGATAGCCGTAACACTATTTTAGTGGTAGGTTATATGGCGCGTGATACTTTAGGCAGGAGGATTGTAGACAGGGAGAAGTTTGTGCGTATCTTCGGCGTTGAATATGAGCTTAATGCGGAGGTCGTGATCGTAAATGCCATGAGCGGCCATGCGGATAAAAAAGAACTGGAAGAGTTTGTTTCAAGCTGTCTTCCTTTAAAAAAGGTTTTTTTGGTTCACGGAGAAGAAGAGCAGACTAAAGCTTTATCCGATTCGCTTTCGCAAAATGGCATTGCCAATTATATCCCCCGGAAAAACGAAGAGGTATTGCTAGTTTAGTGATTCTATGGTAATATCTATGCGCTTATAATTTTATACCAAACACTCAGGAGGTTGACAAAATGGCAGGAGGATTTTCTACACCCAAGAAAGATAAAGCAGCTAAGGTCTCGGGAGGGCAGTCAGTTAAGATTGGCCAGATACTCATAAGATGTGTTGATACTTATAAGGCAGGGGTTAATGTAAAAGGCCCGGGGACTCTTTACGCGCTTTGTGACGGCACGATTTATTTTACACGCAAAAAGACCAGTCATGGCAAGGTTCGTACTTTTATTAATGTGAAGCCTGCCTTAAAGAAGGAAAAATAATCTTTTAAATGCAGGATAAGGCAAAGAGCTATAGCAATATAAGATATGCTATGGCTATTGTAGGAATTGTTTATAATTTTATCCTGGTTATCCTGTTTCTGCGGTCCGGGTTATCCGTAAATTTAGTTTCTTTTTTTGAGGTTCATTTACCCCCGCCGTTAGTATTACCGTTTTATTTGTTAACTGTTCTGTTAGGTTATTTTGTCCTAGATTTCCCAGTAAGTTTTTACGGATCTTTTATCCTGGAGCATAAATTTTCCTTATCTACCCAGGAATTAAAAGACTGGTTTTTGGACCAGCTTAAATCCGGCCTGGTTTTCTACCTCGTAATTCTAATACTTATAACATCTTTCTATTACATTTTAAAGATTAGTTCTGATAATTGGTGGTTAATAGTTTCATTCTTCTGGATATTATTCAGTGTGTTCTTCGCTAAGATCATGCCGGTAATTATTATTCCTCTTTTCTTTAAATATAAAAAGCTTAGCGACGATTCATTAAGGGAGAGAATTATGAAGCTGGCAGAAAAGATGAAGGTGAAAATCCTTGATTGTTTTGAAATAGATTTCAGCAAGAAAACCCTAAAAGCCAATGCCGCTTTTGTAGGGATAGGAAATACCCGCAGGGTGATTCTCGCTGATACCCTAAAAGATAAATACAGTCATGATGAAATCGAAGTAATTTTAGCGCATGAGTTTGCGCATTACCAGCGCAGGCACCTTCTAAAGCTTATAACCATTAACGCGTTATCTACGCTGGCGGTTTTCTTCCTGATATTTAAAACCAGTAGCGGAGTCTTAAACTTTTATGGTTTTTCTTCTCTGGGCCAGTTTGCATCTTTGCCTGTAGTCTTTCTTTATTTCATGATCTTTAGTTTTATTATGCAGCCCCTTGAAGCCTTCATTAGCAGGTGTTTTGAGAGAGAGGCAGATAGGATTGCCATTCAAACAACCGGTTTAAAAGGGGCCTTTGTTTCCATGATGAATAAACTTGCCGATCAGAATCTCGCCGATAGAAATCCTCATCCAATAATAAAATTCTTATTTCTTGACCA
>CAZSQC010000027.1:0-12852 GCA_964608955.1 uncultured Planctomycetales bacterium | reverse complement strand
CCGTCTTTGATGGACAAGGATATTTTTAGCATATTGAATCAATCTGATATAATCCAGCTTTTAAGCGGTCCGGATGATTTAGACTTGAATAAAACTCATAACCTTCGTCGCAGGCTTATAGAAGAGTTCAATTTTGAAGAAGAAAAAATAAAGCTGATTATAAATGAATACAAGTCTGCTAAGATTACTCCGGTTGAGCAGGCTCAGATTCTTGGCGCGAATATTTTTGCAACTTTACCGAGGATAGAGTTGGGAGCCGGAGATAGGCTGGTATTAGACGATCCGGAGTGCGAGTACGCAAAAGCGGTAAGAAGAATTTCACGGCATATTAGTGAGTCAATGGTGGGTTTAGTTCTCGGAGTAGGAGTAGGGTATGGTTTTTGTCATATAGGAGTCCTTAAGGTAATAGAAGAAGAGAAGATACCGGTTGATATTATTGCCGGTTCGAGCATCGGTTCGCTTATCGCCAGTCTCTGGGCAATAGGAAAATCAAGTTCCGAAATACTGGATATTACCAGTGAGTTCAGAGAACCTAAGCATATTTGGGGGCTTGTGGATTTAACTATACCGAGCTTAGGATTCTTAAAAGGCAATAAGCTGCATAAGTTCCTGAAGAAGCATCTTGGAGATAAAACATTCTATGATGTCCGCCTTCCTTTAAAGATCATTGCCAGCGATGTTAAAATGAAAGAGCCGCGTATTCTAGATAAAGGACTTTTAATTGATGCAGTTATGGCAAGTTGCGCAATGCCCGGAGTTTTTAAGCCGTTTAAGTTTAAAGAAGATCTTCTTTTTGATGGAGGGGTCATTAATCCTTTGCCCACAGAGCCGCTTTTTAAAATGGGAGTTAAAAAGATTATCGCGGTAAACGTTACTCCTTCGCGCGAGGATATATTGCGCCAATATGAGCGGATAAGGGAGGATATGAAGCTTAATTTGAGTTATAATATCAGAAAAAGGAATTGGTTTAAGCTGGGGGATTACTTTAAGAATAAATTCAAGACGAATATTCTGGATATTATATTTAGCAGCATAGAAATTCTTCAATCGGAAGTAGCAAAAAAAGAAGCCCAGCTTGCAGATGTAGTTTTGCATCCTGATACCTCCGGGTTGTATTGGCTTGAGCTTCATAAGTCAAAAGAGTTTGCAAAAAGGGGGGAAGAGGAAGCGCGTAGGAATTTGGATAAAATATGGCAGGTTATAAACGATTAATTATAGGGGGCATTATGAAAAAAAGATTAATTTTAATTTTACTGGCTGTATCATTTATTTACGGCTGTGCGGGGGTTAAAGAAGCGGCAAGAGGTTTTGCCGGTATTTCCACTAAGGCATTGGAGGAGTCCAGGCCAGACGCTATTAAAAAGAGTTATAATATGAATTTCTACGCTGCGCATAGGAAAGTAAAAGAGGTGCTTAAGAAAGCAGGTTCTTTCATTTACAGGGACGACCCGAAGGCAGACCTTATAGCTGTTTATCTTTCGGAGAAAGACACTACGCCGGTGGGGGTATTTTTTACAGAAATGGGGAAGGATATAATATTAGTTGAAGTTTCAAGTCCGTCCACTTACGGAAAAGAGACTATTTCCAAATATGTTTTTGGCTATTTAGACGGAAAGTTCGATTTAACTCAGGTAACAAAGCCTAAGGAGAGTTTTAATGTCAAAGAATAATGTTATGAGCATAAAGGACTATATAAAAAAATGTCACAAAACTGCCAAGGAAAAGGGGTGGTGGGATAGCGATCGTAATGAAGGTGAGATTATCGCGCTGATGCATTCAGAGCTTTCCGAAGCCTTAGAGGCAATGCGTAACCACTTGGGTAAGGATGCGGTAGCAGAAGAACTGGCAGATTGCTGCATCAGGATTTTCGATTATTGCGGAGCGAGAGAGATTAATTTAGAAGAAGCGCTTTTAAAAAAAATGTCTTATAATAAAACCAGGCCATTTAGGCACGGGAAAAAGTTTTAATAAATAACTCATATGCTAAGAAAAAGAGATAGCTGGGGTTCAAGGATAGGCATAATTATGGCAGTTGCCGGATCGGCAATTGGGCTGGGTAATTTTTTAAGGTTCCCGGCTAAAGCCGCGGCGAACGGAGGCGGGGCTTTTATGATTCCGTACTTTGTAGCCTTTCTCTTATTAGGCATACCATTAATGTGGATAGAATGGACCCTTGGCCGTTACGGCGGAGGATTTGGGCATGGCACTGCTCCGGGTATATTCCACAGCTTATGGCAGAAGAACCGTTTTATAAAATATTTCGGGGTTATCGGTATATTCGGGCCGCTGGTCATTTTTATTTATTACGTTTATATTGAGTCCTGGACTTTAGCCTATAGCTTTTTCTCTTTAACTGGTAAGTATGCGCATCTTACAGATTTGACGGGTATGAAAAGCTTTCTTTTGGGGTTCCAGGGGGTAGAAAAAAATCAGCATTTTAACGGGATCGCAGTAGCCTATTCTTTCTTTCTGGTTACTTTTCTCTTAAATATTTCTGTCATTTACTATGGCATAAAAGGAGGAATAGAGAGGCTATGCAAGATCGCTATGCCTCTTTTGTTTATTTTCGGGCTGATCTTGATGCTCAGGGTTCTTTCTTTAGGCACCCCGGATATGTCAAGACCGCAATGGAATATTTTTAACGGTTTTGGTTTCTTATGGAACGCGGATTTTTCGGTCTTAAGATCGGCAAAGATCTGGCTTGAAGCTGCCGGACAGATATTCTTTACTTTAAGCGTCGGGATAGGGGTGATTCTAACTTACGCCAGCTATCTTTCTAAGGGAGATGATGTTGTCCTTTCCGGGCTTACCGCTGCCAGCACGAACGGTTTTGCCGAAGTTATTTTAGGAGGCAGCATTATTATCCCGGCTGCTTTTGTTTTTTTTGGCCCTTTTGATATGCGTTCGATTGCGAGTTCCGGAGTTTTTAATCTGGGTTTTGTTACCATGCCGTTAGTATTAAACAAACTGCCGCTATCGGCTTTTATGGGGTTTTGCTGGTTTTTTCTTCTTTTTCTAGCCGGCATTACATCTTCGGTTTCTTTAGCCCAGCCCGCGATAGCCTTTCTTGAGGATGAGTTTAATATAACCCGCAGAAAGGCAGTTTCTATTTTTGGCGTTGTTGCTTTTGTCCTTTGCCAGCCCGGGATTTTCTTTTTAAGCAGAGGGGTAGTTGACGAGCTGGATTTTTGGGGTGGGACTTTCTTTCTCGTAGTCTTTGCTACGATTGAGGTTATACTCTTTGCCTGGATCTTTGGTATGGAACGCGCCTGGGATGAAATACACAAGGGTGCGGATATGAGCATCCCCAAGGTGTACAAATTTATCATAAAGTATATTACTCCTTTATTTTTATTCTTTATATTAGGCATGTGGTTTAAGCAGGAATGGTTGCCGATAATATTCATGAAGAACGTATCTATTGCAGACAGGCCCTTTGTTTTGGGGACACGTTTAATATTGGTTTTAATATTCTTATTTTTGGCTATTTTGGTTAAGATAGCATGGGCGAAAAAAAGAGCTTTGGGAGGCAAGAAGCAATGAATTTAAGCGGATGGCTGTTATTAATTTCTTCCTGGGGAATTATTCTGTTAATACTGGTATTCTGTCTTTTCAGGATCTTTCTTAGAAAGGAAATAAAGTGAAGCAGCTCGGGAATTTATTTACTATTCTTAGCTTGTTTTGTGGTTTTTTTTCGATAATATTTTCTTTGGAAGGATTTTTTATGCAGGCTGCCTACGCGATAATTCTGTCTTTTGTTTTAGATGGTTTAGACGGCCAGATCGCGCGCAGTAACAATTGCGCCAGTGAATTCGGAAAAGAGCTGGATTCTTTGGTGGATGTAGTTTGTTTCGGCGTTGCACCGGTAGTGTTAGGGGAGGTGATGTTAGGCCAAATACGTATATTGAGTTTAGCGGTATTTTTCTTTTATCTATCTTGTGCTGTTATCAGGCTGGCAAAATATAATATCTGTACTAAAGATTCCAGGACGCTTTATTTTAACGGGTTACCCACCACGGTAAGCGCCGGCGTGCTTGCTTCTTTTGTTTTGGTTTCGCAGGGGGAAACATTATTTTTAGCTATAGCGTTTCTACTTTCTGTGCTAATGGTTTCATCTGTGAAATACCCTAATATTGATGGTTTGTTCAGGTTATTGGGTTCCAGGATTAAAATGCTTCTTTTAGCGCTGGTTTCTTTTCTTGCCCTGTCTGTATATTTTTGCAAAGAAGGTATTTTTATATTTATTATCTTTTTAATATACTTGATTTTTTCGCCATTTATGGTAAAAAGGTTAAATAACGCTTAAAGCAATATTTCGCCGAGGTAGCTCAGTGGTAGAGCGCGGCCCTGAAAAGGCCGGCGTGGGAAGTTCGATTCTTCTCCTCGGCATTTAATCTAAAATAATATCGTAATCCTGGAGTAGTATAATCTTAACCCAGGCTTCTTTGTTTATAAATCAGCTTAAGCTCTCAAATAAGAAATAAAATAAAACTCTCTGTTTATGGTTTTCTTGCCTTTCCCTGATTAAATTATGATATAATACCCCATAAGTCAGTTAGCTTGCTAGTATAATGTATTAAGGATAAGAGCATGGGTAAACACGATAAAAACTATCAATTAATATCCAGATTGGTTTTTCAGGAGTTAAAAGAAAATCCCTATAAGAAGTTTCACATTGCTTTTTCATTAATGGTAATTATCCCCTTCTTAGTTTTTTTATATCTATTAGTTAACCGTTTTTTTTCTTTCAGTATTCTTACTGGTAATACTGGGCTTGTGATCTTTCTTACATTTCTTATCTCTATATGTGGTTTTTACATGGGGTATAATATCCTGAGGAATATTTTTAATAAGATTATACTTTATGCAGCTCAAGCAAAACACAGCGATCAATTGAAGTCTACTTTCGTTGCTACAGTTTCGCACGAGTTAAAGAATCCTATTTCTTCCATTAAAGTTAATCTCCATAATGTCATTTCCGGATTTGTTGGCGAAATAAATAATTCCCAGAAGGAAGTTATAAGCCTTTGCCAAGGCACAGTAGAGAGGATGAATCTTTTAGTAAATGACCTGTTGGATTTGCATAAGATCGAAGCGGGGATAGTCGATACCAATAGACAGCTTTGCAATCTTATAGAAATAGCAGAGAGGCAGGTAAAAGAAGTTGAGGCCTTAGCTAGAAGTAAACATATAAAACTATCCGTAGAATTTGTAGATAGAGGGCTATCCGTTTGGGGTTATGAAGATAAGTTAGCCAGAGTATTAAATAATCTATTAAGCAATGCCATTAAGTTTACGCCGGATGGAGGAGCCGTAGCTCTCAGGCTTTATGCAGAAGAAGATTTTACAAAAATAGAATGTCAGGATACCGGCCCCGGTATACCCAATGAAGGTATTGATAAATTATTTAATAAGTTTGAACGACTTCATGCCGGGAAAGAAGGAACGGGTTTGGGGCTTGCTATTACAAAGGATATAGTTGAGCTGCATAAAGGAAAAATATGGGTAGATAGTCAGCTTGGCATAGGCAGTAAGTTTATGGTAGCTTTACCGGGAGATCTTAGAAAAGCAATCAGATAATCTATGAAACAAGAGAATAATGCCAGGATATTGATAGTAGAGGACGAAAAGGAGCTTTTGTTCGGTTTATCTACCTTTTTGAAATCTCAAGGTTATGCAACTATTGCTGCTTATGATAGTACATTTGCAATAAGCTTGGCTATTAAAGAGAAACCTGATTTAATTATATTGGATTTAGGCTTACCGGCCGGAGGGGGGATTTTTGTATTAGAAAACTTGAAAAATAATATATTAACTAACGACATCCCGGTTTTAATATTAACTGCACAGCAAGAATTAGGCTTAGACGATAGGTTAAGAAAAATGGGGGCTTGCGCATTCTTCCGTAAGCCATTCGATCCGGCACAGTTATTAAGTGAAATTAAAGGCATCTTGAGAAGGTAATTTGGGCGTTAGTCTTTCTTCCTGTCTTATCAGTTATGTGTTAAGTAAATCCTTGTGTTAAGGATTAGTTAATTTGCTGCGTAATAGAGATTGGTGTTAAATCGTTTTTTCTTATTGGCAATTTTTTTAAAGGGGTTTTCTAAAGTTTAGATAACTCCTTTTTATTTGCCGTTGGTAGGATTTAAAGGTATAATAATAAGCAACAAAGGAGGTAGTTATGAATATCCCATGGCAGGATAGGCAGAGCCTTGGTATTTTTAAGGCCGCAATAGATACTATAAAGTATGTTTTATTAAAGTCCGGAGAATTCTTTGATAATTTAGAGATAAAAGACTCTCTCAAGGAGCCTTATTTATTTTGTGTTATTGTCTCGAGTTGTACCGGAATAATCAGCCTTGTGGTTGAGACGCTTTTTAAGCAGGGGCTTAATTTGACTACTATAATGTTTGGTAGTTTAATTGTTTTTGCAGTTTCACTGGTCGGAATATTCATCGGTTCTGCTATTATCCACCTTGGAGTTATGATTTTGGGCGGTACAGGAGGGTTTAAAGGGACGTTTAATGTGCTAGCGTATAATGCTTCTAGTAGCGTTTTCTCGGTAATACCTTTTATCGGAGGTATTATAAGCGGCATTTGGGGTACAATAGTGGGAGTTAAAGGGTTCAAAAGAGTGCATAATTTAACTACTATTCGTGCTGTATTAGCTTATCTTGGGTTGTTCTTTATTGTGGCTATTATAGCTTTGCTTGCAGCTATAGCCATACCCAATCTTTTAAGAGCACGTATAAGCGCAAGTGATGCTGCGGCAAAAGCCACAATTAGAACCATATCTACAGCGATAGAATCTTATGCTGCTGCTAATAATGGACAGTACCCGCTTGCTGAATATGATCTAGTTTATGCCTCTAATCCTCCGTATCTGTCTAAGGCTTACGATAAACAGCTGGTTAGCGGTTACAGGTATTCTCTGCAGCTTGGCAATAATGGTTACGAGGTATCTGCTGTTCCGGAAACATGCGGTGTATCTGGTTTCTATAATCTGAAAGCTAAGTCCGGTGGGATATTTGAAGAGGAACCTTGTAATAAATAATCCGTTTGATGACAAAAAGGCAGGCTTTTTGAGCCTGCCTTTTTGTTTTTACGTTACTGCTATTTATAGTTTTGTAACGTTAGTTGCCTGGTCACCTTTTGGCCCCTGAGTAACTTCATACTCAACTGCTTGGCCTTCTTCTAAGGTTTTATAGCCTTCACCAGAAAGAGCGCTGAAATGGACGAATACGTCCTTTCCATCCTCACCGGTAATAAAGCCGTAGCCTTTTTGATTTGAGAACCATTTTACTTTACCTTTTGCCATTTTCTACTTCTCACCTCCTCCGATAATAAAAAATCCGTAAAGCCCATTATGCATGGTTTAAGCTTTACGGTTTTCTTGTTTCCTTTGAAAAAATCTTAACTTCTCCTTGCAACGTTACTAATACTAATAGTTTAACACTATTTCTGGTTTTGTCAAATATTTTTTCTTGGACTATTACCCTAAAAGTTGGTATAATTATTGAGTTCTTTTTAGGTAAATATGCCGATGTAGCTCAGTTGGTAGAGCAGCGCTTTCGTAAAGCGCGGGCCGGAGGTTCGATCCCTCTCATCGGCTTATTTTAAAGTTAAGCGCCCGGCCCGAAAGGGGTGTGGGGAAAGTTTTTCCCCACGATTTTGGGGTGACAGCGAGCGTAAGTGAGAGCCAGAGGGGCAAAGCCCCTATGGAGAGGACGAGCGAAGGCGAGGACGAAGGGCCGGAGGTTCGATCCCTCTCATCGGCTTATTTTAAAGTTAAGCGCCTGGTCTGAAAAGTTAAAAAACAATGTCTTTATGTCAAAATTCAGGAAAGTTTTAAAAAACCGTAATTTCTTTTTTCTTTGGCTGGGGCAGATTATCTCGCAACTTGGGGATAGGCTCGGACAAATGGCCTTAATTGCTTTTGTCTATTTAAGGAGCCCCGGATCAACTATGGATATGGCAAAGATACTTTCTTTTACCATAATTCCGGTTTTTCTCATCGGTCCGGTAGCCGGAGTTTACGTTGATAGGTGGGACAGAAGAAGGACCCTTTATATATGCGATTTATTAAGGGCTTTTCTCGTTCTTCTGATACCTGCCTTCCTTTTTTATTCCAAAAGCATTATTCCCATATATATTATTATTTTTGTTGTTTTTTCTATCGGGAGGTTTTTCGTCCCCGCTAAGCTAGCAATTGTCCCGGACTTAGTTGATGGGAAAGACTTACTTATAGCAAATTCGTTAGTCAATATAACAGGCATGATTGCTGCGGTTTTGGGTTTTGGGGTCAGCGGCGTCTTGGTGGAGTGGTTGGGGGCAAAAAGCGGATTTTACCTCAATGCTTTAAGTTTTATCTGCTCAGGGTTATTGATTTTCTTTATCTCCAATAAAGCCAAATCAAATGCTCTGAATTTAAAAGAGCTAAGCCGTGAGATTGTTGATGTTATCAGTAAATCCGTTTTTCAGGAGATCAAGGAAGGAATTCTTTATTTTATACGCAATAAACAGATCAGGCTTACGGCGAGCATAATGTTTATACTCTGGGCTGCCTTAGGAGCGGTTTATGTGGTTATGATTGTTTTTGTGCAGAAAGTTTTAAATTCTGCCACCAAAGACTTGGGGCTTCTGGTGATGTTCTTAGGGCTTGGGCTTTTTACCGGATCGGTTATTTACGGGCGCTTCGGGCAGAGGGTGCACCACTATAAAATAATATTTTCTTCGCTTGCTTTAAGCGGTATAATGTTGATTATTTTCACGCTTTCAATTAATAGCTATCCTTATTTTCTGACAGCTGCTGTTCTGGCTTTTATATTAGGTAATACAATTGCGCCTATTATGATCGCTTCCAATACGATTATACATAATGCAAGCGATAACGAAATGATGGGTAAGGTTTTTAGTTCTCTTGAGATAGTGATGCATTTAGGATTTATCCTGTTTATGTTTATAAGCAGCCTTTTGGCAGAAAGATTTTCGCATCTTTTGATTCTTATTGTAGTCGGATGCGTGTTTACTGTCTTGGGCCTGGTTAATATAATTGTGAACCGCAAAATCCCATGGTTAGATTAGAAGATAATAAATTTTACACCGAGGAAAAGAAAATAGAAGTTTTCTCTGTTCCCGGTAAGGTTTGTATGCCTTTATCGCAACATTTAGGAAAAGCTTGCGACCCGATTGTCAATATAAACGATTTGGTATCGGTGGGTCAGAAAATCGGCACGGCCCAGGCGCATGTATTTTCTCCGGTCCATGCTTCAATATCCGGGAAGGTCTCTTCCATAACAGATTGGCCGCATCCGGTCTTGGGGAGAGCAAAGGCAGTTGTTATTGATTCTGATGGTACTGTTTTAAAAGAGAATTTTAAAATAAGAAGTCCTAAAGAGATCGAGGGCCTTTCTATCGCAGAAATCCGCAATATAGTATTTGATTCTGGGATTGTCGGGATGGGAGGAGCAAGTTTTCCTTCCCATATAAAGCTTACTCCGGCTAAACCGGTGGATACCCTGATAATAAACGGCGCTGAATGTGAACCTTTTCTTACGGCGGATTACAGGTTAATGCTTGAGAAGAAGGAAGAGGTTTTAAAGGGGGCTGCTTTGGCTGCGCGTTGCCTTGGCATTAAAAGAGTTGTTTTGGCAATTGAAGATAATAAGCCCCGCGCTATTAAGGAATTTGAGCCTTTGCTCGGTGATTATGGTTTTAGCTTGAAAGTTTTAAAGTCGAGTTATCCGCAGGGAGGAGAGAAGCAGCTTATAAAAAGTGTTTTGAATAAAGAAGTTCCCCGGGGCAAGCTTCCTTTTGATGTGGGGGTGGTGGTTCATAATGTGGCGACTATTTTTGCTATTTATGAAGCGGTTTATTTAGGTAAGCCTTTATATGAGAGGGTAATTACCGTAACTGGGAGCTGCCTGCATAACCCTAAGAATCTATTGGTGCGAATCGGTACTCCGATAGCGGAGCTCATTAAATTTTGCGGGTTAAAAGAAGAACCCGCTAAGATTATTATGGGCGGCCCTATGATGGGGATTGCCCAATATACAGATCAGGTGCCTGTCATTAAATCCAGTAACGGCGTTTTGCTGCTGACTAAGGAAGAGGCTGAGTGCGGTATTGAAGATTATTGCATAAGATGCGGCGCGTGCGTAAGGGAGTGTCCTTCGGGACTTATGCCCTGTCTTATAAATTTGGCTTCCGAGAAAGGCCTTTGGTCAGAAGCTAAAGATTACGGTGCGTTGGATTGCATAGAGTGCGGAGTGTGCAATTATTTGTGTCCTGCTAACCGCTTGCTTGTTCAATCTATTAAAAGGGCAAAACTGGAGGCGGTGAAGTGAAAGAAACGTTAAAATTGGGGTTTATACTAGGAACTATATGCGTTGTAGCGGCTTTTCTGCTAGCCGGGGTTGATATCATCACTAAGCCTAAAATACTTGCCCAGACAAAAGCAGAAGAGGATTTAAGCTTAAGAGAGGTGTTTAAGCAGGCAGATAATTTTGAGCCTGTAATAAAAAACAACGAGACAGTCTATTATAAAGCTTTTGATAAAGAAGGTAAGGTAATCGGTATTGCATTTAAGGCTTCGGTAAAGGGCTACTCTAGTGTTATAGAATCGTTAGCAGGAGTTTCTAAAGACGGTAAAATTACCGCGATAAAGATAATATCTCAAAATGAAACTCCCGGCTTGGGGAGCCGTATTACGGATAAAAGCTTTACCGACAAATTTAACGGTGTAGATAATTTATCCAAGATAGAGGCAATTACCGGAGCGACTATATCATCACGGGCAGTTATTAATTCGGTAAATAAAAAGTTTGAGGAGCTAAAGGGGTTTGTAAATAATGAGTAATATATTTTCAGTCAGTACATCTCCGCACATTCACAGGAAAGAATCAACTGCCAGAATTATGTGGCTGGTTGTTTTAAGTCTTATCCCGTCCGGCATTGCCGGGGTGATCATTTTCGGATGGGAAGCTCTTAAAGTGACAGTTCTGGGGGTAGTTGCGGCGGTATTTACCGAATGGTTTTTGCAGTTAGTTACCAAAAGGAAGATATCAATATTAGACGGAAGTGCGGTGCTTACGGGTTTGTTATTAGCCTATAATTTACCGGCGCATGTCCCATTCTGGCTACCGATAGCGGGATCTGTTTTTTCTATTGCTATAGGGAAACAGGTTTTTGGCGGCTTAGGGCAGAATATCTTTAATCCCGCACTGGCCGGAAGAGTTTTTCTTATGGCCTCGTGGCCTAAATATATGACCACTTTTACCAAGCCTTTAAATTATGATGCAGTTACTACCGCAACCCCGCTGGCTTTTCTTAAAGAAGGAAACGCCTTAGGGAGCGTAGATTATCTGGGTTTATTTTTAGGTAACCGTGCTGGCTGCATAGGGGAGGTTTGTATTCTAGCCTTGTTGATAGGAGCGGTATTTCTTCTTATCAGAGGTTATATATCATGGCATATACCGGTTGCTTATTTATTTACCACCGCTATCTTTATGTTCTTATTCGCAGGTAAAACGCTTTTTTCAGGAGATTGGCTGTTGCATTTGTTAACCGGCGGTTTAATACTGGGAGCCTTTTTTATGGCCACAGATTATGTTACTTCACCTTTGACTTATAAGGGGCAGATTGTTTTCGGAGCAGGTTGTGGCTTAATTACTGCCATTATCAGAATCTGGGGCGGGTATCCGGAAGGGGTTTCTTACGCTATCCTAATTATGAATGCGGCTACGCCGATAATTGACCGTTTCACAAAAAACAGGATATATGGAACAAAAAAGTAATAAAACCAGCTTGGTAAAGGAATTTACAAAGGGGATTGCAGTTAATAATCCGACTTTCGGTTTAGTTCTCGGGTTATGCCCGACGCTGGCTGTTTCGGTTTCTTTGTCTAATGCTATAGGAATGGGGATTGCGGCTACTTTTGTTTTAGTTTTTTCTAATATGATAATCTCCATGTTGCGTAATTTTATACCCGGAAAAATAAGGTTGCCGGCTTACATAGTTATAATTGCTACTTTTGTAACAGTATGCGAGCTGATTTTGAAAGCTTATCTTCCGGCCTTAAGCAGGTCTTTAGGGATATTCATACCATTAATTGTTGTTAATTGCATTATTATGGCAAGGGCAGAGGCTTTTGCTTCGCGTAACGGTGTGCTTCCTTCGATTTTCGACGGTTTAGGCATGGGAGCCGGGTTTACTATCGGGATAAGCATAATTGCGTTTATAAGGGAGTTCTTAGGAGGAGGAAGCATTATCGGTTTTAGCCTAGTAGAAAGTAAAGAGCTTATACTTATAATGAAGTTAGCTCCGGGGGCGCTGCTTACCATGGGGTTGTTAATAGCGCTAACCAGGATATTAAAAATAAGCAAGAGGTAAGGGAGAGGTAAATGGAATTAGGCAGGATTGTGGCGATAGCGATAAGTATGGTATTTATTAATAATTTTATACTTTCTAAGTTTTTAGGGCTTTGCCCTTTCTTGGGAGTCTCCCGTAAGACAAGTTCAGCGCTTTCCATGAGCATGGCTGTTATATTTGTAATGGTTTTATCTGCCTTGCTTACTTCTTTGGTTTATGCTTTTGTTCTGGTGCCGTTAAGGGTCGAATACTTAAGGACTATAGTCTTTATCCTGATTATCGCGGCTTTTGTCCAGTTTATAGAGATGGTAATACGCAAGAATTCGCCGGCTCTTTATAAAGCGCTTGGCATATATCTTCCCCTGATTACAACTAATTGCGCAGTGCTGGGAGTTACAATATTAAACATAGATGATTTTTTTGTTGCTGGGATACCGGTTTTTGCCCGCATCGCTTATTCTGTATTGCAGGCTTTTTTCGCGG
>CAZSQC010000026.1:9947-12887 GCA_964608955.1 uncultured Planctomycetales bacterium | reverse complement strand
GTGCAGCCTACCTGTATTCTTGTTCCTCTAGGTAAATTCATATGGGAAGTGGCCATTCCCCAGTGAAATCCCCTGCCGGGAGCTTCTTTTGCCCTGGCAAAGCTTGAACCGATCATTACCGCGTCAGCCCCGCAGGCAAAAGCCCTGCAGATATCTCCTCCGCGGTTCATGCCTCCGTCTGTTATTATGGGGATATATTTGCCGGTCCGTTTTAAATAGAAATCCCTTGCTCCTGCAGCATCCACCGTTGCGGTTACCTGTGGGACTCCGATTCCGAGAACGCCCCTGGTAGTGCAGGCAGCTCCCGGGCCAACACCTATTAAAAGTCCCGCAGCCCCGGTATCCATAAGCTCCAGGGTTGTTTCATATGTAACACAATTACCCAGAATAACAGGTATTTTTGTTTTTTTGCAGAAATTATAAAGGTCGAGTGTTTTGTATTGTTTAGCGATATGCCTGGTGGTAGTTACTGTTGATTGCACTACGAACATATCCGCTCCGGAAGAGATTGCAAGTTTAGAGAATTTCTCGGCATTAGCCGGAATGCAGCTTACTACGGCAACTGCCCCCTTGTTTTTGATTTCACGTACTCTCTTTGAGACGAGTTTTTCCTTTATAGGGGTGGTATATACGGATTGTATTAATTCTGTTGCTTTTTGCGGTGTAGCATTGGCGATATCTTCAAGCACTGAATCGGGATTCTCATAGCGGGTCTGTATCCCGTCAAGGTTAAGTACGGCAATCCCCCCAAGTTTGGACATGGCTACCGCGAATTTTACGTCTACGACTCCGTCCATAGCAGCAGCAAGTATGGGGACTTTGAATTTTCTACCCGCTATTTCAAAGCTTGTATCAACCTCGTTAGGGTTAACGGTTTGTGCTCCGGGGACCAGTGCTATTTCATCAAAACCATAGCATCTGCGTGCACGCCTTCCTATACCAATCCATTCAGCCATTTTTCCTTCCTTTTATCTTTAAGTTATTGTTAAATAACGATTTGCGTATAAATTTCCCTTTTATTGAACTTTGCTGCGAAAGGATAGAGAATTTTACCCCAAAGAAGTTCTTTTGTCAAGATAAAAAAACAGGGCCGGATATTATAATCCGACCCTGTTTTTGCTCTTGATTTATGGGGAATTAGTACATTCCTCCACCCATGCCTCCCATTCCACCCATGCCTCCCGGTGGCATTGCTGGCATCGGAGCATCTTTTTCAGGCTTATCTACTATTAATGCTTCGGTAGTAAGCAGTAATGATGCAATGCTTGATGCGTTTTGTAGTGCAGAGCGAGTAACTTTCTTAGGATCAATTACTCCGGCATCAAACATATCAACATAATCATCCTGCGATACATCGTATCCGACATTTGTTTTTTCCTGTTTGATTCTCTGTACGACTACTGAACCTTCAAGTCCTGCATTCTGCGTAATTTGTCTGATAGGTTCTTCTAAGGCGCGGCGTATTATATCTACTCCGATTTTTTCATCGCCTTCGAGTTTTAGCTTATCTAGCGCGGGAATACAACGAATCAATGCTACTCCGCCGCCAGGGATAATACCTTCTTCTACTGCTGCACGTGTGGCATGTAGGGCATCTTCTACTCTAGCCTTTTTCTCTTTCATTTCGGTTTCAGTTGCAGCTCCAACATTAATTACTGCTACTCCGCCTGCCAGCTTTGCTAATCTCTCCTGCAGTTTTTCTTTGTCATATTCGGAGTCAGTTTCATCTATCTGTTTCTTGATTTGGGCAATCCTGGCATTTACTCCAGCCTGTTTACCCGAACCTTCTACAATAGTGGTATTTTCTTTGTCAATCTTTACCTTTTTAGCTTTTCCTAAGTCATCAAGGTCAACGTTTTCAAGCTTGATCCCCAAGTCCTCGGTTAATGCTTTTCCGCCGGTTAATATGGCGATATCTTCAAGCATTGCCTTGCGTCTGTCCCCGTAACCGGGAGCTTTAACTGCGCACGATACGAAGGTCCCTTTAAGTTTATTTACTACCAGGGTAGCAAGCGCTTCGCCTTCGACTTCTTCGGCAATAATAAGAAGAGGTTTGCCTGTGCGGGCAATCTTCTCTAAAAGCGGAAGAAGGTCTTTTAAGGACGAAATTTTCTTTTCGTGGATTAGTATATAAGCATCTTCTAAGACGCACTCCATTCTTTCGGCGTCAGTTACAAAATACGGAGATAGATATCCTTGATCAAATTGCATACCTTCGACTAATTCAAGAGTAGTGGCGGTTGTCTTGGCTTCCTCAACAGTTATGACTCCGTCCTTTCCTACTTTCTCCATTGCTTCCGCTATCTGGTCTCCGATTGTTGTGTCTCCGTTTGCGGCAATAGAAGCTACCTGGGCGACTTCTTTCTTTTCTCTTGCGTTAATAGGTTTTGCCAGTTTGCCGAGCTCCTCAATTATTTTCTCAACGGCTTTTTCAATCCCGCGCTTTAAGGCCATCGGGTTTGCACCGGCTGTAACATTCTTTAATCCTTCGCGGTATATCGATTCGGCTAAAACCGTTGCAGTGGTGGTACCGTCTCCTGCTATATCGGATGTTTTCTCCGCGACTTCTTTTACCATCTGGGCGCCCATATTTTCATACGGGTCTTCAAGTTCGATTTCCTTTGCTACCGTAACTCCGTCTTTGGTAATGGTCGGAGAGCCGAATTTCTTATCGATTACAACATTACGTCCCTTAGGTCCTAAGGTTACTTTCACTGCGCGGGCTAACTGCTCTACCCCGCTTAAAAGTTTCCTACGGCCTTCATCCTGGTATAATAATTGCTTTGCCATAGTTATTCTTCCTTTCTTTGTTATTTAATAATTGCCAGTATATCCTCTTCACGCATAATCAAAAGCTCTTCCCCGTCTTTTGTCGTGATCTCATTACCCGAATATTTACCGTATAATACCTTGTCCCCAACTTTAACCTCTGGAGCTTGC
>CAZSQC010000026.1:8550-9937 GCA_964608955.1 uncultured Planctomycetales bacterium | reverse complement strand
GTTCCGCTCTCTAGGATTTTTCCTTTTCCCACTGCTACTACCTTGCCTTCCTGCGGTTTTTCTTTTGCGGTATCAGGTATAACGATCCCGCCCTTAGTCTTTGTTTCTGCTTCCAAGGGTTTTACTACTATTCTGTCTCCTAATGGTTTAATCTCCATTTTTAAAACACCTCCTCTTGTTTGTTTTTATTTTAGCACTTTCCCTTCAAGAGTGCTAATTATAGTTAAAAAAAATTTCTTGTCAAGTATTTTTTTTATTTTTAAGCATGGCTATGCCTTTTAATGTTAAATCTTCGTCTTTGATATCAAAATTACGGCAGTAATCAAAAATCAGTTTTGAATTTCCTCCGGTAAGGATTGATACGGCTCTCTTTCCGACGATTTTCTTTATGCGCGTAATCAATTCATCGGTGAGGCTACTGAAACCGAATACAATTCCGGAAAGCATGCTGTTTCTCGTATCTCTTCCTATGAAATCTTTAGGTTTACTAAGCTTAACTTTAGGCAATAAAGCGGTACGTTTACTTAATGCTTCAAGGGAGATATTAAGTCCGGGAAGTATCATGCCTCCTAAATACTCTTTTTGTTTTGAAACAATATCAAAGGTAACCGCTGTCCCGAAGTCGATTATAACCGCAGGGGCGCCGTATATTTGAATTGCCGCAAAGGCGTTTATCAGCCTGTCTTGTCCTACTTCTTGAGGCTTGCGGTATCTGTTTATTATCGGTACAACTATTTCTTTTCCTATTACCTGAGCTTTTTTTCCGGTTAACCCTTTAAGTATTTTTAGTATTCTTTTTGTGGCTTGCGGAACTACGCTGCATACGATTATCTCTTCTGGTTTATAGCCAGCAATGTTCTTTTTGAGCGTTTCAATTGAAATTCTTTCGGTTTTTACGCTGGATTTTTTCAGGAGAGAATTTTTATTAAAAAAACCCAGGGCGGTATTGGTATTGCCTATATCTATTGCGAGTAGGCGTTTCATTTTTTAAGTTCCTTAATTTTATCCCTTATTGCCGCGGCTTTTTCGAACTGCAGGTTTCTTGCCGCAAGCCCCATTTCATATTCTAACTTCGAAATAAAATTATGCAATTCATATTCTTCTTTTGTTTCTCCTGTTAACCCGAACACGAATTCTTCGGTTTCGCTTAAGTCCTCGATGCCTTCTTTTATCGCTTTTTTTACTGTCCGCGGGGTTATTTTATTCTTTTTGTTAAATTCAAGCTGGATTTTTCTTCTGCGGTTACTCTCTTCGATAGCCTTTTTCATGGATTTTGTTACCGAGTCGGCGTACATGATTACAGAGCCGTTGATATTTCTGGCGGCGCGTCCGCAGATCTGCAACAGGCTTGTGGCGGAGCGCAGGAATCCTTCCTTATCAGCGTCAA
>CAZSQC010000026.1:0-8540 GCA_964608955.1 uncultured Planctomycetales bacterium | reverse complement strand
ACCAAGGAAACTTCTGGCAGGTCTAATCCCTCCCGCAGAAGGTTTATCCCTATAAGGCAGTCAAAGGTTTGCTTGCGTAGTTCCCTTAAGAGCCTGGAGCGCTCTATTGTTTCTATGTCGGAATGTAGGTACTTGACCTTAAGCCCTTTTTCTTCAAGGTATGCGCTTAAATCTTCTGCCATGCGTTTTGTTAAGGTGATTGCCAGCACTCTTTCTTTCTGTTTAGCGCGCTTTCTTATTTCTTTTTCGAGGTCCTCAACCTGGTTTTCTGTCTTGCGGATTATTATTTCGGGATCCGGCAAGCCGGTTGGCCTTATAATCTGTTGGGTTATATTCCTTTTGCTCATTTTTATTTCATAGTCTGCGGGTGTTGCGGAAACAAAAATTTCTTTTTTTATCAGGGTATTGAATTCTTCGAATTTTAGCGGACGGTTATCCAGGCACGAGGGGAGCCTGAAACCATATTCTATCAGGGTTTCTTTTCTTGCCCGGTCGCCTTCATACATGCTTTTTATCTGCGGGATAGTAGCATGGGACTCGTCAATAATTATCAGGAAATCGTCTTTCGGAAAGTAATCTACAAGAGAGTATGGCCTTGAGCCTTTTGGCCTGCCTGAAAGATGCCTTGAGTAATTCTCGATTCCGTGGCAGTATCCTATTTCTTTAAGCATCTCCATATCGTATTTTGTCCTGGATTCAAGGCGTTGGGCCTCGAGAATCTTATTTTTTGAATTTAGAAATAAAAGTTGTTCTTTTAGTTCCTGGTTTATGGTCTCGCACGCCGATTCAATAGCTTCCTTTGAGACCATAAAATGTTTTGCAGGGTATATTGATATTCTGTCTAAAGTGTTAAGTAGTTTACCCGATACCGGATCGATTTGCGATATTTTCTCTATTTTCTCTCCGTTAAAATTAATGGTTATGCTGTTTTCGCTGTAAGAAGGGTAAATGTCGAGCTGGTCCCCTCGGGCCCGCAGGCGCCCTCGTATAAATTCGTAGTCGTTTCTTATGTATTGCATGGAAACCAGTTTATCTATCAATGCGTCACGCTCTGATATTTGGCCTTTTTTAAGGCTTAGCAGCATATTTTCGTATCCTGCAGGGTCGCCTAAGTTGTAAATACAGGAAACCGAGGAGACGATAATGCAGTCTCTCCTGCTTAATAGAGAGGCGGTTGAAGAAAGTCTTAAGCGGTCCAGTCTGTCGTTTATGGATGCATCTTTTTCTATATAGGTATCGGTTGTAGGTACGTAAGCCTCCGGTTGGTAATAATCATAGTAGCTTACAAAATATTCTACTGCATTCTGCGGAAAGAATTCCTTGAATTCAGAGTAAAGCTGTGCAGCTAATGTCTTATTATGCGAGATAACTAAGGTAGGTATGTTTAGTTGCTCTATTACATTTGCGAGGGTAAAAGTCTTTCCGGAGCCGGTTACCCCAAGGAGAGTAGAAAACCTGCTATTTTGTTTTAAGAAACCGGTTAATTCTTTTACGGCCCTTGGCTGGTCGCCGCAGGGCCGGTATTTTGATGTTAACTTGAAAAACGGCACTTTTCTTTTAAGAGACCTCTAGCCCTAAGTCGACTGTTTTTACCGAATCGGTCAGTTCTCCAACGGATATAATATCTACTCCGGTAGCGGCTATTTTCTTGACGTTGGCTAAGTCTACCCCGCCGCTTGCTTCCAGGAGGGTAGGCGGATGATGGCTTTTAAATTCCGTATTATTGCGTATTCTTACTGCCTCTTTTATATCGGCTATGTTCATATTATCGAGCATAATAACATCGGGTTTAAAATACAGCGCATGGTTAAATTCTTTAAGATTTTGCACCTCAATTTCGATTTTAAATCCTTTGGGAACGCTCGGAAGCTTTTCGTAGCCATCAGTAACTTTTATATGGTTGTCTTTTATGAGGATCATTTCATCTAACCCCATGCGGTGGTTATGTCCTCCTCCTACGCGTACCGCATACTTCTGAAGGTCCCTTAAGCCCGGGAATGTTTTTCTGGTATCCGTGATTCTGGCTTTATAGGGTTCAATCTCGTTAACATATTCTCTTGTTTTAGTGGCAATCCCCGAGAGCAGCCCTAAAAGATTTAATGCTACTCTTTCCGCGCTTAATATTGCAGAGGCCCTGCCCTTAAGAGAGATAATCTTTTTTCTTCCGGAAGTAGCTCTTCCTTCTTTAACAAGCGTTTCAAAAGATACCGTGCTATCAACTGTTTTAAAAACCTTTTTAGCGACGTCGAGCCCGCATATAACACAGGGTTCTTTTGCTTCGATATAAGCTTCGATCTTCTTATCCTTAGGGATAGTTAGCTGTGTTGTTATGTCGCCTCTTCCGATATCCTCAATTAAGGCGTGCCTTACTATTTGATCCAGCTTTTCCTGGTCGATTTTCGGTTCTTCGTCGGAAAGAAAATAATTATCTAAGGCCATATTCCACTCCTTTTAATTTTGTTAATTCTTCGTTTAAGGCTTTTAGTTTATCCTTTTCCGCTTCTACTACCTCTTTTGGGGCGCGCTCTATGAAATTTTTGTTTTTTAGCATTGTTTCCTTATTCTTTATATCAGCATTTATTCTTTCAATACGCTCATGAATCTTTGAAATGTGTTTTTGGATATCGATTAATCCCTCTAAGGGCATGACCAGATGGATCTTCCCTAAAACAAAAACAAATTCTCCTTTCCTGTGCCGGTATTCACTGCTCTCTATCTTTAAGTTATTTATCCTTGCGAGGTTGGTAATCAGCGCAGAGTGTTCTTTAAGAAATAAAACTGTTTTTTTGTCCTGTGCGTATATATTTACGGTTATATTATCTGATTGGGGCGGTATATCAAGTTCCAGCCGCATATTCCTTATTCCTGTTATAGCCTGAAATACAAGATCCATGCATTCTTGGCTTTTTTTATCTTGCATTTCTTTTTTCGGTTTAGGATACGGTGCAATCATAATGGAGGAGTTCTTTTTGTTTCCGAGCCTCTGCCAAAGTTCTTCCGTAACAAATGGCATAAAAGGATGCAGTGCTCTTAGGTATCCTTCAAGGATATAAACAAGGACTGATTGGTTTTGGCTGTTTTTTATATCGTGTTTTATAATTTCAATATACCAGTCGCAGAAATCATGCCAGAAAAAACTATATAACTTGTTTGCGGCTTCGTTAAACTGATATTTTGATATGGAGCCTGCGACTTCTTTTACGGTAAGGTTATAACAGCTTAATATCCAGCGGTTCGTGGTGCTGATTTCTCCTTTTCGCAGAAGTTCTTCCAAGGGTTCTCTGGTTAGCTCTTCGTCAATATTAAGAAGTATGAATCTGGCCGCATTCCATATCTTATTGGCAAAGTTTCTGCCTTGCTCAAATCTTTCCTTAGATAGAAAGACATCCTGGCCTTGTGAGGTTATCGATATTATGCTGAACCTTAATGCATCAGTACCGTAATCTTTAATAACTTCTAAGGGGTCAATGCTGTTACCGAGAGATTTTGACATCTTTTTTCCTTCTTCGTCTCGCACAGTGCCGTGTATATATACGTCTTTAAAAGGGGCCTCCCCCATGAATTCAAACCCGGCCATGATCATTCGTGCTACCCAGAAAAAGATTATTTCGGGAGCGGTAACCAGCGTGGAGGTCGGGTAAAAATATTCTAAATCCGAATTCTTATTTGGCCAGTGCATCGTGGCAAATGGCCATAGCCAGGACGAGAACCAGGTGTCGAGCACGTCTCCATCCTGCTCTATTTTATCGCTTGAGCATTTGCTGCAATTTTCCACTTTTTGATTTGAGACTATAACTTCATTGCAGGATTTGCAGTAGTATACCGGCAGCCGGTGGCCCCACCATATCTGGCGGGAGATGCACCAGTCTTGGATATTTTCCATCCAGTTTAGATATACTTTAGTCCAGCGTTGAGGATAAAACTTAACTTTACCTTCCTTTACCGCGTTGATTGCAGGTTTTGAGAGAGGTTTCATTTTTACAAACCATTGCTTGGAAAGATACGGCTCTACAATCGTATGACAACGGTAGCAGTGCCCCGCTGATAGCTCATGAGGTTGGGTTTTCTCCAATAGTCCTTCTTTTTCAAGGTCCTCAAGTACGGCTTTTCTGGCTTTAAATCTGTCAAGCCCGGTATATTTTCCCGATAAGTTATTCATGGTAGCGTCAGGATTCATAATATTGATAAATTCCAGGTTGTGTTTTCTACCAAGGAGATAATCGTTAGGGTCGTGCGCCGGGGTTACTTTTACGGCCCCTGTGCCGAATTCCGTATCAACTATTTCATCGGAAATTATTTTTATGCGGCGGTTGGTTAAAGGGAGCTTTATCGATTTCCCTATGAGTTTTTTGTAGCGTTTATCTTTAGGGTTTACCGCAACTGCCGTATCTCCCAGCATTGTCTCGGGCCGGGTAGTTGCGACAATAATATAAGGCGCACCTTGCGCATCGGGACATTCCAGAGGATACCGGATAAAATAAAGGCTCCCCTTTAGTTCTTTGTGGGCAGCTTCTTCATCGGATAATGCGGTATGGCATCTTGGGCACCAGTTGATAATGTAATCTCCCTGGTAGATAAGGCCCTTTTTATATAGCCTGACAAAGACTTCGCTTACTGCTTTAGAGTATTCCTCATCCATGGTGAAACGAAGCCTGCTCCAGTCGCAGGAAGCGCCTAGTTTTTTAAGCTGTTCTATTATGGTTAGCCCGTATTTATCCTTCCATTCCCATACGCGTTCAATAAACTTATCCCTTCCCAGGTCTTGGCGCTTAAGTCCTTCTTTGGCTATTGATTTTTCAACTACATTTTGGGTTGCTATTCCGGCGTGGTCTATCCCGGGTAGCCAGAGAGATTCGAAATTCTGCATCCGGTTATAGCGGATTAGTATGTCCTGAATTGTATTGTTTAATGCGTGACCCATATGGAGGATTCCGGTCACGTTCGGAGGAGGAATAACTATAGTAAAGGGTTTCTTATTCGCAGAAGCCTTGGCGTTAAAATAACCGGAGTCTTCCCAGATTTTATACCACTTATCCTCTGTCTCTTTGGGGTTATACTGTTTCGGAATTTCATCTATCATTTTTTACTGTCTTTTAATAGCTTATATTCTATGCTGTCTAATAACGCTTGCCAGCTCGCTTCTATAATATTTTCTGATACTCCGATAGTGCTCCAGGAGTCATTTTCGTCCTGAGACTGTATTAATACCCTAACCTTAGCCGCCGTACCTGATTTCTCATCCAGGACCCTTACCTTAAAGTCCGAGAGGTGCATTTTTGAAAGAGCCGGATAAAAATCTTTCAAGCCTTTACGCAGAGCATTATCAAGCGCGTTTACCGGGCCGTCCCCCATTGCGACGGTATGTTCTCTTTTTCCGTTCACCTTTATTTTTGTCACTGCTTCAGAGGTAATTTTTTTATTCCCCTGTTTTTCTATTACTACCTTAAAACCTTCCAGCTCAAAAAACTTTTTATATTTCTTAAGCATCCGGTTCATTAGTATTTCAAAAGAGGCCTCCGCCGCCTCAAAATGGTACCCCTGATGCTCTAGCTTTTGCAGTAACTGCAGGATTTTCTTCGTTTCGGGAGTATTTTTGTTAAGGTCCAGATTAAAATCCTTAGCCCTTGTCAGTACTCCTGTTTTACCTGCCAGCTCGGAAACAAGTATTCTCCTGGTGTTTCCTACCAGTGAAGGGTCTATATGTTCGTATGTTTTTGAGTTCTTCGTGATTGCATTTATATGCATCCCTCCTTTATGGGCAAAACTTGAAGCTCCGACATAAGGCTGGTCGTTTTTTTGTTTGATATTAGCTATTTCGCTTATGTAGTGCGATACATGGGTTAGTTCTTTAAGCGCCTCATTTTCGATGCACCTAACATCCATCTTTAATTGCAGGTTGGCAATAATAGGTATGAGGTCGGCATTGCCTGCGCGCTCTCCTATGCCGTTTATCGTGCCCTGCACCATATCTGCCCCGTTTTCAACAGCAATCAACGAATTAGCAATTGCGACGCCGCAATCGTTATGGCAGTGTATCCCTAAGGCGACTTTAATATGACCTCTTACCGAGGAGACTATTTTCCCTGTTTCCGAGGTTAGTGTGCCTCCGTTTGTATCGCAAAGGCAGATAGCCTGGGCGCCTGATTCCTGTGCAGCGGTTAAAGTCTTTAAGGCGTATTCAGGATTCGATTTGTAAGCGTCAAAAAAGTGCTCAGCATCGTAAAAAACCGTAAGGCCTTCTGAAGTAAGAAAGGAAACCGTATCCCTGATCATCGAGAGGTTTTCTTCAAGGTTTGTTTTAAGTACATCTGTAACATGTAAATCCCACGTTTTTCCGACTATTGTGATTATCTTGGCGCCTGATTTTACTAATGCTTTAATGTTCTGGTCTTCTTTTGCGGTTGTCCCAAGCCTGCGTGTCATACTGAAGGCTGCAAGTTTTGATTTCTTGAGCCTGGTCTTGGCCATTTTAAGGAAGAATTCCATATCCTTAGGATTAGATCCCGGCCATCCGCCTTCTATAAAATCGATTCCTAATCCATCTAGTTCCTTAACTATGCGGATCTTATCGGTTACCGAAAAAGATATTCCTTCTCCCTGTGAGCCGTCGCGCAAGGTGGTATCGTATATTTTTATCTGTTTCATAGAATGCCTTCTTTCTATTTGGAAAGACCGAACTTCATATGCAGGGCCTTTACCGCTCTCTCCGCAAATTTCTTTTGTACGATACAGGATATGCTTATATCAGAGGTAGATATCATTTCTATGTTTATCTTATTCTTCGCCAGTATTTCGAACATCTTTGCCGCAACCCCGGGATGAGACTTCATTCCTACGCCTACGATAGATACGCGCGCAATATCAGGGTCCACCAGTACTTCTGCTGCTTTTATATTATTTGCAATAGACCTGATTGCCTTAAGGGCTCTTGAGGATTCCGCGTTATTAATTGTAAAGGAGATGTCGGTCTGTCGCAGATGGCTTACGTTTTGGACAATCATATCTACACTGACTCCCTTATTCGCAAGCTCGTTGAATATTTTAGCTGCTATTCCCGGGCGGTCCGGGACGTTGCAGACAGTTATCTTCGTTTCTCCCTTGTTTAAGGTCACCGCAGAAACAACTACTCCCTCCATGTTATTAACCTCCTTAATTATCATAGTTCCTGTTTTATTTACGTAACTCGAGCGGACGTGTATCGGTACGTTAAATTTCTTTGCTACTTCTATTGAGCGCGCCTGCATTACCTGGGCACCGAGTGAAGCCATCTCCAGCATTTCATCGTATGTAATCTCTTTTATTTTTTTTGCTTGAGGTTCAATACGCGGGTCAGTAGTGTATATCCCCTCGACATCGGTGTAAATTTCGCATTCATCGGCCTTGAGTTCTTTTGCAAGGGCCACGGCGGTCAGGTCCGATCCGCCTCTACCGAGCGTTGTGATGTCCTGATTAAGGTTAACACCCTGGAATCCCGCCACAATAACAATTTTGCCTTCCTTAAAGGCTTCTTGTATTTTTTGAGTATTTATTCTAAGTATCCTGGCTTTTGTATGGCTGGAGTCGGTTATTATGCCTACCTGTGCGCCGGTAAAGGATACTGCTTCAAAGCCAAGCTTATGTATGGCCATTGCCAGCAATGCAACGGAAATTTGTTCTCCGGTTGAAAGTAACATATCCATCTCGCGCTCTGAGGGAGCTTGGTTTATCTGATTGGCTAATTGGATTAACTCATCGGTTGTATCTCCCAGAGCGGAAACTACCACTACGAGGTTATGTCCTTTTTTCCTGTAGTCCACCACCCTCCTTGCTACCCTTTGTATCTTTTGCGCATTAGCTACGGATGACCCTCCGAATTTCTGAACAATTAACTTTTTTCTCATTTCTTTCCCCCGATTATTCTGCGTAAAACATCAAAAGACATTAACCCTGCAAGTATAATTAAACTTAAGCTAATAAGCAAGAGAAAAAAATCACCTTGTTTTAAATATTGGATTATTTGCAGGATAAGCGCTCCTACGGCGGTAATTAACATAAAGACTGCGGGAACTAACACTATTTTTGCGGGCTTATTTTTTGAGATAAGCCAGCAGGCTAGTACAAAAAAAGTTAATGCCGCAATCAACTGATTAGATGACCCGAATGCAGGCCATATCTTATTCCATTTTCCGCTTAATGCAAGCCCTAGGGAAAGCAGTATTATTATGGCTGTTGAAATAAACCTGTTTTTTATGCCGAAGAGCTCCTGCGAAAGGTAGCGTGCTATTCTGGTTGCTGTATCGAGTGTTGTGAGGATAAAAGCGTTTAGAATGGTCAGTGCTATAAACGGCCCGAAACTTCCTAATTGTTTTTTGGTCAGGAATCCGAACCCGCTGCTAAATACCGCTATGGGTCCTAAGTTTTTAAGTTCTGCGTTTAAGTTATCCTGGGGTTTGAATATTGATGCTACAGCTATGATAGTTAGGACAGCCAGCAGACCTTCTGTAAGCATAGCCCCGTAACCTATATCTTTGCAATGTTTTTCATTGGCTATTTGTTTGGAG
>CAZSQC010000025.1:0-13306 GCA_964608955.1 uncultured Planctomycetales bacterium | reverse complement strand
CAGATAAGGATTCATTTTAAGACCATAGGCCATCCGTTGCTCGGGGAAGACAAGTACGCTTTTAGAAGGGATTTTAAAATAAAAGCCAAAAGGCTTTGCCTCCATGCCTTGGCAATTGAATTCAGGCATCCGATAACAGGAAAGCATCTTAAATTAGAAGCAGCTTTGCCTCAAGACCTAAAGGATTTTTTAAATAAAAATGTTTAAATATATCATATTGGGGGTAGTTCAAGGTCTTACAGAATTCTTACCCGTATCGAGCTCAGGCCACCTTGTTCTAATGCAAAGTATTCTCGGCTTAAAAGGTGAAGAAGTGGCTCTTTCTTTAGTCTTGCATCTCGGGACGCTGGCTGCCGTTATTCTGTTTTTCTTAAAAGACATTAAAGTAGCCTTTAAAAACAAAAATACAATTTATTTTATTTTAGTCGCTACATTTATTACCGGAGCCATCGGGTTTTTGGGTAAAGATTTTTTTGAGGGTTTGTTTAGTTCTCCGAAATTAGTTATGTTTTCCCTGACGATAACCGGAATAATTCTGATTTTAACGCGCTATGTTCCGGGAAAGGGCAGAGAAGAAGTTACGGTAAAAGATTCGATAATACTAGGGCTTTCCCAAGCACTGGCCATTGTACCCGGGATTTCGCGCTCAGGAGTTACGATTTCAACCTTGTTATTCAGGAAAATAGACAGGGAAATAAGTTTCAGGCTTTCTTTTCTTGTTTCAATACCGCTTATAATAGGCGCTTTTGTCCTGGAGATAAGGAGTGTTAACGAAGCTTTCGGGCAGAATATACCCGGTTATCTCGCAGGTTTTATCTCCAGCCTGGTAAGCGGGCTTCTGGCATTGATATTGCTAAAGTTTGTTATCAGAAAAGCAAGGTTTCATTTATTTGGATACTACTGTATTCTCATAGCGGTTATTACATTTTTATTTATCAGATAATTCCGGCATGATTCTATGCTGGTTAAGGAGGATTGAAATTGAGCCTACTAGTTCTAGGTACGGTTGCTTTTGATACAGTTAAAACCCCTTTTGGCTTTAAGAAAATGATTCTGGGAGGGTCCGCAGCTCATTTTTCGATGAGCGCGAGGCTTTTTACGGACGTTAATCTGGTTGCTGTGGTGGGAGAGGATTTTCCTGATAGATATGTTGAATTCTTACGCCGGAAGGGAATTAATCTTGCCTCGCTGATAAAAGAAAAAGGGAAAACCTTCCACTGGCAGGGAGAATATAGCGGAGATCTTAATACCGCATTAACCATAAAAACAGATCTCGGCGTTCTTGCGTCATTTAAGCCCAGAGTTTCTAATGAGCAGAAAAATATCAAACATGTTTTTCTTGCTAACGTGGATCCCGAAATACAAAAAGATTTACTAAAACTTCTTAACCCCCCTAAACTTGTTGCGGTTGACAGCATGAACTATTGGATTAATCATAAAAGAAAAGCTCTCTTAAGCTTGTTGAAAGATGTTGATATTTATGTCGCCAATGACCAGGAGGCGCGCAGCCTTTCCGGAGAAACGAATCTTATTAAAGCTGCCATGGCTTTAAGAAAACTTGGCCCTAAAATGATATTGATAAAGAAGGGTGAGCACGGCGTTTTGTTTTATAGCGATAATATCAAGGCTTCTCTTCCGGCTTATCCTGCTTGCAGGGTTATTGATCCTACCGGAGCAGGAGATACCTTTGCCGGAGGATTCATGGGTTATCTTTCCGGAAGCAGGAAGGTAAACGCTAAGTCTATAAAAGAGGCTCTGGCTTGCGGTACGGTAGCGGCCTCTTTTAATATCGAAGGCTTTGGTATGGAAAAGACCGCCAGCCTTAAATTAAAAGATTTTAAGAAAAGGCTTTTTGAGTTTAAGAAGTACATTCTGTTTTAGCAAGGAGGAATTATGCTTGAAGAAAAAATCCTGAATGACTATAAAGATGCGATGAAGGCGAAGGATAGCTTGAAGAGTGCGGTCTTAAGTTTCTTGCGTGCGGAGATGATAAATGTCGCTACCTCAAAGAAGAAAAACCTTCTTGAAGATACCGAAGTAGTAGCGGTAATAAAAAAACAGATTAAACAGCGTCAGGATTCTATTGAACAGTTCACCAAGGGTAATCGTATGGAGATGGCGGAGAAGGAGAAAAACGAAGCCGCGATATTAAAAAACTACTTGCCTCCTGAGTTAAGCCCTGAAGAAATCAATACGATAATTGAGGAAGCGTTAGTTTCAACCGGGGCTTGCGGCATAAAAGATATGGGTAAGGTTATGAAAGAGGTAACTGCCAGGATAGCGGGTCAGGCAGATTCAAAAACAGTAAGCGATCTGGTGCGCGCAAGGCTTTCTAAATAGATGTTCTCTTCTTTAAGTGTAAGAAATTTCCGGGTCTACTGGCTCGGGATGCTAGTTTCCCTTATAGGTACCTGGATACAGCAAGTAGCTCAAAGCTGGCTTGTTTTTGAGCTTACGCGTTCGGCTTTTCTCCTAGGGTTCGTAGGTTTCTTAAGCTCCCTTCCTGTCCTTATCTTCAGTTTATTCGGCGGAGTCCTGGCAGACAGGGTAAACAAAAGAAATATTCTTATTGCCACACAAATAAGTTTTATGCTGCTTGCTTTTGTATTAGGTTTTCTTACCCAGTTTAAACTGATTACCGCCGGACAGATAATGGTAATTGCTTTCTTAAACGGTACGGTTATGGCTTTTGACGGTCCTGCGCGCCAGTCAATCGTAGTCGAACTGGTAGGCAAAAGACACCTTTTTAATGCCATTGCCCTAAATTCCGTTTCTTTTAACTCCTCCAGAGTAATCGGTCCGGCATTAGCCGGTATATTTTTTGCTACCTTAGGCATGAGCGGTTGTTTCTATATTAATGCCTTAAGTTTCCTTGCGGTTATTTTTGCGCTCCTTTCAATTAAAACCATTGTACAACCGCATAATTCCAGGAGCGAGAGCGCAATAGGAGACCTAAAAGAGGGGCTAATTTTTATAAAAAACAATCCGTTAATACTTATGCTAATATCTATGGTCGGTGTGGTAAGCTTATTCGGAGTAGCGCATGTTATACTCATGCCTATATTTGCCAATGATATATTAAAGGTTGGAGTAAAAGGATTAGGTATATTAATGTCTTCTTCCGGAGTAGGAGCCCTGTTAGGCGCTCTGCTTTTGGCGCGCCTGGGAGATTTTAAACACAAAGGCAAATTGTTGCTTTTCTCTGCGATGCTTTTTTCTTTTTCTTTAGTTATTTTTTCCCTATCCAGAACTTTTATTCTTTCTACTCTTGCTCTGGGCATTTTGGGTTTTGCGAGCGTTACGGCAATAGCCTTGGTCAACACAATATTACAGACCAGCGTTGAAGATAACTATCGAGGCAGGGTAATGAGCGTTTTTATGATTACCTTTGCCGGTATGATGCCTTTCGGGCATCTTATTGCCGGAAGCCTGGCGTCAGTAAAAGGAGTTTCCTTCGCAGTTCTTGCCGGAGGGATAGTATGCGCTGTTTTTTTTACGTTAGTTGCTCTTTTCCACAGAGATATCCTGGAAATAAAGTAATTTTCATCCAAAAATAAAATATTTGACAAATTACGCGAAAAGCTATATATTACTTAAACCTTTTATTTTTTCTACAATAAGGAGCTTTAGAATTTCATGAAAGAGATAAGAATACACGCAAGGGCAGGGCAAGGAGCGATTACTACCGCTTCGTTATTAGGGTATGCCTATTTCCTTAAAGGTTTATGCCCTTATGCTTTCCCGAGTTTTGGCGCAGCCAGAATGGGTGCTCCGATGAATGCCTTTGTGCGGGTAGATTCAAAGCCGATACGCCTGCGCAGCCAGATATATGAACCGGATTATGTTATTATAGTAGATCATACACTTATGCGAGGATTCAACTGCTTTTCAGGCCTTAAGGATAAGGGTATTGTTATTATTGACGGTAAAGAAGGGGACGTTGAGCTGCCTAAGCTTAAAGTCGGACAAAAGGCTTTTGTGCTTCCCGCTAAAGAGATAGCTTTAAGACATATAGGAAAGCCGCTGGGCAATACCGCTCTTTTGGGTGCTTTTTGTGCTGCAAGCGGCGAATTAACGCTGGAAGAGCTCAATAAAGCTTTAGAGCACAGGTTTTCCGAGAAAATAAGAGATGTAAATATCAAGGCCGCGAAAGAGGGGTTTGATTTTGTCGTTAATCTAAAGAAAGCGAAGGTTTGATATCATGTTTGGCCCGTTAGTTTGTAAGCCTGCCGCAAGCAGGAATAATAAAACCGGTTCCTGGCGCATGGAGGTCAGGCCTAAATTTTTAAAGAAAAACTGTATTGCCTGTAATATGTGTTTGGTTGTCTGCCCGGAGGCTTGTATTTCCGGCCAGGGGAAAAATAATTATGAATTTGATCCTGCTTACTGCAAGGGTTGCGGTAATTGCGCGATAGTCTGCCCGAAGCAGGACATTGAAATGGTAAAAGAGGATTCCAAGGAATGAAAGAATTTCTAGAAGGTTCCAGGGCTGTTGCCGAGGTAGTCAAGCTTTGTAAGCCGGGTGTTGTATCCGCCTATCCTATTACTCCCCAGACGCATATCGTAGAAGAGCTGGCGCAGTTAGTTGCCGACGGGCATCTTAATGCGCAATTTGTGAATGTTGAAAGCGAGCATTCTGCTGCTTCGTTAGTCTTGGGTGCGGTTGCCGCGGGAGTGCGTTCTTATACTGCTACAAGTTCCCAGGGGCTATTTTTAATGGCAGAAGTGCTTTACAATATAGCAGGGATGCGCCTTCCTGTGATTATGACTACTGCTGCGCGCGCTATTTCAGCTCCGATAAATATCTGGAATGACCATCAGGATGTCGTATCTTTGCGCGATTCGGGTTGGATTCAACTGCACGCCGAAGATATGCAGGAGGTTATTGACCTGCACCTTATAGCGTATAGATTGGGCGAAGATAAATCTATAATGTTGCCTGTTATGGTGGTTATGGACGGTTTTATTCTAACCCACGGAGTAGAATCTGTAGATATGCCTTCCCAGGAACAGGTTGATAAGTTTCTCCCCCCTTATAATGCGCCTTATAAATTGGATGTTGAAAAGCCCCTAACTTTAGGGCCTTTAGTTGATCCTGAATATTATATGGAAGCGCGTTATGCGCTTAATGAAACGCATCGCGAGGCAATGGTTTTAATCCCTAAGATTACCGAAGAATTTGCAAAAATATTCGGGCGCACACATAACGGTTTAATTGAAGGATACCAGATTAAGGACGCGGAAAAAGTGATTGTTGCTATGGGTTCTACCTGTGGAACAATCCGGGAAGTTATAGATGAGATGCGCTCAAAGGGCAAGAAGGTCGGACTTCTTAAGATTACCGCATTAAGGCCTTTTCCAGCGCAGCAGATCTATGAAGCCTTGAAAAGTACAGTTAAGGTCGCGGTAGTAGACCGCGCTCTTTCTTTGGGTTCCTTTGCGCCTTTGGCTTCGGAGATTAAAGCGGCTTTCTTCGGTAAAACCAAGAAGCCCAAGACAATCAGCAGTTTTATAGTCGGTTTAGGCGGCAGGGATATAACTAAAGATTCTATCAGGGAGATATTCAGGTTAATGGGAAGCGCGAAAGAATACCAGGGAGAATTTATCGATTTAAAACCCGAGTATTTAAAGGAGAGTTATGAAGACCCTGTTTAATTCCGGCCACACAGCTTGTGCGGGATGCGGGCAGTCTATGGCTGCGCGTTTAGTCCTCGATGCTGCGGGGCCTAATACCATAATAGCAAATAACACCGGTTGCCTGGAGGTCTTTTCAACTAAATATCCCGAATCAAGCTGGGGAGTGCCGTTCATTCACTCCTTATTTGAAAACTGTGCCGCAGTAGCTTCTGGAGTAGAGTCAGCCCTTAAATATTTGGGCAAGAAAGATACTATTAATGTTATTGCGCAGGCAGGTGACGGCGGTACGGCAGATATAGGGTTACAGGCTCTTTCCGGAATGCTTGAGAGAGGGCATGATATTCTGTATGTCTGTTATGATAATGAGGCTTATATGAATACGGGTATTCAAAGAAGCGGGCTTACTCCGTTTGATTCTAATACCACAACCAGCCCTGTCGGAGAAAAGTCTTCCGGTAATCTGCGACAGAAAAAACCTATGCCCGAGATTGCAAACGCGCACGGCATTCCTTATGTAGCTACGGCTTCCTGTGCTTTCCCGCAGGATATTCAGAGAAAAGTCAAAAAAGCGCTTTCCATTAAGGGCCCTAAGTATATTCAGATACACGTACCCTGTCCGTTGGGATGGAGGCACGAGACCAATCTTACTATATCAGTGGCTAAGTTGGCAGTTGAGACCGGGCTCTATCCTTTAATTGAATATGAGGGAGGGGTTTTAGCTGCTAAGCGACAGATAACTCCTAAGCCGGTAGAGGAATATTTAAAAACCCAGGGCAGGTTCAAGCATCTGCTTAAGAACCCTGAAGAAATAAAGAAAGTCCAGGAAGTAGCGGATAATAATATAAAGAAATACGGTTTAAAGATAGAAGCGGCGTCTTAAGCAGCAGAAAATCAAGGAGGTGTGGCATGGGGAAACAGGCAAGGGCGATTACGGAATTGAGCCTAAAAGATTTGGTAAAAGACTTAAATAAGGCCTATGCTGATGAATGGCTGGCATTCTACCTTTATTGGTATATGTCACAGACGGTCTCTGGCCGCACATACGGCGGGATGAAAGAGATGCTTGAGAAATTAGCCAAAGACGAATTAGAGCATGCGCAGGAATTAGCGGATCTGATTACAAAATTAGGAGATGTCCCGATAGCAAATCCGATGGAGCTGGAGAAGAATGCCAATGCGCCTTACCTTCTTCCTCCGAAGAATACGGCCGATGTTAACCGTATTATCCGTATTGTCTCTGAAGCGGAAGCTGAAGCAATACAGGTTTACAGTAAACTTGCCAAGAAGACTTTCGGCAAGGAGCACGTTATTCATCAGGTAATTACGCACATCCTTTCGGAAGAAATAGATCACGAAGAGAAGTTTGAGAACTTATTAGAAAGATAACTTAATAAGGAGATATTTATGTCAAAAGTCACAGTGGATGCTTCAACATGCGTAGGTTGCGGTCTCTGCGAACAGTCCTGCCCCGAAGTATTTGAGATTCAGGGGGATGGGATAGCGCACGTTAAGTCACAAACTTGCACCAGCTGCAACTTGCAAGAAGTAGCAGATTCCTGTCCGGTAAACTGCATTAAAATAGGCTAAGGATACTCTTAGCCTATTTTAATAATTTTGAGAGGTACTCAAGAAAACGTTTTTGTTTCTTTTCTTGAAGGAGTTTCTCGCCGAATTCTTTTTTCTCCGAAATAAAGGCTTGTTCGTTGAACTTAAACTTTTTATCTTGAAGGGTTTTTTCTCTGACATACCCCTCTTTTAACTCCTCTTCGCTTAAAGTCGTATCTTCAGTAATTTTACGGAAGAGTTTTGATATTGTTATCCCCTGGCGGACTTCCTCTTCAAATATTCTCGGCTGTGTTTTAAAAACATAGCGCAGCACTTCATTATAAACTTTGTCACTGAAATTGCCTCTATATTGGAAAAATGGGTAACTGCGTATCAGTTTTATTACTTCCCGGTCTGACGTACTGATTTTCATTTTCTTTGCTTCCGAGAGCAGGACTAACCTCTGCCAGGCCTGCGCTTCAAGATTAAGTTCCTTTTCGACTTCGGGAAGCTTTTCTCCGTATTGCATGAGAGCCATATTCTTCACGGCCGTTAATGAATTCTTGAAATCTTCCACCGTGATATTCTTGCCGTTTATCTTCCCTAGCACCTGCTGGTTTTCTCTGCCGCTTAAAACCCCGCTAAAACCCCAGAATACAAAAGCAGGCAGTATTATTATTCCTAGCACGATCCAGATTTTTTTTGCGGTTTTCTTGTTACGTAGTAATTTAAGCATTCTATTCTCCTTATGTCTGTTATGACAATTAATTATAGCGGAAGATGATTTAAATTCAACTTAAATTATCCACGGCGCGGGAACATAAGAGCTTTATTTTTTCTTTACAAATGCGGTTTGCCTTTGTATAATAAAATTCCGTGCAAAGAAAAGCAATAAAGCTAAGAAAGGGCTGGCTTATAAATCCGGTTACGAGAGTAAAGCATAGTAAAAAGTTTTATTCCCGCCAAAAATCAAAATTGGAGACAAAAAGGATAATTAATGGAGAAGAATAAGGTTTTGAAATTAGGTTTGCCAAAGGGCAGTTTGCAGGAATCTACCTTTAGAATGTTCCGTAAGGCGGGTTTTAACGTTAGCCTTCCTAACGAAAGGTCATATTTTCCGTCGATAAATGACGTTGAGATCAAGCCGGTGCTTTTGCGGGCACAGGAGATGGCACGTTATGTCCAGGACGGCGCTTTAGACTGCGGCATTACCGGAAATGATTGGATTCTTGAAAATTCTGCTGATGTTGTAAGGGTTACTGATTTAGCTTATGCCAAGCAGAGTTTAAACAAGGTTCGTTGGGTTTTGGCCGTTCCGCAGGATTCCGGAATTAAATCAGTTAAGGATTTAAATGGCAAGCGCGTAGCCACAGAGCTGGTGAATGTAACTAGAGATTACTTTAAGAAGAATAAAGTAAAAGTGGACGTAGAATTCAGCTGGGGAGCTACGGAGGTTAAAGTAAGCGCAGGTTTAGTTGATGCGATAGTAGAGCTTACCGAAACAGGAAGTTCCTTGAGAGCTAATAAGCTTATTGAGATTGCCACTCTTTGTGAGTCAACCACGCAGTTTATCTCCAATAAAGATTCTTATAAGAATGCCTGGAAGAAAGAGAAGATGGGTGAGATTGCCCTTCTTTTAAAAGGAGCTATTGCCGCAGAAGAGAAAGTTGGCCTTAAAATGAATGTGCAAAAGGAAAATTTAAAAAAGGTTTTGGCGATTCTGCCGGCCCTCAAAAAGCCGACGATATCCGGATTATCCGACGACGGTTGGTATGCCATAGAAACTATAATCGACGAGAGGGTTGTACGGTCGATCATTCCTGGGCTGAAGAAATCCGGGGCACAGGGTATTATTGAATATCCCTTAAATAAGGTTATTTATTAAAAAGGAGTAAGGTTAATATGCCTTGCGGAAAGAAAAGAAAAAAGCAGAAGATTAAGACGCATAAAAGAAAAAAAATGCGCCGTAAGCTTCGTCATTTAAAGAAGAGAGCTTGGGGATAAAATAAGTGTTTAAATGGCCATTGCGTTTTGCTCTGGCTCTAAGCTTATTATTCGTCTGCAGCCGGGGAGAAGTCCTTTCTGCCTCTGACAAAGAGTCCCGTTCTTTAACCCACTACATAATGGCCCTTTATTATGACGGGCTGGGGGAACTGGATAATGCGGTTAAGGAATACCGGGAAGTCCTTAAGGCAGATAGCAGCAATCCAGTAGTACACCTTAATTTTGCCGCTACGCTTCTTAAGAAAAAAGATATCAAAAAGGCAAAAGAGGAATTGAAGCTTTCTGCCGTGTTAGATCCTGAATCGGTTGAGCCTCATATCCTGCTTGCTTTCTTGAATATGTTGCAGGGTGATTCTTCTTTGGCGGCAAAAGAATACGAGATTGCGCTTAAAAACGCTTCCAAAATAGACCCCGGAAACGTCGATATATATAAAAGCTTAGGGGAGTTTTACTTAAGGCAGGGAGATTCTAGACAGGCGAAAGACGCATTTAAGCTTATATGCGAATTAACCCCCGAAGATCCGACTGCCCATTTTTACCTCGGTGTTGCCTACGGGGACTTAAAAGAATTTGAGCTTTCCGAGAAATCTTTAAGAAGGGCGATTGAATTAAACCCTGATTACGCGCAGGCGCTTAATTACCTGGGGTATACTTTTATCGACCATAACAGAAATTTCAGGGAAGCGGAGAGGTTAATTAAAAGAGCCCTTAAGATAGAGCCCAATAACGGAGCTTATTTAGACAGCCTGGGCTGGCTTTATTACAAAAAAGGAAGGCTGAAAGAAGCGAAAGTGCTTCTTGAGAAAGCCGCGGAGATTTATCCTGATCCGGTTATTTTCGACCATCTGGGTGATTTATTTTTCAGGATGAAGGATGTCAATAAAGCTCTTTTTAACTGGGGTAAGTCTTTAAAACTTAAATCCCCCCAGGATGATGTTAAGAAAAAGATAGATAGTCTTAATAAATGAATAGTGCAGAGCAGGTGAAAATACTGGAAGCTAAAGCAAAGCAGATACGTCGCCTTGTAATAGAAATGATCTCTAAGGCGGGCTCGGGTCATCCCGGAGGCAGCCTTTCTGCAACGGATCTTATTACTGCGTTATTTCTCACCGTATTAAGGCATGACCCTAAGAATCCGAAATGGCCTGAGAGGGACAGATTCCATATGTCTAAAGGGCACTGTTGTCCTCTCTGGTATGCGCTTTTAGCCGAAACCGGTTATTTTCCCGTAGATAAACTTATGACCTTGCGCCAATTTGGTTCAATGCTGCAAGGGCATCCTGATAGCAGGACTCCCGGAGTAGAATCAGCTTCCGGTTCTTTAGGGCAGGGGCTTTCCATCGCTTTGGGTATGAGCTTGGCTGCAAAAATAGACAAAAAAGATTACCGTGTTTATGTTCTGATGGGAGACGGTGAAATACAGGAAGGAAATATTTGGGAAGCAGCGATGGCGGTTTCGCATTATAAATGCGATAATCTTTGCGCCATACTCGACTACAACGGTTTTCAAATTGACGGAGCCACAAAGGATATTATGAACTTAGAGCCCTTAGCTTCAAAATGGCAGGCTTTTGGCTGGCATACTATTCAGATAGACGGCCATAAAATGGAAGAAATCCTTAAGGCCTATGACGAAGCTAAAAGTATTAAGGGTAAGCCTTCCATAATAATAGCCCGTACTGTTAAAGGCAAGGGTGTATCTTTTATGGAGAATAATGTTGAATTCCACGGCAGGGCGCCTAACGCGCAGGAAACACAGAAAGCCCTGGAAGAGCTCAAATAAATAATGGAACAATTATATCAAAGAGACGTTTACGGAAAAACTTTAGTAGAATTAGGAAAAGTTGATAAGAATATCGTCGTTCTCGACGCTGACCTTTCGAGTTCTACGCGTACGGGGTTATTTGCTAAGGAATTCCCCGAGCGGTTCTTTAATTTCGGGGTAGCAGAACAGAATATGATGGCTACTGCTGCAGGCCTTGCTGTATCGGGTAAGACGGTATTTGTTTCCACCTTTGCCATATTTGCTTCCGGAAGGGCATGGGACCAGGTACGCAATTCTGTTTGTTATAATAATGCCAATGTAAAGATTGTAGCAACTCATGCCGGAGTAAGCGTAGGCCCGGACGGAGCAAGCCATCAGGCGCTTGAGGACCTCGCGCTCATGCGCGTTATCCCTAATATGAAAATAATCATACCTTGTGACGGGCCTCAAACCGCCGAAGCGGTAAAAGCCGCAGCGCAAATCAAGGGGCCTTTTTATATACGCTTAGGGAGGCCTAAAGTTCCGACTTTAGATAATAAAGGTGATTTTGAATTCGGCAAGGCACAAACATTAGTAAAGGGTGATGATATTACTATTATTGCCTGCGGGATAATGGTAGTAGAGGCATTAAAAGCGGTGGAGAGCCTAGCAAAAAAGAATATTAAGGCCCGCCTAATAAATATTCATTCTTTAAGGCCCCTTGACGAGGAAATTGTATTAAAGGCCGCGAAAGAAACCCGCGGCATAATCGTCTGTGAAGAACATGCTATTATCGGTGGACTTGCTTCGGCAGTCGATGAAGTTGTAGCGGAGAATTACCCTACCAAGGTCGTAAGGCTGGGTGTTAGAAACAGGTTCGGGCAATCAGGTGACCCGGAAGATCTGCTTAAAGAATATCACCTTACCAGTTTTGATATTGAGCAGTCCGCAACACAATGTTTTAATAATTGTAAGTAAAATTGGAACTTAAATCCTTCGCGAAAGTAAACCTCTTCCTTAAAGTACTTAACAAGCGCCCCGATAATTACCATAATATAGAGACAATCTTCGAAAAGATAAGCCTTTTTGATTCCTTAAGTTTAAAATTAAGAAAAGACGGATTTATTGTTATCAGTTGCAATAAAAAAGAAGTCCCAAAGGGCGCACAAAACCTTTGTTATAAGGCTGCCAGCATGCTGCAGGAAGCAACAGGTTGTAAAAAGGGGGTAAATATAAGAATTACCAAACGCATACCTTTGGGAGCCGGCTTAGGAGGAGGCTCAAGTAATGCGGCTGCTGTTTTAAACGGGTTAAACAGGCTTTGGAAGTTAGGGCTGCCAAGAAGAAAATTAGTTAATATTGCTTCACGGATAGGCAGTGACGTGGCATTTTTTATTTACAAGGCTCCTTTTGCATTGGGAGAATCAAGAGGAGAGAAAATTACTATCTTAAGTAATTTGAATAAGATTAATCTCTGGCATATTCTCATTGTGCCTGATTTACGCGTTTCCACTCCTTTAATTTACGGTAAATTCGGCAATTCTTCAAGGTTGACAAGCCCTTCTTACAATGCTAAAATATTAACTTCGGAATTGATAAAAAAGGCCTTCTTACAGAAAGAAGTTGCGTTGTATAACAGCCTTGAGAGAGTTACCTTTAGGCTTTATCCCGAAGTAGAGAGAGCAAAAAAAACACTTTTAGGGATGGGTTTAAAAAACGTGCTTATGTCAGGCAGCGGTTGTGCTGTTTTTGCTTTAGCCTTAAGCCGTAAAGAAGCGCTGAAAACCGCTTCTAAGATAAGGGAAAAAGAAAGAAAGTGGTTTATTTCCGTTGTTAATACCGCATAAAAATTTACCGGTTAAGTAAAGTAGGCTATGGAGATAACAGAGATAAGGATTGCAATTAAAGATGTTTCGGATAAAAAGCTTAAGGCTTACGCAACAGTAACATTTGATAATTGTTTTGTGGTAAGGAGCGTCAAGATTATTGAGGGTTCCGGGGGCTTATTTATCGCGATGCCCTCGAGAAAGGGAAAGCAGCCTTGCCCTAAATGTCATTTTAAGAATGAATTGCGCAGTAAGTATTGCAATAATTGCGCTGCACAATTAGCTCAAGACGCAAAACCCGCTTCTTTTGAGGAAGGTATTTTAGCTCAGTCAGAGCATAAGGACATTGCCCATCCGATTACTCAGGAATTCAGAGAGTACCTGCAGAACGGTATTCTTGCAGCCTATAAAAAAGAGAAAGTTAAGGGGCAGTCGGGTTCAAATTCTAACTTATGAATAGTTTGCCCGGTAGTGTAATGGTAGCACATCAGAATTTGGGTCTGACTGTTGAGGTTCGAATCCTCACCGGGCAATAAGAAAATATGCATAG
>CAZSQC010000024.1:0-13445 GCA_964608955.1 uncultured Planctomycetales bacterium | reverse complement strand
CCTCCCTAAGGGACTTCTGGATGATAACCGTTGAAGCCCTCTGCAGCGCATTAACTTCCAAATCGTTCTGCGGCAACAGCAAAATATGTATATCTTTATTTTCTTTTGCCTTCTCCATCACCTCTTCTAAGACTTTAACGCCTTCGGGATCATCGCTGGCAGAACCCCCTGCTAAAATAAGCTGGCAGTCTATATACTTTTTGACCTGAAGAAATGCCTGAATAACTCCAAGGGGATCTTTAAGGCGGTCAAAACGGGAAATCTGGGTAACAATAGGTTTATCCATTACAATGCCGTATTTCCTTAGAACCGCGTCAATTTCTTCCTTTGTCAATTCCCTGTTTTTGTCGCTTAACGGGTCTATAGAGGGAGAAATCAAAAACTGCCTTATGGGAAGCCTTTGGGAAAAACTCGGAGCCGAGAAAACAGCAGAATCATAATTCACAATAAAATTCATAAGAAATTTCCAGACTTTCTGGTTCGGACTGGAAACATCAATATGGCATCTCCAAATCCATTTATTGTCTGCTCTCTTTTTTACAAGCGCGATAGGCTGAGGATCATGGACAAAAACGATATCTCCGTCAGTATTTAATTCTTTTATATTTGCTTCGCTTGCCTCCATAAAAATATCAAAATCGCGCTCCGTCACTTCATCAACCCTTCCATGAAGGACATTATGGAATTTTTTTGTCACCTCAAAGAATTGTTCGCCACCCTTTATAACATCCCAACGCGTTTTTACCCCCAACTCATTGAGCAAAGGGACAGCGCGGTTTAAAATTTCAGCTACGCCTCCTCCGACAGAAGTAGAGTTTATATGCTGCACAACCTTTCCATCAAGCTTCTGGGCAAGAAGCTTTAAGTCGTCAATAACGGACTGCCCGACAATCGGTATATAATCTTCTAATTTAGGCATCTATTTTACTCTCTGTCATAGCTACCAGGCTGCTGCGCAGGCCTTCAAGCGTATGCGTATAAGGGTCCAGGTTCGAAATCCTGTAAGCGAGCTCCTTATATCCAAGCGAATTTCCTATCCAGTTGGAGAAATCATTATTTCCTTTTTCTAGCCTTAACCTTGATTCAAAGATATGAAAATATATAGAATCAATAGTAACCTTCTTTAATATTTCTACAAACTCCCTTAAATCATTAGCAATATAACCCGTTGGGATAACGAAACTGACGGATTTAATAAAATGAAATTCTTCTCCCTCGCGCGCAAATTTCAACTTCGCTAAAACGTTCTCCTGCAGGTAGCTATCTATGGTATCAATAATCTTATCCCTAAGGCTACGGATAGTAAGACATCGAATAGTAGCGATGCTGGAGAGCCTCTCCCCTAACTCATCCTCCCCCAGTATCTCGGTAACCCAGTAAGCAAAATCATTCGGAGGCTCGGGGGATAAATATTGATGCTGCTGAAGGAACCGATGGGTATGATGATAGATACAGGCCCCGGGAGCTTCTTTAATCAACCCCAGAAGTTGGGTAAGGTTCGTCGCCCTAAGGCCGGTCAGCTCAGTAAGGTGTAGCCTGGTATGAAAGCAGAATGGCTCCTTTGCCTTTATTATTTCCGGCATAATAAGTTAGTCTCCGAGAAAGTTAAAATCTTTTCCAGGAAATCGTATACCTCCCTGGAATCTTTAAGAAAATATTTGGCGTAAGAAGACTTTTTTCTTCCTACAAGAACTGTAATACCGTCTTTTTGCAGGGCTTTAAATGCATCTTCATCAGTAACGTCATCTCCGATGTAAATTGCCGCAACTTCCTCGCCGTCGCTGGCAAACTTTTGCCTGGAAAGAAGCCAAAGCACTATCCTCCCCTTATCCCACTCAATAGGCAGCCCTGCTTCAATGACTTTCTTACCGGAGCGGATTTTAATCTTCTTTGCAACCGAAGGAATAATCGTCACCTCTCTAAAAATTGTTTTAATAAGGTTAACATCTTCTTTATTGACCTGCCTAAAATGCACTGCCAAAGCAAGCCCTTTATCCTCTAGAATAACCCCCTTTATCCCTTTAAGCTTTTCCTTTAACTCCGAGCGTATTTTGTCTAAATCTTTTCTGCTCTCCGGAGAAATCTCCGGCCTGTATTTAATCTTAGGGCTTTCTACTTCAAGCCCGTGATTCCCGGAATAAATTATCTCCTTAATCCCAACTCTCTCTTTTATATCAGTTAAGGACCTTCCGCTTATAATTGCCAGCTTGCAGCCTTCTTTCTTAGAAAGTTTCCTTAGAATTTCCTTTGATTCGTTAGAAATTACTGCCTTATCCGGCGCTTCAACAATCGGAGACAATGTCCCGTCGTAATCTAAAAAAACAAAGATACAACGCCCCTTTAAATAGTCCTTTATTTTATCCCACTGGCTGAATAAATAATTCATACAATATTAACTTTTTTTAAGACCGGTTAACTCCGTAACAATATCCCCTGCCCAACGGTAAATATTATTTTCTAAGATAATTTTGCGCATATTCTCCATGCGCTTCTTCTTATCCTCGCGGGGAAGCTCAATAGTATTCTTGATAGCATCCGCGAATTCTTCGATTGAATAAGGATTAATTAATGTAGCATCGGTTAATTCGCGGGCAGCCCCTGTAAAACGGCTTAAAATTAAAGAACCACTAAGGTCAGTTCTGGATGCGATATATTCCTTGGCTACAAGATTCATACCGTCATGCAATGAGCTGACGATACAGATATCCCCAAGCTTAAAATACGGGCTTATCTCCTCGGGCGAGAAATGCCTCTTAAGATAAAGTATCGGCTTCCAGTTGCCTTCCGAATGCTTCCAGTTTTTCTTCTCAACTAACTCATCTATCTCGCTAATTAACTCATGGTAATGCTTAATATGTTCCCTGCTGGGAGCGGCAAGCTGAATAAAAACAAATTTATTTTTATACTCGGGGTACTTCTCCAGAAATCTATCCACTGATAGAATTTTTTCAATTAATCCCTTCGTGTAATCTATTCTATCTACTCCGACAGCGATGATTTTATCTTTCAAATCAAACTCTTCTTTGATTTTTTCTATTGTATCTTTATCTTTCTCGGGATTCTTATCAAAATAACTATCCACGCTTATCGGAAAAGCCTTAACATGCGTTTCTTTATTTGCCCTTACTATACTGAATTTCTCGGTATCAACCCTGCATTCAATAAGCCTGTTTGCGGTATCTAAGAAATTATTGCAGTGATTTTGAACATGAAACCCGATTAAATCGCAGGCAAGCATCCCTTCGAGGATCTCGTGCTGGTAAGGACAAATAGAAAAAACTTCCGGACTAGGCCACGGAACATGCCAGAATAAGGCAATAGTAGCATCGGGCCTTTTCTCTTTAATCATTTTTGCAAGCAGTGTAAAATGATAGTCCTGCAAGAATACAAAGGGACTTTTAGCCGGAAGCTCTGACAGGATACTCTCCGCAAACTTCTTGTTTACATTTTTATACATCTGCCAGTCGGAATCGCGGAAAATAGGACGGGTATGAGTAACATGGCATAAAGGCCATAATCCTTCGTTAGCAAAACCGTAATAATACCCCTCCTCTTCTTCTTTAGTCAACCAGACTCTCTTTAAGATATACCTGATATCCTCCGGAGGCACTCCGAGCTTATCCTTGGAATTTACCATCTGCCTGTCCGCATTTGCGCTCCCATGTGCAATCCAAGTCCCTCCGCACGCACGTAAAATAGGGTCAATAGCCGTAACAACGCCGCTGGCAGGCCTTACGCACTTAATCTTACCGGTTTTTTTATCGAACATGTGCATAAATGGCTCACGGTTGGAAACAACAAAAAAAGCATTTTCACCCAACTTAGCGTGAATTAAATCCCTCAGTTTTCCCTGCGTCCACACCTCATCTTTCTGCACCCGCGTATGGGCTTCTTCTGTAACTACCTTACGCGCCACTCTTAGCCCTAATGCTACTTGCTCCACTTCGCTTATCAACTTGCCAAACTCTCCCCTCTCTTCAAAGGGCTTAAGTTTATCTGTTTCTCCTCTTTGAAAATGCGAAAACCAAAGCGTGAGCCTACGCACAGGCATAATAAATATCTGCCTCTGGATTAAAAATGCGGTCAAGGCAATCAGGAATATCAAAACTATAAGAGTTATGCTTATCCTCTCCCATATTTCGCTTAACATGGTAAAAAGATAAGAGGTATCGTAAATAACTTCAACTAACCCTAAGACATTTTCTTCATCATCCAAAATAGGAAGAATATAACTATAAACCGAATATTCGTTAAACTTCTCAAGAGCTCCGCGCGGATTCTTATTCTCTATAATTTCTTTTATGTACGGTTTATCCTTATCTTTCCATCCAGAGATCCGCTCGGTAATCGCAATAATATTGCCCTCATTGTTGTACAGAACACTGCCCTGCAACCTTTCTCTTTTCTGAAAACTCTCAACCAAACGGTTAGCGGACTTTAAATCATTGTTTATAAAGATATTTCTGGCGGCTAACTCCATACTTTCGTCGACGCTCCTGGCTTTACGCTTTAAATCATCCATAAGCTTTTCCTGGGTAAAACGCACCTGGCAGATTCCGGATATAGTAAAGACAACCGCGACGATGATAAGAATCGGAAGAATAAAAAGTAGTATTCTCTTCATAATAAATAACCTCTAAAAAACCAAAAAAGCCATCCGTATTGTTTAATACAGATGGCGGCCCGACCATCTTTTAAGACCCTCCGGTAAAGAACACCGGACCCATTTATAATTATATAACTTCGAAGGAATCTTTCAAGGCCTAAAATAATATATTATAAATCGATTGTGTTAATCATTGCCGTTCCATTGCAGGCTTTGAGCAACTGCCTGGGCAACGTTATTGAGATGATCTCCTATTTTTTCAAGGTTACTGATGACATCAAGAAACACAACCCCTGAAAGAACATTACATTTTCCTTCTTCCAGGCGCTTTGTATGGTTATTTTTCAGTCTGTCACGCATAGTGTTAATCTGGCACTCTTCTTCCATAACAACTTTGGCTTCGTCTGCGTCGTTATTTTGCAATGCTTTCACAGAACAATCAATCATCCGTGAGATCTCATCATACATCCTTTGGATCTCTTCAGTTGCAAGAGGAGAAAACAAAAGCTTGTTCTCTATTTTCTGTTCTGCTAGATCGCGTAGGTTCTCCGCATGATCACCTATTCTTTCAACATCATTTATAGCATGAATCAAGGAAGGAATTTTCCTTGATTCATCCTGGCTCAATTCATTCTGCATCATTTTAACAAGATAATCGGTTATTGCTTCCCTTAATGAATCAACCGCTTCTTCCCTGCGCGTTATCTTTTCCAATGACCTTAAATCATTATTCATAAAACTCGAAATAGCAATACCTACCATTTTCTTTGTTAACCCTAAAGTTCTTACAATCTCCTTTATAGCTGCATCAATGGCAATAGGTGGCGTATTTAAAAGATGTTTATCAAGGTATTTAGGCAAATACTCAACCTCTTCCTCTTCCTTACCCTTAATAAACATAGTAAGGAACTTTGCAAATAGGGGTATTAAAGGAATAAAAATAATTGTATTTATAACGTTAAAAAGGGTGTGGGCATTAGCAATCTCTCTTGTTACATCCGCAGATGTAAAAGAAACAAGTTGCCTGAACGTCCCCAAAAACGGCAGGAATATTAAAACGCCGATGATATTAAATATTATATGCGCTGCTGCGGCCCTCTTCGCTCCAATAGTTGCCCCTATAGAAGCAATAAGCGCTGTAACGCAAGTACCGATATTGCAACCTAAAACTAGAGGTAAAGCTGCTGTTAAATCAATAAGCCCTGCCATAGATAAACCTAAGATCATACCGGTAGTTACGGAACTACTCTGTAATATGGCGGTAACAAGGGCTCCGGCTAAGACTCCAAGGACAGGGTTCTTGCTAAAACTTAAAAACATATCTTTAAAAATCTGGGAATCGCCCAGCGGCTTTATTACCTGAGTTAAAATACTTAACCCTAAGAATAATATTCCAAACCCTATGAGAAATTCAGCAATATTCTTATAAAGCCTGCGCTTTGCCAAAAGAGCCATAATCATGCCTACTCCGATAATCGGCAAAGCATAGTCCGTGAGCTTAAATGCGATTAACTGCGCGGTTATGGTTGTACCTATATTCGCACCGAAAATAACCCCCAAAGATTGCGTAAGGTTCATCAATCCGGCATTTACAAACCCCACAACCATAACAGTAGTAGCGGAAGATGATTGTATTAAGCTAGTTATCCCTGCCCCTACCAAAACTCCTCTTTTTGGCCCTCCGGTAAGAGAATGCAGAACTTTTCGCATCTTCTCTCCGCTTGCTTTGTGTAACCCTTCGCTCATTTCGCGGATACCGTAGATAAAAAGCCCTAAGCCACCTAATACTCCGAAAATAATTTCTTGTACCATAAAAATTCCCCTATCTGATTACGTTAAAATTCTATTTTTAATTTAGTACCGAATACGTTTGCTTCCAGCCATTTCCCCGGCTTTTTAATGCTTACAAGCATATAGTAAATTTCTGCTTTTACATTCTTAGTGATATCAATCCCTAATCCTGATGATACCCTATTCTGATTAAACTGGTTAGTGCCGCTAAAACAGCTGAATAATATCTCATCCGAGATAAAAGGTTGAACTCCCAGATTGCCTATTTTAAAAGGATACTTAAGAGTAAACTTATTCCGATAACGCCAGGAATCACTCTTATAATCAAAATGCCTGTATTCAAAACGATTGCGGCTGTTAAATAAAAAATTTCCCATTTTAAGCTTTAAAGTAGCGGTAACATAAGGCTCATTTTCTTGTTTAAACTTACCGCTACTAAGTTCATAAACGTGACGATAGCCTCCACCGATATCCCAGTATCTACCCAAAGTATAATTCAATCCTAAATCATAATGCTGGTAATAGAATTCGCGCGCCTCATTGCCCCAGCGGAATTCTTCTTCTAAAGAAGCTTTTAGCTTATCCTTTAATTTAAATTCCTGAGCAGTTGTAAGCCAAATCTGAAAAGCGCCATCATCATCATCATAAGAATAAGCCTTAGAAAACGCAGACAGAATCAGAACGATACAAATAAAAAGAAATATTCTTATACGCATACAAGCTCCTTAATTATTCATACCCGGCTTCCAGAAGACCTTATCTATTTTACGGGAATAATCATCCCAACCTAAGGAATCATTAAAATCCGGCCTGTTGTCATTAACCCACTGTTTAAACTGCGCAGTGCTGGTAATAGTCTTATCAACCTTACCGTCATGGTCCGTATCAACCTCTGCCTTCTCAAGCTTTCCATCTTTTACATAGACCTTTACATCATTCTTGCCATCGTAATTAGTATCCGCGTCAATTCCGGTTATATTCTCACCGTCTGAATGATAAACAACATCCGTCTTACCATCCTTATTAACATCAACGCTCTTAGTCTTATGTACTGGAGCAGCTCCTAAAACGATAAACATCAGCGGGAGAAACCATGCTAACCTTAATACTCTAATCATCTTCTTCTCCTTTGCTATATTTTCGAGGTTTAATTTTGAAGGGAAATAAATTATATACCAACTGATCTGTAATAACAAGGATTATTTAGCCTAAGCTCCTGCGAAACCTTCCGGCGCTTAAAGTAATGACGACAATACCCATGATAAACAAAGGTAGGATCTGATCCCAAAGCATACTTATCCCGATACCTTTTAAGAATATCCCTCTGAGAATTACCAGAAAGTACCTTAAGGGATTAATAAAGGTAAGGATTTGAATTACCTGCGGCATATTCTGGATAGGGTAGGCAAAACCTGAAAGAAGAGCTACAGGAGTGTAAAAAAGAAAAACTGACATCATTGCCTCCTGCTGCGTTGAAGCCAAAGTGGAGATAAAAAGTCCCGCGCCTAAAGTAGTCATAAGATAAATGATTGTCGCAAAAAGCAGCAATAATAAATTACCGCGCAACGGTATCTTAAACCAGATAACCCCTAAAAGAGTTATAAGGGTTATCTGCAGTAAGGCTATTATTGCAAAAGGGATAAGCTTTCCGGCTATCAACTCTATGGGCCTTAAAGGGCTTACAATAAGCTGCTCCATGGTGCCGATTTCCTTCTCTCTTACTATGGCCATGGATGAAAGCAGGAGCGACATTATAGTGACAATCATCGCGATTACCCCAGGGATATAATAATTACGCGAAATTAAATTTTGGTTAAACCAGGCTCTATCCCTTAAATCGATAGAAGGTATCTTAACCGACTTACCGGTTTCCAACGCCTTATTCTTTATTAAATTATACTGGTATTGGCTCATGATAGTATTGGCATACCCTAAAACGATCTGGGCAGTATTTGAGTCAGAGCCATCCAAAGCAAACTGCGCGGTAGCATCTTTACCTACCTCCAGATTTCTTCCGAATCCGCGGTCAATACGCAGCACTACGCTCGCCGAACCTTTATCTAGAAGCCAGTTTTGTTCCTTATCAGAATATATATAAAATTTAGGAACGAAATATTTTGAATACGTAAAATCCCTTATAAAATCCCTGCTCTGAACGGTATTGTCCCTGTCATAAACTGCCAGCGGAATATAATTAATATCCTTGTTAGCGGCATAACCAAAAAGGATAACCTGTATCAAAGGAGAAACAAAAATTATCGTCTTCATCCGCGGGTCGCGGAATATCTGCTTGAATTCTTTGATTAAAACTGCTTTTATGCGTTCGAACATATTTTTAAGCCGGTATCTTCTTCTTAAATCTACGTACAGTTATCAGCAACATGGCAAACCCGAAAATAAAAAGGAATACCGCCTCATCCCATAAAACACCCGCTCCTGCGCCCTTTAAGAATATCTCTCTTAGTATTACGATATAATACCTGGCAGGAACCAAATAGGTTATTGCCTGCACAGCCGCCGGCATATTAAATATAGGGTATATGAACCCCGAGAGGAGCATGGTAGGAATAAAAGTTGTCAGCATCGCCATCTGGCTGGCTAAAAGCTGCGTCCTGGCAACCGTAGATATAAATATCCCCATAGAAAGCGCACCTGTTAAAAATAAAGTGCTTAAAATAATAAGAATAAAAATATTGCCCCGAAGCGGAACCCCGAAAACGAACACCGCCATCACAATACCAACTAAAAGATCAAAAAATCCTATCGCAAAATAAGGGATAAATTTTCCGATAACTATTTCAAAGGATTTCACGGGAGTTGAAATAAGCTGCTCCATGGTGCCCCTCTCCCATTCCCTAGCAACGGTAAGAGAAGTAAGCAGAGCGGCAATAATCATGATAATCATGGCAATTGTGCCGGGAATTATGTACCACCTGCTTGAAAGGCCCATATTAAACCAGACGCGCGGGCGTAACTCAACCGCCTTTGACGGAGTGATTCCGTTTTTAGTTAAAGTATTTACCAGCAGCTCCATGTTATAGCGCGAGACTACGGACCTTACATAACCCATGGCAATGGTGGCTGTGTTAGAGTCGGATCCGTCTACTAAAAGCTGTAAAGGGGCTGCCTGCCCGCTATTTAAGTACTGCGAAAAATATTTAGGGATAACCAGGCCCATCATAATTCGCCTGGAGTCTATAAGCTTTACTATCTCTTCATAATTGTCCGTATAGCCTACTATATTAAAATATTTTGAGTTTTTAAAGTTTACGATAAAATCCTGCGTTAACTGGGAAGAGCGGTCCTGATTCCAGATAACCATTCCAACCCTGTCAATATCAAGAGAAAGCCCGTATCCGAAAATGATAAGAAGTATTACGGGAATAACTAAAGCCAAGGTCAGGGAGCGGGGGTCTCTGCGGATCTGAATAAATTCCTTTTTCGCTATGGCAAGTACTCTCTTTATGTTCATTTAGGCCGTCTTCTTTTTAGACTCATCATGCTCGGCATCGTAATTCTCAATCAGCGATACAAAAACATCTTCAAGAGAAGCTGGGATTTTACGCAGGTTATAATCCTTTACGCTGTTTGCTGTAAATAAAGCCTTAATATCTTCTATTGCCTTTTGCGCGTCGTAGCAAACCGCATGAATATTTGCTCCGAAGAGCGCAGTCTCCTTAACGCTCTTTAACTCACAGACTTTATCTGTCCAATTCTCGGCAGAAGGCATGACTATCTCCACTATCTCATTCTTCATAAATTTCGTTTTCATCTCCTGCGGCGTGCCCATGGCAATCATCGTGCCGTGATAAATCATGACCATGCGGTTACAGTTTTCAGCTTCATCCATATAATGCGTAGTTACAAATATTGTTTTTCCTTCAGAGGCCATGCCTTTTATGATATTCCAGAAATTACTTCTCGTAATGGGGTCCACCCCGCTGGTAGGCTCATCTAGGAATATTATGCTCGGCTTATGTATTACGGCGCAACCTAAGGCAAGGCGCTGTTTCCAGCCGCCGGATAAAGTGGACGTCAGGCTCCTGCGGAATTCTTTTATTCCTGCTGCTTCAATAGTCTCTTCTTTCCTTTTTTCCCTCTCCTTCGCCTCTACTCCGTAAATACGGCTGTAAAAATCTATATTCTCCTCAACAGTCAAATCATCATAAAGAGAAAACTTCTGCGACATATATCCGATATGCTGCTTGATATTATGCTGCTCTTTTACTATATCAAAACCTCCCACCTGCCCCTTTCCGGAAGTAGGGGTATAAATCCCGCAAAGCATCCTTATGGTAGTAGACTTTCCCGCTCCGTTAGGCCCTAAGAATCCGAAGATCTCGCCTTTTTTGACCTGGAAATTTATGCGGTTAACTGCGGTAAAGTCTCCGAATTTCTTTTCAAGGTTTTCTACGCTTACGGCTATGTCAGTTTCGTTCATATTCATTTATTATCCGTATAAAAGCCTCTTCCAGGGTTTTCGCCGAAGATTCATTACGTATATTCTCCGGAGTATCGCACCTTAAAAGCTTTCCCTTATGGATTAACCCTACCCTGCGGCAGCGCTCCGCCTCATCAAGATAGGAAGTAGAATAAAGTATCGTTACCTTATCTTTAAGAAGTTCATAAAGAATTTTCCAGAAATCCCTGCGCGAGACCGGATCTACGCCATTGGTCGGTTCATCTAAGAATAAAACTTTGGGGGTGTGGATAAGCGCGCAGGATAAACCGAGCTTCTGCTTCATTCCTCCTGAAAGCTTACCGGCTAACCTTTTTTTAAAAGGAGTAAGCCCTGAAAATCCAAGAAGCCTGTCGATTACCTTATCCCTGTCTTTAAGCGGAACATTAAAAACATCCGCATAAAAATTGATATTTTCAATAACGGTAAGCTCTTCATAAAGGCCGAAGCGCTGCGACATGTAAGCGATATTATCTTTAAGGCTTTCAGCTTCTTTAACAATATGCCTGCCATGCACCCACCCTTCGCCATTAGTCGGATCGAGGATGCCTGTTAAAAGCCGCATGGTAGTTGTCTTACCTGCACCGTCAGGGCCGACTAAACCGAAGATCTCGCCTTCTTCTATATCTAGATTAAGATTATCAACGGCAGTAAGATTACCGAATCTGCGCGTAAGGTTTACAGCCTTAATGCTGGACATATTTTATTCGTGGATATAGGCGTCTGCCGGCATCCCCGGCTTAAGCTCAAGATTGGTATTATCGACTTTAACTTTAATACGATAAACAAGCTTAACTCTTTCTTCGGTAGTTTGTATTGTCTTAGGGGTGAATTCAGCCTGGCTTGAAATAAAAGAAACTCTTCCTTTATACTTCTTCCCGGGGTAAGTATCGGTAATTACATCCGCGCCCTGATTTAACTTGACCCTTCCTAAGTCTTTTTCATTAATGTAGGCGGTAACCCAGATATTATCAAGATCTAAAACAGTAAAGACCGGAGCTCCGGGCTGCATCACTTCTCCGGCAAGGGCACCTTTTACAAGGACATAGCCGTCTAAAGTCGCAATAAGATCGGTAAAGCCGAGACGGGTGTTAGCTAATTCAAGAGAAGCTTTATTCTGCTCAACCTGGGCCAGCAGGGCATCATGGTTGGTTTTCGCTTCATCGCGCTTCTGGGCGGATATGGCGCCTGCCTGAAACAATGCTTCTGCTCTTTCATAATCTATTTTCGCCAGAGAATAGTTGTATTCCGAAGCCTTTAATACTGCCAAGGCGTTGTCTCTTACTTTGCTAAGTTCATCGGTATTAAGCCGCGCAATAACCTGACCCTTTTTAATAACCTCGCCTTCATCCGTTAAAAGTTCGGTAATCTGGCCCGTAACCCTGAATGATAAACGCACATCATCACCTTCGATATTGCCGGAAACCTTGATTATTTTATTCTTGTCTTTATTCTTCTCGTAAATATATACGCCGCTTATTGCGCCGGCAACGAAAATCAACGCCAGAACAGCTATTAGCTTAACTCTTTTTTTCATTATTATCCTCCTTAACAAAACTCTCCCCCATTGCCCTGCTTAAAGAAGCCTGCGCCATAAGATAATCGTATATACCGCTCGCTAAATTAGTCTGCACCTGCGAAAGCGATATCTGGGCATCTAAAACATCAAGGTTAATCCCCACTCCGTTATTATAACTTATCTCCGCTATTCTTAATGCCTCACGCGCCTCATCCACATGGTCCTTCTGTGAATTAATTATTGTCTCTGCCTCTTTAAGGTTCAAGCATGCGTTGCGCACATCCACCGCAATCTGATCCGAAAGGTTGTCCTTATCAAGAAGAGATGCGCTATAGCGGGCCTTTGCAGCGTCAACCTGAGCCTTGGTGGAAAAACCTTCAAATATCGGTATATTAAGAAAAACTCCGACATCCCAATTACTACTCCTGCGGTTCATGATATTCCCCAGATTATTGGACCTTAGGGAATAATTTGCGCCTGCATCAAGCTTCGGACGATAGCCTGATTTAGCCATTTGTATCCCCCACTTATTAATATCCACTCCCAAACCCTTAAGAATCATTTCTGGCTTATTAAGGTAGGCTACCTGCAAAAATTCATGCTCTTTAATATCTATAGGCTTGTATCCGAGCCTTTCATTCGTTTCAACAGGAGTATCGATTTTAACTCCGAGCACTTTATTTAATTCCGCCTTAATGATTTTTACGTCATTGCTCGCCTTAACTAAGGCAGGCACCAGCAGAGAAACTTGCACGCCGGACTGCAATACATCAAAACGCGAAGCAGTGCCTTTTTCAAACTTCTCTTTTACATTTGCATAGTGCGCTTTTGCCTGCTCCAAGGTTTCTCTGGCTATACGCTCATTCTCATAGGCAAAAAGCAAACCATAATAAAGCCTTTTAACTTCAAACTCAACATCGAGTTTTTTTGCCCTTAAGGTCTGGAGCTGCGCGTCAAAGCTAATATGCGCCTGTTTTAGGTTAGCGGAATTAGCGCCTCCGCTGTAAATAGATTCGGTTACCCCTACCCCGAGCTGATTATCATTCCTGTATCCTGAAAAAATATTCTCT
>CAZSQC010000023.1:7062-13446 GCA_964608955.1 uncultured Planctomycetales bacterium | reverse complement strand
ATACTCTTTATCTTAGCAGTTTTCCTTTGCTTTATCTCCCCAGGTTTAACCACACTCTGCAGGACCCGATAATGCATGTCAGGGTTATGCCGGGGAAGAGTAAGGATTGGGGGCCTTATGTTTTAAGCGGCTGGAAATACAGTATAACAGATCATGTCAGCGGAAGAATCTACCTTGATTACAGGAGTAAGCTGGGTTTTGCAGAAGGCTTCGGTTCCAACTATACGACACCCGGCATCGGCAAAGGCGATTTTAAATTTTATTACACAAAAGAAAAGCCTGGGGCAAGTAATTTATCCGCTAATGCGCAACGCACTGAATTCCAAAGATACCTTGTTCGCTGGAGGCATAAATGGGATATTGCTGATCAGACAAACTTCATTTCGGAGTTCTACAAGATAGGAGATGAAAGAAGAAAATATTATGATTTAAACAGTAATATTCTTAAAGATTATTTTTACAGGGAGTATGAAAAGGATTCGGAGCCGCTCTCATATGCTTTGTTTCATCACAGTTTTGGTTATTCCAGTATAGATATTCTGGCGCAAAAGAGAGTCAACCATTGGTTCGATCAGCTGGATAAGCTTCCCGAAATAAAATATACCCTTCCCTCTATGCAAATCGGAAATAGCCATCTTTACTTCGAGAACAGTTCGGTATTTACCAATTTCAATAAGAAGGCCACTACTTCTCCTGTTAGCGCAGAAGAAATAAGCGTAAACAGGCTTGATACCATAAATAAATTATCAATGCCTATGAAACTGGCTTTCATCGAATTTACTCCTTTTCTAAAAGACAGGCAGGTTTTTTATGACAAGGGGGCTAATGGCAAGTCTTTGCCGGTTAATACAATTTTTTATGCAGGAGCGGATTTAAGTACAAAATTTTACAGATTCTTTGACGTAAAATCTGATTTTCTGGGAATGGGAATCAAGGGGTTAAGGCATGTCATTACCCCTACGATTGGTTATTCATATAATCACACTCCGACTATAAGTCCCGGAAACTTAAAGTACATTGATAATGTGGATTTGCTTACCTCCAGCAATGCGGCGAATCTTGGGCTATCAAATAAACTTCAGACAAAGAGAAAGGATGCAGAAGGTAAGGAAGTAAGCGTGGATATAGTTGATATTAATTTGAGTACTACTTATTATTTTGCGCCACGCATTGTTTACGGAACGTATACGTATTATCAGCAGGACGGCGTGGGGGTGGATGAGACAGATACTTCAAGAGTAAAAAAGCAAGGAGCATCCTTCTCTGATTTTATCCTTAAGTACAAGCTGTTGCCCTATCCTTGGCTGAGGATAGAAGGAGATGCTACTTATAAACATTCCGGCCTTGAAGGAGACCCGGATTACGAAAATTACAACCATTTCTCAAAGGTAAATTATGATATAAATTTTGATTTTGCTTCCGAAAGGTCTTTCGGCTTAGGACAGCGCTATGAAAGAAAAGGCGGTAATCAAGTCACGGCAAGTTTCAACTGGCGCATAAATCCCAAATGGAAGTTTTCTATATATGAAAGGTATAATATTAAGTCGTTTACCGATGCAAGCAATGCCTTTGTAAAGAAAGGTTCGCTGGAGCAGGAATTTACTCTTTCACGTGATCTGCACTGTTGGGAGGTTGATTTAACGCTTAATCATAAAAAGAATAATGGTTCGGGGTTATTTGTAGTCTTTAGGCTAAAGGCCTTCCCTGAAGCCGAATTCAGTTTTGATCAGAGTTATAATAAACCTAAGTCAGGAGCTCAGTAAGATATGAATATAGCTATCATAGGTACGGGATATGTAGGGTTGGTTACCGGAGCTTGCCTTTCGAAGCTGGGAAACAAAGTTATCTGCGTGGATAACGATCTGGATAAGATTAAATCGTTAAAGCAGGGGAAGGTCCCCATATACGAGCCCGGGTTGAAGGAGCTCATCGCCCATAATATTAAGCACAAAAAATTATTTTTTTCTTCGAGTATAAAAGAAGCGGTTCAGAAAAGCGAGGTAATTTTTATTGCCGTAGGAACTCCCGATTCAGGAGACGGCGAAGCGGATTTAACCGGTATTGAGAAGGTATCTTGCGATATAGCCGCAAACCTTAAAAGCTATAGGCTTATAGTTGAGAAATCAACCGTGCCGGTTGAAACTGGTGATTGGGTTAAAAAGACTATATCCAGATGCACCCGCGGAAGAGTGGATTTTGATGTAGCCTCTAACCCTGAATTCCTAAGAGAGGGTTCTGCTATAAATGATTTTATGCATCCCGACAGGGTGGTTGTGGGAGTAGAGTCCGAAATGGCGAAAGAAATTCTGCTTAAGCTTTATAAACCTTTAAACAGGCCGGTAGTTGTTACTAATATAAAATCGGCAGAGCTTATAAAACATGCTTCCAACGCTTTTTTAGCTACCAAGATTTCTTTTATAAACGCAGTCTCGCGCGTCTGCGATGTTGTGGGTGCGGATATTAATGAAGTGGCCCACGGCATGGGCATGGATTCTAGGATAGGCAAAAGTTTCTTAAGCGCAGGGCTAGGGTACGGCGGTTCGTGTTTTCCTAAGGATTTGGAAGCCTTTATAAGTATTTCAAGGAAACTTGGCTATGATTTTGGGCTGCTTAAAGAGGTAAAGAATATTAATGAAAGCCAGAGGGATTTTTTGATAACAAAGATAGAAAGCTCTTTGTGGAATCTTAAGGGTAAGACTATAGGTTTCTTAGGGTTAGCATTTAAGCCTAACACTGACGATATGCGTAATGCCCCTGCAGTTGAACTTATACGCGCGCTCCAGTCAGAAGGGGCATATATAAAAGCCTATGATCCTAAGTCTATGCTTAAGGCAAAGCCTTTATTAAAGAATGTAAAGTTTTGTGCTAATCCTTACGAGTTAAGTAAGGAGTGTGATTGTGTATTCATTGCCACTGAATGGTTAGAATTTAAAGACCTGGATTTTAAGAAAATCAAGAAGCTTGTTAAGAATCCCATCATCGTAGATGGAAGGAACATGTTTGATCCTGTTAAGATGCAAAAGCTGGGGTTTGTATACGTAAGCGTTGGCAGAAAGAGCGTATGAAGAATAACATTTTTAACCGGCTTAAGAGCAAAATTAAAGATAGAAAGGCGGCAATAGCCGTGATAGGGCTTGGGTATGTAGGCTTGCCTTTAGCGATAGAGTTTGCCAGAAAAGGTTATAAAGTTTACGGAATTGAAACAGATAGAGAAAGATTGGCAAGGTTAAGGAGAAAAGAAGCCTATATTACGGATATTGACGAGAAATCTTTAAAATCCGTAATTAACCTTAAAAAATTAATTCCCTGCGGAGAATTTAATGTTTTGAAAGAAGTCGATGCGATAATAATATGTGTTCCTACTCCTTTGAAGAAAAAACTTCTTCCCGACATTTCTTTTATAAAAAAGGCAGTAAAAGATGTCTCAGCTTATATGAAGAAAGGCGCACTCGTTGTCTTAGAGAGTACTACTTACCCGGGAACTACCGAGGAGGTTATCCTGCCGTTGCTTGAGACAAAAGGAAAGAATCATGGTGTGGATTTTTTTCTTTGTTTTTCTCCGGAAAGAATCGACCCCGGTAATAAAAATTATCCGGTCTCAAAGATTCCTAAAGTAATAGGCGGCATAAGTCAGGAAGCAGGCTTGTTGGGTTCGGCTTTATATAAGAATATAGTAAATAAAGTTGTGCTTGTTTCTTCTACCCGCGTTGCTGAAATCACCAAATTACTGGAGAATACTTTCAGAATAGTCAATATCGGATTGATTGATGAGTTAGCCATGATGGCCTGCAAGATGCGTATCGATATCTGGGAAGTTATTAATGCTGCTTCGACAAAGCCCTTTGGTTTTATGCCTTTTTACCCCGGGCCTGGAGTCGGCGGGCACTGTATTCCAAAAGATCCGCTTTATCTTTATTGGAAAGCGAAGAAGTTCGGTTTTAAATCCCGTTTCATTAAGCTCGCCTCCGATATTATTTCTTATATGCCGGAATATACGGTAAAAAGGGTGGAAGCGCTGCTTGCCGGGATCGGCAAAAGATTAAGAAATTCCAAGATTCTTGTTTTAGGGGCTACCTATAAAAAAGACATTAAAGATTTAAGGCAGTCTCCTTCTTTGGATATTATCAGGCTTTTGAGAGAAAAAGGATCAGTTGTTTGTTATCATGATCCGATTATACCTTATTTAAGTATCCCGGAGTTTAATTCAAAGTCTTTACCACTTACTAAGAATAATATCGCAAGGTTCGATTGTATTATAGTGGCTACGGATCACACCAACGTGGATTATAATTTTGTTTATAAGAATTCTAGGTTAATCTTTGATACTCGAAATGTCTATAAGAGCCTTTCGGGTGAAAATAAGAAGGTGGTAAGGTTATGAGTAGGTATCTGGTTACTGGCGGTGCAGGTTTTATCGGTTCACATATAGTTGAGGAACTACTAAGAAGAAAAGAATCCGTTTGTGTACTGGATAATTTCTCTAGCGGCAAGATGAAGAACTTAAACGGCCTTAAAGGGGACTTGACAGTAATTAAAGGAGATATACGTTCAAAGAGAGATTGTAATAAGGCTTGTAAGGGAAGAGATTTTGTTTTGCATCAGGCAGCTTTAAGGAGCGTGCCGAAGTCTATGGCAAATCCCTTAGAATATAATGAAGTAAATATTAACGGTACTGTTAATATGCTCGAGGCTGCCAGAATGTCTAAGGTGAAAAAGTTTATACTTGCTTCTTCGAGTTCTGTTTACGGAGATGTCAAGGCCTTCCCTGAGAAAGAGTTTTTTTATCCTAATCCGATATCTCCTTATGCATTAACTAAGTTGGCAGGAGAATACTATTGCGCAATTTTCAGCTATCACTATAAGCTCTCCTGCGTAGCATTGAGATATTTTAATGTTTTCGGACCCCGACAGGCCCTTGATGATGAATACGCCGTAGTAATACCTAAATTCATAAATTGCATACTTAAAGAAAAGAGGTTTCCTGTTTACGGCACAGGTAGGCAATCAAGGGATTTTACATATGTCAGTAATGTAGTTGATGCTAATATTTTAGCTGCAAAGAATAGTTCCGTTAAGGGCGGGGTTTTTAATGTTGCATCCGGAAAGGATTATACAGTTCTTCAGTTGGCAAAGAGTATTAATAATATAATAGGTAAGGATATTAAGCCCCTTTTCCTTAAGAAAAGGCCGGGAGATGTCTTTAGAACCTTGGCAGATCTTTCGGCATCAAAAAAGTTTCTTGGCTTTAGCCCCAAGATTGATTTCTTAAGAGGCTTGGAGTTTACCGTTGAATACTGGAGAAAAAATGCGTAGCAAGACAGTAGTTATCACAGGAGGAGCGGGCTTTATAGGAGCGCATCTTTGCCGCAAGTTAATCGATGAAGGTTTTAGTGTAATATGCATCGATAATTTTATAACCGGAAATCTGGATAATATAAAGCCACTTCTAAAAAACAGTAAATTTGAGCTTAAGGTGCATAATGTTTCAAGCCATATTAAAGTAAAGGGTGATGTTGATTTTGTATTACATTGCGCATCTTTGGCCTCACCCGTGGACTATCTTGATTTTCCTATTCAGACTCTTAAGGTCGGCTCATTGGGGACGCATAATGCGTTAGGGCTGGCAACGGAGAAGAAAGCGTCTTTTATGCTTTTTTCAACTTCCGAGGTCTATGGAGACCCAAAAGTGCATCCGCAAAAGGAAAGTTACTGGGGTAATGTAAACCCGGTCGGCGTAAGAGGGTGCTATGACGAGTCCAAGCGTTTTGCAGAGGCCATCACCATGGCGTATCACAGGGTACATAAAATAGATACTAAGATCGTTAGAATTTTCAATACTTACGGCCCGATGATGAGAGAAAATGACGGCAGGGTAGTTTCAAACTTTATAAATCAGGCGTTAAAGCAGAAGTCCCTTACAGTATATGGCAAGGGAGCACAGACCAGGAGTTTTTGTTATATAGATGATATGGTTGAGGGGTTATATAAGTTAATGCTTTCTAATTTAAATACTCCGGTTAATCTCGGTAATCCGTCTGAATTTACTATTCTGCAATTAGCTAAGCTGGTTTTGAGGATAACAAATTCCGGAAGCAAGATTATTTTTAAGAAGCTTCCTGAAGATGACCCGCGTCAACGCCGGCCCGATATCACTCTGGCAAAAAGAGCTTTACATTGGGCTCCCAAAGTAAAGCTGGAAAAAGGTATTGCAAAAACCGCAGAGTGGTTTGCAAAAAACAAAAAAAATACTTGACATTCCTTTCAAATTAGTATATATTCTATTGCTTACGTAATTCTCTGTAATTTCAATAACTTTAGCGTAAGAAAAATTTAAGAACTGAGAATTTTAATTTTAAATTCTCAAGGGAAAGTTTTTTATTCTTT
>CAZSQC010000023.1:0-7052 GCA_964608955.1 uncultured Planctomycetales bacterium | reverse complement strand
TGGTAGTTTATAATCTCAAAGAGAGAAGTGAATAATTTCTTGGTCTCTGCTTTTTTTTTGTTTAAAAGCTTATTCGCCGGAGCGAATCCATTTCGGCTGGAGTAGCTCAGTTGGCAGAGCACGTCCTTGGTAAGGACGGGGTCACGAGTTCAATTCTCGTCTCCAGCTTATTAAAAAAAATGCGTGAGATTATCACATTAGAATGTACGGTTTGCAAAAATAGAAATTATACGACGACTAAAAATAAAAAGTTGCACCAGGATAGGCTTGAGATAAGTAAGTTTTGCAGGTCCTGTCATAAGCATACCCCGCACAAAGAAATTAAATAATTTTAGGGGCGTCGGTTAATGGCAAACCAACGGTCTCCAAAACCGTGACTGCAGGTTCAAGTCCTGCCGCTCCTGTGGTTTTTGGAGAAGTAAGTTTTTATGAATATAATTGCAAAACCGATTAATTTTCTAAAAGAGGTAAAGGCGGAATTAGGCAAAGTTGCCTGGAGTACGCGGGAAGAGTTGATTGCTTCCACAATTATTGTTATCGTTGTCACCATTTTAACAGGATTATTTATTGGTATTTTGGATATCGGGCTCTCCAAAATTCTTACACTTTTCTTTAGATAATGAAAAACTGGTACGTTGTACATACTCAGACTGGGTTGGAAGACAAGGTTAAGACTTCATTAGAGAATAAGATACATGCTCATAATATGCAAGACTTAATTCCAGCCGTAGTTATTCCTACCGAACAGGTTTCCGAAGTTAGATCAGGAAAGAAAAAAATATCGCATCGTAAGTTTTTCCCCGGTTATCTCCTGGTAGAAATGGAGCTTAACGAGCAGACGTATCTTTTTGTAAAGACCGCTCCCGGGGTTACCGGTTTTATCGGGTTAGGCAAAAAACCGATGCCTTTGCCACAGGAAGAGGTGGATAATATACTTAAAAAGACCAAGGATACCCAGGTCAAACCAAGCCCAAAGATTGTTTTTGAGAAAGGCGAGCAGGTCAGGGTTACTGATGGTCCATTCCAGAATTTTAACGGAACAATCGATGAAATTCATCCTGAAAAAGGAAAGATTAAGGTAAGCGTCTCGATATTCGGGCGCGCTACTCCGGTAGAGCTGGAGTATTGGCAGGTGGAGAAGATATAATGGCAGTAAAGAAAGCAATAAAGGCTCAGATTAAATTACATGTTCCGGCAGCGCAGGCTAATCCTGCTCCACCGGTCGGCCCCGCACTAGGCCAGCACGGCGTGAATATTATGCAGTTTTGCAAGCAGTTTAACGACCAGACTAAAGGTAAAGACGGGTTGATATTGCCGGTTGTTATCAGTGTTTATGAAGACAGAACATTTACCTTTATAATTAAGAGCCCGCCTTCTTCGGTTTTACTCAAGAGGGCAGCCAACCTTGCAAAGGCTTCCGGTATAAGCGGCAAAGAAGTTATAGGGAAAGTTACCAAGAAGCAGGTAGAAGAGATAGCGAAGTTGAAAATGGCAGACTTAAATACTTCAGATATGGACCAGGCTATTAAAGTTATTACCGGCACTGCCCGGAGTATGGGCATATCCGTGGAAGGATAAGGAGCATCATGAAACTACGCAGTAAAAGATATAAGGAATCCGAGAAGCAGGCAGACAAAGAAAAAACTTATCAACTGAAAGAAGCCGTTGCTTGTCTTAAGAAAATGTCAGCAACAAAATTTGATTCTTCTGTTGATTTGCATTTCAGCTTAAGCGTTGATACAAAGAAATCCGATCAGATGGTAAGAGGAACTGTGATATTGCCTCACGGTACGGGCAAGAAAATCAAAGTCGCAGTTTTCTGTAAAGGAGAGCACGAAAGGGCCGCACACGATGCAAAAGCGGATTATGTGGGAGGAGTTGAACTTATTGAAAAGGTCGCTGCAGGTTTCCTGGATTTTGATTGTGCTATTGCTACTCCTGAAATGATGAAAGATTTAAGTAAGTTAGGTAAGGTCTTAGGCCCTCGCGGGCTTATGCCGAGCCCTAAAACTGGTACAGTTACAAATGATATCCATAAAGCCATTGATGATGTGAAAAAAGGTAAGGTGGAGTTTAGGGTTGACAAACAGGGCGGTGTACATTTATCAGTCGGCAAGATTTCTTTCAGTGAAGAAATGATCTTTGATAATGCTTCTAAAGTAATTGAGGCCCTGAATGAATCTAAGCCTGCATCGATAAAGGGGAAGTTCGTGCGCAGCCTTTTTATAACTTCGTCCATGAATCCCGGATTAAGATTGGCGGTTTAATATAATGAAAAAATTAGGGTTAATATTTAAAGAGGCTTCAGAGAGCAGGATTAAATCAACACTTAAGAAATCGGATGCTTTTTTTATAGTAAGATATTCGGGAGTAGCAAGCCCGGATCTTTGTTCTTTAAGGCAGGTGCTTAAAGGTTCAAGTGCGTCTCTTTTTGTTGTTAAAAACAGCGTAGCGCGCAGGGCGCTAAAAGACTCAGGTTATGAGGTTCTGATTAATAAGGTAGATGGTCCCTGCGGTTTCGTTTTTATAAAGGATGAGCCGGTTGCCGTATCACAGGTTTTATGTAATTTTGTCAGGGAACACGAGCAATTAAAGCTCGAAGGCGGCTCTTTTAAGAACCGGATTATAGAGAAGATAGATATAGAGGCAATGTCAAAGCTCCCCTCCAAAGAGGTACTAAGGGGGATGGCTGTAGCGGCATTAAATTCGCCAATATCAGGTTTAGTGATAACATTAAACCAGGTATTGGCGAAATTTGTTTATTGCATAGATCAAATAAAGCAGAAAAAGACAAGTTAAAAGGAGGAAGGAAATGGCAAGTGCAAAATTAGATGAAATGATTAAATCCATAGAGGAGATGACAGTGCTTGAGCTCTCGGATTTAGTCAAGGCCCTGGAGGAGAAGTTCGGGGTTAAGGCGAATATGCCTATGATGGCCGCTCCGGCCGCAGCAGGTGCCGCAGCAGGTGCTGCTCCCGCGGCAGAAGAGAAGTCTGTGTTTACCGTGGTTTTAGCTAGCGCAGGGGCCAACAAGATCGCGGTTATTAAAGAAGTCCGTACAATAACCAATCTTGGATTGAAGGAAGCCAAAGATTTAGTTGATGCCGCTCCAAAACCGATTAAAGAAGGCGCCACTAAAGAAGAAGCCGAAGAGATGAAGAAAAAGCTCGAAGCGGCTGGGGCAACCGTAGAACTTAAATAAAATTATTAACCTGCTGTCAGAAAAAAGCCATTCTTTAAGGTTAGCCGGGAAGTTTTAAATTCTGACAGGTAGTTTAAAAAATATTAAGATGATAAAACGTAAAAGTTTTGCCAAGCTAAAAGAAGTTTACAATATGCCGAATCTTTTAGATGTGCAGCTTGAGGCTTTTAAGGAATTCCTCCAGCTAGATGTGCCTGTTAGCGAAAGGAAGCATCAGGGGTTGCAGGAGGTTTTTTCCGAGATTTTTCCCATTGAGAGCCCCAATCGCGCAGTAAAACTTGAATTTATAAGCTATTCCCTGGGGAAGCCTAAGTATAATATCTCCGAGTCAAAGAACCGTAGCCTTACCTATGCCCTTCCTCTTAAGGTTAAGTTTCGCTTGACTACTCCTAATGAGACAAAAGAACAGGATGCGTACTTCGGAGAAATTCCCTTAATGACGGAGACGGGTACTTTTATCATCAACGGAGACGAAAGGGTTGTAGTAAGCCAGTTACAAAGGTCACCTGGTGTTTCGTTTGAAGAAGAAGATCATCCTACCGGTAAAAAAATATTTTATGGCAGGGTGATCCCCTATCGCGGAGCCTGGCTTGAATTTAAGTATGACTTAACAGAGACTATTATAGCTTATGTAGACCGTCGCAGGAATTTTCCGGCTACCCAGATACTTAGGATCTTAGGTTTTTCGGAAGATAAGGATATTATTGCGGCTTTCGGAAAAGAGTATCCGGAGATCGTCAATACCCTGAAGAAAGACTATACTAAGAATAAAGAAGAAGCTTACATAGATTTCTACCGTAAGATGAGGCCTACCGAGCCGGTAACCAAAGAAGCGGCTGAAGCTTTATTCTACAGGTTATTCTTTGATCCCGCAAGATACGATTTGGAGAGGGCAGGCAGGTTTATACTTAATAGAAAGCTAGGGATGAAGGTCTCCTTGGAAAAGCGCATTCTTGATTCCGATACTATTATCAGAGTAATCGAGTACCTCATAAATCTGCAGTCAGGCATAGGAAAAATTGATGATATAGACCATTTGGGAAATCGCCGCATTAAGACCGTGGGAGAACTTGTGCAGAACCAGGTGCGTATAGGTTTGAGCAGGGTAGAAAGATCTATCCGCGAAAGACTAAGTCTCTTGGGCGAATTTGATAACCTTAACGTGCATTACCTTATTAATTCCAAGCTTCTTTCCAATCAGATACGTGATTTCTTTGCAAGATCCCAGCTCTCGCAATTTATGGATCAGATAAATCCGTTAGCCGAGATGACTCACAAGAGGAGGTTAAGTGCTTTAGGTCCCGGGGGCTTGTCTCGCGAACGAGCAGGATTTGAAGTAAGGGATATTCACCCTTCTCATTACGGACGCGTTTGTCCCATTGAAACGCCGGAAGGCCCAAATATCGGTTTAATTGCTTCGTTAAGTACTTTTGCCAGAGTAAATACCTTAGGCCTTCTCGAGACTCCTTATCGCAAGGCGGAAGACGGAAGAGTAACTAAAAAAATTGAGTATCTCACGGCTGACATTGAAGAGGATAAGATTATTGCCCAGGCAAACGTCCCACTGGACGAAGAAGGCTATTTTGTAGAAAAAGAGGTTTCCTGCCGCTATAAGGATGATTTCCCTAAGGTTCCCGCAAAGCAGGTTCAGTACATGGATGTATCTCCGAAGCAGCTTGTTTCCGTGGCAGCATCTTTGATTCCTTTCTTAGAGCATGATGACGCTAATAGGGCGCTTATGGGTTCAAATATGCAGCGTCAGGGCGTGCCTCTTATGATAACCGAAGCGCCGGTGGTTGGGACGCAGATGGAGGAGAAGGTTGCCCGCGATTCAGGGACTGTTATCGTGTCCGAGGATAGCGGTAAGGTTACTAGCGTCGACGCATCTACTATCACAGTAGGCAAGAAGATTTACCACCTTAAGAAATTCCAGCGTACTAATAATGATACTTGTTTAAACCAGAGGCCGATCGTAAAGTTAGGGGACAAGGTTGAAAAAGGAGATGTAATTGCCGATGGAATCGCAACCAAAAAAGGAGAGCTCGCTTTAGGGAAGAATGTCCTCGTTGCTTTTATGCCTTGGAGAGGTTTTAATTTCGAAGATGCCATACTGGTTAGCGAAAAGCTTGTTAAAGAAGATGCTTTTACCTCTATACATATAGAAGAATTTGAAATTGAGGCTACCGAAACGCGCCTTGGTAACGAAGAGATCACGCGCGATATACCTAATGTTAGCGAAGAAGCCCTCGCGAATCTCGATGAAAGCGGAATTATACGTATCGGCGCACAAGTCGGGCCCGGGGATATCTTGGTTGGAAAGATAACTCCCAAGACCGATTCCGAGCCTTCCCCTGAAGAAAGGCTGTTAAGGGCTATATTCGGAGAAAAGGCAGGAGACGTAAGAGATACTTCTTTAATAGTTCCTCCCGGAGTCGAAGGTGTTGTTATTGACGTACATGTATTTGCGCGTAAGGACCGCGGCAGAAAAACCAAGGAGGAAAAAACAAAGGAACTCGCTAAGATACGGGAATTAAAGGCGTATTATAAACAGGAAATAGAATTTGTTCAGACTGAAAAAATATTAAGGCTTTCTCAATTGTTGGGAATAGATAAGAAGAAAGTTGAGAAATACGATTTCAGCGATAATGAAGAAGCTAAGATTCTGGCGGCTTCTTTTGATGAGCAGGTCCAGGAGCTAGTGTCGGAAGAAGAACAGGAAATTGAGAAAGTAAGAAGGGGAGATGAGCTGCCGGCAGGTGTTTTAAAGAGAGTTGTCGTTTATATCGCTACAAAACGCAGGCTTGCCGAAGGTGATAAGCTTGCCGGAAGGCACGGTAATAAAGGTGTAGTGGCAAGAATAATGCCCGAAGAGGATATGCCTTATATGTTAGATGGTACGCCGGTAGAAGTTGTACTCAATCCTTTGGGTGTTCCTTCCCGTATGAATGTAGGCCAGATATTGGAGTGCCATTTGGGATGGGCGGCAAAAATGCTGGGTTTACATGTGGGAACTCCTGTTTTTGACGGAGCCAGCGAACTCGAGATTAAAGATATGCTTAAGAAAGCAGATTTACCGCAGGACGGGAAAACCGTTCTTTGCGATGGATACAGCGGCGAGCCTTTTAAATTCAGGGTAACCGTCGGGTATATGTATGTTATGAAGCTCATTCACTTGGTTGACGAGAAGATACATGCCCGTTCAATAGGCCCTTATTCATTAGTTACGCAGCAGCCCTTAGGAGGCAAGGCGCAGTTCGGCGGACAGAGATTAGGGGAGATGGAAGTTTGGGCTCTTGAGGCTTACGGAGCAGCTTTTAGCCTTCAGGAGATGTTAACCGTAAAGAGCGATGACGTTTCCGGAAGGACCAGGATATATGAAGCCATTGTTAAAGGCGAACAGCGTTTAACGCACGGGACACCGGAATCTTTTAATGTTTTAATTAAAGAATTGCAGGGTCTGGGATTGGATATCCGGACAGAAAAGGCCAAATAATGGAAGAGATAGTCTCTTTTGATAGCATTTCAATAAAAATAGCTTCCCCGCAGATCATCAAGTCTTGGTCAAAGGGCGAAATAAAGAAAGCTGAAACTATTAATTACAGGACTTTAAAGCCTGAAAAAGACGGTTTGTTTTGCGAGAAAATCTTTGGTCCGGTAAGGGATTGGGAGTGTAACTGCGGAAAATATAAAGGAATTAAATTTAAAGGAATAACCTGCGACCGTTGCCAGGTTACTGTCGACCGTTCCAGCGTAAGGCGTGAACGCATGGGCCATATTGACCGTGCAGCTCCTGTAACGCATATCTGGTTTTTTAAGGCAGTGCCTTCGCGCATGTCGGCATTGCTGGATA
>CAZSQC010000022.1:0-15707 GCA_964608955.1 uncultured Planctomycetales bacterium | reverse complement strand
GGTAGGCCTATAAAGGCTTTTATTAATATTGGAGGGGGGATAGGTCCTTTAGGCGAATATGTTCATGGACAGCTTATACCGACCGGCGTTTCAAAAGAACTTCCTTTAGAAAAGTTCTCTGACAAAGGTGTCGTTATCCAGATGGCTAAAAGAAATATACCGGTAATTCATATACTTAAGGTAAGAAACCTGGTGTTTCAGTATGGTTTGCCGGCCCTACCTCCTAAGTCCACCACAATAGGTAGTTCTGATGTGTATGTTGAAAAGAGTTACAATGTTTTTAATGCTTTCTTTGTTCTAGTGGTATTGTTAGTCTTTATTATAATAATAGTCGAACTGGACATCTTTATTTTGCCAAGGCTATTCAAATATAAATAAATGCTCAGAAAACAGTATATAAAATTATTAGTCGTTATATTCCTAATAGGTATATTTGCCTTAATTCTTCGGGCAATGCATATAATTGACAACGGAGAAAAGTTCCCTGTAAAAAAAGGCGAGAATATCTCCTTTGCCGAAGAAAAACAAAAAAAAGAATCTGGTAGGAAGATTATTTATTCTGTAAAGGAGAGTAAGAAGGCAGATAGAATAGAGACGAAGAATAAATCTGCAAAACCGGCTATTGTTCAAGTCAACTCGGCAAAGCCTTCTGATAAAACGTGGGAAGACAAATTTAGAATTAAAATCTCAAGTGAAATTTCCTACTCAGATAACGTCTTTCATTATTCCAGAGATAAAATCAGCGAATATAGGCAACTATCTAGCCCTGTTAAATTTCAGGGCGTTAAGAGTATATCCGATACCTACAACAAGACTAAGTTGGAGATCGACAAGAGGTTTAGGTTGTTCGGTGATAGGCTTACTACGCTAAAAGGTTTTGCAGAAGGGACATTCTACGCTAGAAATAAATCTAAAAACTACGGTGTGTACGGGGTTGATATTAAGCAGAGTTTAGGTAGCACTAAAACGGTCAGGATGGGCTATTCTTTCATGCCAAACTATTTTCTAAGGACGCTCTTTGACGATGATTATTCAGGTGATGCGAGATATAGAAAAGCTCAATATGACAAAAACCGGATATTTATAAGAGGATGGATGAAATTCGCAAAAGATTTTTCAGGTTGGGGCGAATACGATTTTATTAAGGAAGATTATAATAAAGATTTTAGTGAACGTGACAACCGCGAGAACAAAATCAGCTTAGGTATAAGAAGGGATATAGGAAAAAAGATTTCACTTTTTGCAAAAGGAGCTTTTAGTGATATCGATGCCAAAGCCCACGGGGATGATGTTTCCCAAAAACCCGATATATCTTCGAGGAATTATTTAGCCGGAACCGGAATAAACTTCAGGCTCAATAAGAAACTCGGTTGGGATATATACTATAATTTCCAATGGGTTGATTTTACAACTGATAATGATATTGCTAACGATCCGTATCACAGGGATCGGCGTGATAAAAAACAGGATATAGGCACTGAATTAAAGTATGTTTTATTTAAAGACTCGAATATATCTGTGGGTTATAAATATAGAATAAATGACGTAAAGCTCGGGCAAAACGCCAATACATCCTTAGATTATGATGAGTTAGTAGGGTATGTTGAAAATATCTTTTTTGCTAAGTTAAGCTTGTCATTTTAACTTTAGACTCTTAAGCTTCCTCTCCCCAATAAAATCCTGTCCACTTATCACTATTAAATAAATTACCTGTCAGCTATTTTGTTATTAAGTGAATTCTATAAAGTATTGATGTTTAAACCGAATCAGAATATAATAAAACCAGTCGGTTTTTATCGGATAATCCTATGCAGATAGAATATATTATTCTTTGGGTTGCAGTATTAATCCTGGTAAGCGTAATATCCAGCAAGCTTTCCGATAGATTCGCTATACCCGCCCTTTTACTCTTTTTATCCATAGGGATGCTCGCCGGATCAGAAGGCATAGGAGGCATCTATTTTAATAATCCGCACCTTGCTAAATCCCTAGGAATAATAGCGCTAATTTTCATAATATTCTCCGGAGGACTTGACACTAACTGGTCCGATATAAGGCCTATATTATTACCCGGAGTAATGCTTTCAACTCTGGGGGTATTGATAACGGCACTAGTTGTAGGTTTCTTTGCGGTTTATATCCTAAAGTTTTCTTTTATTGAAGGTTTATTATTAGGTTCTATAGTCTCTTCAACCGACGCTGCCGCGGTATTCAGTATATTAAAATCCAAGAAAATAAGCCTGAAAAGCCCTTTAAAGCCCTTGCTGGAGCTTGAATCCGGAAGCAATGACCCGATGGCAGTCTTTCTTACCATAAGTTTTATCAGCTTCATTAAAATTAATGAAATGAATTTTATCTCGATTATTCCGAGATTCGTTCTTGATATGGGCATTGGAGCTTTGGTAGGTTACTTCATGTCCAGATTTATTGTGTTTTTAATTGATCGCTTGAGCCTGGAATATGAGGGGCTTTACCCTGTAATGATGATTTCGCTTGTTTTGCTGACCTATTCTATTGCTGCGTTTCTGAAAGGAAACGGTTTTCTTGCTGTGTACCTTGCGGGATTATTAATTGCAAGGGCGGAGTTTTCCAATAAAAAGTCAATCGCTAAGTTTCACGACGGGATTGCCTGGTTAATGCAGATTGCGATGTTTCTGACTTTAGGGCTTCTTGTTTTTCCTTCGAAAATTGTTTCGGTTGTAGGAGGAGGTTTGTTGCTGGCGTTTATACTTATGATTGTTGCGCGTCCGCTAAGCGTATTCATTTCCCTTTTGCCTTTTAATATAACAACGCGTAAAAAGATTATGGTTTCATGGGTAGGCCTGCGCGGAGCCGCACCCATTATTTTGGCTACATTTCCGCTCTTGGCGGGAGTAAGACAGGCAGATACAATTTTTAACATAGTTTTCTTTGTTGTTATCACCTCGGTCCTTATACAAGGTACTTCTATTCCTTTCGTGTCCAGGGCTCTTAAGCTTGATTTGCCTTTAGTAAGGCGCAAAAAGCATCCTATTGAATTTGAGAAAACAAAGTCAATTGATGCAGAACTAACAGATTTAATTGTTCCTTATGAATCCGGCGCAGTAGGTAAAAGGATAATAGATCTGAAGGTTCCGGAGAAGTGTCTTATTATGCTTATATCAAGGGGCGATAAATATGTTATTCCTTCCGGTTCTACGGTTATAGAGGCAGGTGACGTTCTTTTGGTTTTAGCGAACAGCGTTGATCTAGCGGTCTTACAAAAGACTTTGGCGCATTTGGAAAAAGAAAGCTGACATGTCAAAAAGAGCATTTTTTTTATCGGGGTTATTTTTTACGGTGGTTTGTATGGGGTTAGGTTTTGTGTCAGGGGAGCCTGTAAAGCAGATAAAGGAAGCTCTTTATTGGCAGGAGGCACCTGAATCAAGTGTTAAATGCCTTCTGTGCCCGCGGCAGTGTCTTATCCTTAAGGGCCAGAGTGGGTTTTGCCGGGCGAGGAAGAATATCGAAGGTAAGCTCTATGCTATAAATTACGGGCAGCCGGTAGCATTGCATGTCGACCCTGTTGAAAAGAAACCGCTTTATCATGTTTTCCCTGCAACAGGATCATTTTCTATTGCTACTGCCGGTTGCAATTTAAGATGTAAATTCTGCCAGAATTGGGAGATATCGCAGCTTGATCCTGCATCGGTAAAAGTTGCCTTTGTTTCTCCTTCGGATATTATGAAAGAAGCTAAGAAAACCGGGTCAAAGACCATAGCATTCACTTATACCGAGCCGACAATTTTTTATGAATATATGCTTGATATAGCAAAAGAGGCTAAAAAGGAAGGAATTCCCTGCGTTATGCATTCAGCGGGCTTTATTAATGAGAAACCGTTGCGTGAATTAGCCAAATATCTAACCGCCGCTAATATTGATTTAAAGGGTTTTAATGAAAAATACTATGCTTCCTTTTGCGAGGGGAATTTATTCAGCGTCCTTAATACGCTTAAAATATTAAAAGAGGAGAATGTCTGGATAGAAATAACTAACCTGATTATACCCACAGCCAATGATTCCGACGAAGACTTGCGTAATTTATGCCTTTGGATAAAGGATAACCTTGGTCCGGACACCCCGGTACATTTTTCAAGATTTTTCCCCATGTATAAACTTTTGGATTTATCTCCGACGCCTCTTAAGACTTTAGTACGCGCGAAGAAAATAGCCGAAAGCGTAGGGCTGCGTTATGTCTACATAGGGAATATTCCCCAACATATCGGAGAAGATACTATTTGCCCTAACTGCCGCAAGATCCTGGTTAAGAGGATAGGCTATAACGTTTTAGAGAATAACATCGTAAATGGTAAATGCAAATTCTGCGGGTATAAGATTTCCGGGGTTTGGGATTAAAAAATTAAGTTCTTTATGGAAAATATAAGGCTTAGCATCGCAAGGACCGTAAGAGACGCGGCAATCCCCAAAAAGGGGATAAAGAAAACCGCGCAGATTATGGTGCCAATAAATGCCCCTCCAAGATCTGCAGCATAGATAAGGGAAGATATCTTTTTGTTTTCGATCCCGCTTTTTTGAATTTTTTCCGCGAATAAAGGATAAGATGCGCCTGTCAGGCTTCCGCAGATAACTGAATATAAATATAGTATGTATTCGGCATTTCTGTTTTCACCGATAATATTAAGGTTGTACAGTAATATAATTATAGATAAGGCCCAGAGAAGGTATATCATTGAGATTGCCCTGGGGTAGTTACGCAGCTTTCCCGAAAGCAAGGTTAAGATGCTCAAGGAAAGCATAAATAATGATATTAAAGCTCCGAGCTTCCAGTAAAGAGCTCCGCAATAAATCTGGAATAAGATAAAAACTATGAAATTCATGCTTATTGCAATAAAGCCAGTGAAAAATATATTTGTAATACATGATATTCTTACGGATAATGTTCCTGCTATTAGCAATAAAATGACCATTAGTGCGGTTAGAATAAGTATTATCTTCCTTATCACTTCCGGTTTAATTATAAGGTTTGGATAGAATTTTATCTGTTCCAGCCATAAAAAGTTCAGGAAGCCCGACGGGCTAAAATCTTTGTTTGGTTCAATAGTAGCGTCCATCAGGCTTGTGACGTAACTGCGCGCTGAAGGTAAAAGAAGGTCTTTGAGGTGGTAATATGTGAAAAATTTGTTTTTTATCCCGGAAGATGAAAAATTAGAAAGAATCATCTTCTCGTTGGTAGCCGCATCTTTAGATGCGATTACCAGCATGCTATCTCCCGGTATGAGTATCTTTTCTTGAAATACCGTATTTAAAGCGTTGATTATGCTTGAATTAAACCTGATGAATTGAGGGCTTAGTATTTCTCTCTTAGAGGGCAGGGAGAAAACAAATATGCCGTTTTCATCCAGCTTATCTCTGATAAGCGCGAAGAATTCTGCGGTAAAGAAACGGTTTAATCCAATGCTGGAGGGTGACGGAATATTCATAAGGATAATATCGTATTTATGTCCTGCATCCTTAATGTAAGTTTTAGGGTCGTTCCTTATGAATTTAAACCTATCCGCGTGTTTTCCGCTTGCGCTTATCTTTGAGATATCGGAAAGGAGGGGGTCTATCTCCAGAATTTCCGACTGATCGAAATTGTATTTATCTAATTCTTCAAGCTGTCCGGAGAGAGCGTTGCCTATAAAAAGTATTTTCTTGCCCTGCGGATTACCAAAAGCCGAAATTCCCGTGTGTATGAATTCTTCGTTTAGCTGCCTGTCCTCGCTGGTTGCAATAAGTGATCCGCCGTAGAAAAGAGACGCTGTCCCGCTTTTAGAAGTCAATATTACCGGTCCGTAATGAGAACTTATGCTAATAATCTTTTCCGGATTTGAGAATTCCTTTTGTAGTATAGAATTAAAACTAAAAACCGCGGTTAGGGTTAGTGTTGTAACAAAAACAAAGTAACCTATTTTTTTGTAGAAACCTTTTATCTCCGGTGTAAATATAACCGGAAAAAATGTAAATATCATAGGATTGGAGATTTTTGTAAGATAAAAGGTAAATATTAAGCCCCCCAGGCAGAAGCCTAGTGCCTCAAAAGCAAGCAGTTTGTGATAAATGCTGCTATCCGTATTCTTTTCTCCTATTAGCCTGAAAGAAAACCTCTTAAAAGAGTAACCTACGATAAAGGCGGTTGGGCCTACAAGAAAAAAGCTTAAAGTTAACGTTAAGATTAATCCGTTTGTTTCATAGTACGGAATATTTAATAATGATTTCACCAAGTGTATTATGGCTACGGAAGCGGAAAATAGTACGGGCAAGAGGCTAAAGAAGAGAAAAGAAGGTTTTTTATCTTTTGCCTTTAAAAAACTCCCGAGAGCACAAAGGCAAATCCAAATTCCGGTAGCCAGGATAAAAGATAATTCATTTTTAGCTATTGAGAACCCGAATTCGCGAAGTATGGAAAGTTGGAATACCGAGGCTATTATTCCTAGCGCGATAAAGATAATCATAGACTTTATGCCCTTTTGTTATTATATTAAGCCTAAGATGTGGGAAAGTCTATATTATTTATTCTTGAGCGGTTTGATACTGGGCTCTGGGCCATGCCTGGGTTTTTGTGCTCCGGTTTTGATCAGTTTTGTGGCGGTTTACAGAACTTCTTTTAGTAAGGCTGCTTTATCATATCTGGCATTCTCGGTTTGTAAAATGATAAGCTACATGTTTTTAGGCTTTTTACTGGGTTCTTTCTCCGGCACTTTAAAAGATTCTATGCTTAGCAAACATCTCCAAATAGTCAATGCAATACTAGGGGTATCTATTCTTGGCGTAGGGCTTGTCACCATTTTATCAAAAAACATTTCTAGTAACAAATATTGTTCTTTTCTAGCTTCTGGAGATCTGAAGAGTTGCGGAGTTCTGGGTTTTTTATCGGGACTATCACCTTGTTTTATACTATTTGGCATACTGAATTATGTAGTCTTTATATCCCGTTCAGGCCTTGAGGGCTTGCTTTATGCTCTGGCTTTCGGGTTAGGAACGGTTTTATCACCGATAATCCTTTTAATAGGATTATCGGGTAAATTATCTGGCATTCTTTCAAGAAACAAAACGGCCTTATTTGTAATAAGGATTATTTGCGGGATTATCCTTATCTCTTTGGGCCTTCGAATTGTACTCTCATTTTTTATCACTTGACTATAGAATGGTTGTATTATAATATGATTTAGCGTCGGAGATTCCGGCTTGATTTTGCCTTTTAAAGAGAGGAGCATTTATGGAAAAGGAAAGGATAGTTATAGAAAACCTGGTCTTAGATAAGCTGGCGGGAAAGATATTCTTGCTGCAGGACCGGGAGCATAAGCGCGAAGTAACCTTCCAAACCTTTTTAGAGGTGTATAACTCGGAAGAAGGGCAAGCCCTTGTTTCTAAGCTCAAAGATTTAAACCTCGAGACACTATTCAATGAATTCTTGTCTTACGGCGTTATAGAAGAGTTCCTATCCGATCCTGAAGTCGAAGATATTATGATCAATTATCTTTCGCCTATCTATGTCCACAAAACTAAGTCAGGGCTGGTAAAGACAGAAAGAAAGTTTGACTCAAAAGAAGAAATCGATCTTTTTATCAAGAAGCTTGTTATTTTCTCCGGTAGAAAGACCATTAATAAGATTAATAATGTGGAGCTTGTGGAAATAAAAGGAAGGGGCAATATTGTTTATTCTCCGTTTGGCCCGCAAATAACCATAACGAGGGCAAAGGAAAAGCCCTTAAGTATTATTGATTTGGTGGAAAACGGGACGCTTAATCCGCAGATAGCCGCGCAATTCTGGCTTTATGTGGAAGGGTTAGGAGTAAAGCCTGCCAATATTATTATTTCCGGAGGCCCGGGAACCGGAAAATCCACGATGTTAAATGCTCTTTTCAGCTTCTTCCCGGCAAACGACCGCATTGTAGTAATTGAAGATACCCTGGAGTTAAATACGGAGTTCGAGGAGAATTGTTCGCGCTTAGAGAGCGATGAAGATACTTCTTTGGCCGATCTGGTAAAGAATTCTTTGCGTATGCGTCCTGACAGGGTTCTTGTAGGGGAAGTCAGGGGCCAGGAGGCGCAAGATTTGATGACTGCCATGAATATCGGGAAATACTGCATGGGGACGTTGCATGCTTCAACTGCCAGAGAAACAATCATCAGGCTTGAAAATGAACCTATGAATGCCCCCGAGGTCTTGGTAAATCTCGTCGATGTATTTGTTATTATGCGGCGCTATAATTTAAACGGAAGGATTCTGAGGGTTGTCGGCGAGCTGGTAGAAACAGCCGGCATGGCTGATAAAACCATACTTCTTTCTTCGCTATGGACGTTTGATTTAGGTACAGCTCAATTCCGTGAGTCTGCCGTAAGCAGCGAATACCGTGATAGATTAGCGCAGGTAAGCGGTAAGACTCCCGTTGAAATAATGGAAGAATTGAAGGTGCGTACTAATGTAATTAATTTGCTTGTGAAAAAGGGAATAAAGGGCATGGGAGAGGTCACAGCTTTCTTCCGTAAGTACGCGGTAAATCCTCAGGAAGCGTTAAAAGATTTAGGAGTAAAAAGAAGCGACTTTGTTAAGTAATCAATCTGCGGTTTTTACTTGTGCCCATACCGGAAGGTGGTCACTCGTGTTGAAATCTATCACAGCATCCCCGTTAAAATCAGAAAAACCTTTCACAAATATATAATCAAGCGTTTGTTTCTTGTTTAAGAGATACAGATAGTTATAGGTCCAGGATACTTTCTCTGTGGCGCAGCTAAATCCGTATTCTTTAAGGTGGTTTGCTATTGCTTCCTTGTGTTTCTGTGCGTAAGTATTAAAATCTCCCGCTAGTATAATGTATTTTGTTCCTTTGGGAACAGCTTTTAATATTACATCGAGTTGTTTCTTGCGAAGTTCCGGTGATATCATGACTCCCAGATGCACCGAGAATGCCGCTGTTTTCTCGCCCTTGATATCAAAATATATTCCGGCTGAAGTCTGCTGGAGTTTATAGTAATATTTATCTTTAGTATAATCCGGCAGGATTACTTTAATATCTGCGTCAATAGGGTACTTTGATAAGACAGCTGTACCGGAGTCTTCATTCACAGCGGGATGAATATAAGATGGATAGTATGCGTAGTTGTATTTTAATTCTTCAGCTATCTTTCTGACGCCTTTAATACAAACTTCCTGCAGGAATAACAAGTCAGCGTCTTTTAATCCGGAGTTCTTCCTAAGAAGCTCTATTGCGTTATCAACATTCCGGCAGAGCTTTATGTTGTAAGAAACTATTTTTATTCTTTTTCCGGAATTTAATTCGTTATTATGCAATGATAATTCTGCATAGCGCGGCGTTAGGGGTTCTTTAAAGTTCTGAATTTCATGTTTTAAGGCACATCCGGATGTCAGAAAAAATGCTACAGTTATACAAAGAAAGACTATCCGCATTAATCCTCCTGTTTCATTCTTGCAATAATCAGCCAAATCTGATAATATATACTACCAAAACGCAGCACAGTCAATTGTTATAATCTTCTTTTCTGCGCCCATAGCTCAATTGGATAGAGCGTCAGTCTACGGAACTGAAGGCTGCTGGTTCGACCCCAGCTGGGCGCAATTAAACAAATTACTTATATGAAAAATAATTTTTACAGCAAAGAGTTCCGGCAAAGCATATCAAAGATTATCAGAGAAGAGTTAAAAGAGGATCCCTATTATAAATTTAAACTTGTTTTTGCTTTAATGGGGGTAATACCTCTACTGGCATTTTCTTATATTTTATTTGTACTTCTCCCACAAGATAACCTGCGCATAGAGGATATTAGCGTTATAATGTACCTTCTGGTAACGATTTCGGTCCTGGCTTTTGCCCTGGGCTACCAAACCATAAAGAAGCTTCTTAATAAAATTATATTTTTTGCCGGAGAGGTAAAGCGCAATGAACAACTTCAAGCTGATTTGGCTGCTTCGGTATCACATGATTTTGAAATTCCCGTAGGTATCCTGAAGGAAAATATCGCTAATATTGTAAATGGTTCTTGTGGGACGTTAAATGACGAACAAAGAAAGCATCTTGCTTCATGCCAGGAGACTCTTAGTAATATGCGCAGTACCATAAAAACTCTGCTGGATTTATATAAAATTAAATCCGGACTTGTTACGTTGCATAAGGAAAATTGCGATTTAATGAGGCTCGTTAGCGATAAAATAGCGGAGTTTAGTGCTTCTTTCCAAGAAAGAAATATTAGGTGCAACATAAAACATCCTACAAAAGTTTCTTTTGTAAAAATAGACCAAGATAAAATCAAAGAAGTCATAAATAATCTCTTTAGTAACTTTCTGAAGTACACCCCTAAAGACGGATGGGTGGAGGTTCGTTTTTGCGCTACCCGTGATTTTCTAAGAATAGAATTTGTAAATAATTCTTCATTAATACCCGAAGATAAGCTTGGAGCTATTTTTGAAAAGTTTAAAAAGCTTGATTCTAGCAAAGAAGGTTCCGGATTAGGGCTCGCGATATCAAAAGATATAATAGAGCTTCATGGCGGGAATCTTTGGGCTGAAAATTTATCTAAGGGCGTCATGTTCGTTCTTCTCCTGCCTTGCTCCTGATGGATAAAATACATAATATCTATATGTCTGAGGCTTTAAAAGAGGCCGAGCTTGCCTTGAAAGAGGATGAGGTTCCGGTCGGTGCGGTCATAGTAAAAGACGGTAAGATTATCGCACGGGGGCATAATCAGGTTGAGCGCCTAAAGGATCCAACTGCGCATGCCGAAATAATAGCGATTACCTGCGCGGCTAATTTTTTGGGTATAAAGTGGTTGAACGGAGCAACCCTCTATGTTACAATTGAACCGTGTAGTATGTGCGCAGGCGCACTGGTGTTATCGAGAATAAGCAATATTTATTTCGGTGCCAGAGATCCTAAAACCGGTGCCTGCGGTTCAGTTATTAATATTGTCAATAACAAGAAATTGAATCATCGTATCAAAGTCCACAGTGGTCTGTTGAAAGAGCGCTGTTCACTTCTTTTAAAGGATTTTTTCAAAAAGAAAAGAACAAAATCTTAAGTTTAAATAACCTGGAGAGGTGGCTGAGTGGTCGAAAGCAACTCACTGCTAATGAGTTGTCCTGGGAAACTGGGACCCTGGGTTCAAATCCCAGCCTCTCCGAAATAATATGTTTAAATTCGAGATAATTTGTAAACCTTGCCATCGCTGTAAGCTTCTTGAGGAAAGGCTCCGTGTTATAATGAGAGTCTTAGCTGAAATAAACCACGCAAAGTTAGATTATACAATCACGATGAATTCCGATGTACGCGCAGCAGATAAGCATGGTTTTGGTTTAAATCAGCTGCCGGTTCTTATTATCAATGGAAATGTTGAATTTGTCGGGCACATAAAGGAAGAGAGTCTTATCAGGGCCAAGATCGAGAGTATCTTAAAACACTATTAATATATGTCTTACACAGTTTTTGCGCTTAAATGGCGTCCGAATAATTTTGATGAAATAATAGGCCAGCCTCATATAGTGGGTACTTTGAAAAATGCTATAGAGAAGAGCCGGCTCGCCCATGCATATCTTTTTGCAGGCCCTCGCGGCATAGGAAAAACTTCTACCGCGCGTATTCTTGCCAAAGCCTTAAACTGCCAAATGGGCCCTACAGCTAATCCTTGCGGAAAATGCGCTTCCTGTCTGGGGGTGTCAAAGGGGAATTCTCTCGATGTTATAGAAATAGACGGGGCTTCAAATACCGGGGTTGAAGACGTTAGGACCTTGCGGGAGAATGTGAAGTTTGCTCCAGTCTCGGGGAAATTTAAGATCTATATTATCGATGAAGTACATATGCTTTCTACCCCGGCTTTTAACGCGCTGCTCAAGACGCTGGAAGAGCCGCCGGAATTCGTAAAGTTTATCTTTGCCACCACGCACCCGGATAAAATACCTTCTACTGTATTGTCACGCTGCCAGCGGCTTGATTTCAGGAGAATTTCCAATATGGAAATTATATCCCAGCTGGAGAAAATTGTTAAATCCGAGAAGATTGACGTTGATAAAGAGGTGTTGCTTGCTATAGCCAAGGCTAGTGACGGAGCGCTGCGTGACGCGGAGTCAATACTTGATCAGCTTTTTTCTTTTTCAAAAGGCAGGATATCAATAAAAGAGGTTATTTCTGTGTTGGGGTTGGTAGAACAGGAGGCTTTGTTTGAAATAACCGGAACTATTATTAAAAAAGACCCGCAGCAGGCACTGGTTTTCCTTAATAAGATCATTGATGACGGCAAGGATTTAAACATTTTTTTAAGCAATTTGATTGAGCATTTTCGCAACCTTATGATTGCAAAGGTCACTAAAGGCGATTCGAAATTAATCGATCTTCCGGTAGAAATATGCAGCCGGCTTTTGGAACAGGCGCAATCCATGAGTATGGAGGAGATATTTTCTTCTTTTAATGTTCTGGTTAATGCACAGGAAATGGCAAAGAGGCTTGATTCGGTGAGAATCCCCCTTGAAATCAGCATTGTCCGCTTGAGTAATGAGAAAAAGATTTCAGATGAAAATGCAACGCATGGTGAGAAAAGCCCTAATCGGGATAGAGCCGAGAAAAAAGAAATTAAGGCTGTAGTTGAGAAGGATATAAATACTCCTGCTAAGCAGGAGGGGAAAATCCTTGAGTCGAAAAACGATATAACCTTAGATAACGTAAAGGAAGTGTGGCAAAATGTCCTTGAGAATTTAAGCAAGATAAAAATATCTGTAGCTACATATTTAAGGGAGGGGGAGCTTTTAAACTTACAAGGCAATCTATTGACGGTTTCATTCCCCAAGGGGCATATGTTGCATAAGGAGTCTTTAGAAAGAAGAGAGAACAGGGAGATCGTCGAGAAAAATATATCTCAGGCCCTCAACTCTCCTTTAAGGGTGAGTTTTGTGGTTTCCTGCGAATCCAGGCAGGAAAACGCAGAAGAGGGAGGGGGTTTTATTAAATCTGTTATGGATGTTTTTGGCGGAAGGATAGTCAAAGAAGATTAATGGCAAATTACACTGAATCTATCGAGAAACTTATTGAATGTTTGGTTAAGCTCCCCGGTATCGGAAGGAGGAGTGCTGAACGTGTTGTCAGTTATATACTGGGAGCTCCGAAAGAAGAGGCTTTAAACCTATCCCAGGCTATAGTAAAAGTAAAAGAGAATGTGAGGTTCTGCAGTTTGTGCCATAATCTAAGCGAAGATGAGCTTTGTAAGATATGTAAGGACACCCGGCGCCAAAAGGACGTAATTTGTATCGTAGAAAAGCCGCATGATGTCACAGCCATTGAGAAGTCCGGAAGTTTTACCGGGGTTTATCATGTATTGCTGGGTTCCATTTCTCCTCTTGAAGGCAAGGGGCCAAGCGACCTTAAGATAGACACGCTTTTAAACCGCATCAGGCAAAATAACATTAAAGAGATTATTATCGCTACGGATGCCGATACCGAAGGAGAGACAACTGCACTTTATCTTACCAAGATTATAAAGCCGTTAGGCGTCAAGTTAAGTAGGATCGGCTTGGGCCTTCCTGTAGGTTCGAATCTTGAATACGCCGATTCCACCACATTGTCTAAGTCTTTAGAGTCCCGCCGGACGATTTAATCCATGATTATTATAAATAAATTATCTAAAAACTACGGCAAAAAAGTCCTTTTTGAGGATATTTCTTTAAATATTAATAAAGGAGAAAAGATAGGCCTCATCGGTCCGAACGGTTCAGGTAAGTCTACTTTTTTCTCGCTTTTATTAAACGAAATTGAGCCTTCTTCTGGCGAGATAAGAATTAACAAGAATACGAGTATCGGTTATCTCGCGCAGGAGTCCAGTTTCAGTTCAGCTAATACTGTTCTCTCCGAACTAACCGAAGGCGATGAAAGAATCCTAACTTTAAAAAAAGAGAAAACTAACTTAGAAGATAATAATCAGGCAGGCTCAAGGCGCTATGGAGAAGTGCTCCATGAATTGGAGTCACTCGGTTTTTTTGAATTGGAGCATAAAGCCAAGAAGATACTTTCCGGTTTAGGATTTAAAGAGCGTGATTTTAACCGCTTGATAAAAGAGATGAGCGGTGGATGGCAGATGCGTACCCTGCTCGCAAAGTTATTAACCTATCATTATGACCTTTTGCTTCTTGATGAGCCTACAAACTATTTAGATTTAAATGCTGCCCTTTGGCTTAAAGATTACCTCGCTAGTTTCCGCGGCACATTTATCATGATTTCCCATGACAGGGCTTTTTTAACCGATGTAACCAACTATACTTTAATACTCGAAAACGGCCAGATTGCAAAAGTTCACGGTAATTATGAACACTATGAGCAGATAAAAGAAGAAAGGCGTACCCATCTTGAAAAACAATTTAAAGAGCAGGAGAAGAAGAGGGAACAATTGGAGAAGTTTGTATCGCGTTTTCATGCTCAACCTAATAAGGCTGCCGCGGTAAGATCTAAAAGAACAGCGTTAGAGAGATTGGAAAGGGAAGCGATAGAATTACCTCCTGACCCTCGTGAAAGTATAAGAAATTTTACTTTTCCGCAGACGAGAAGAAGCGGCCATAAAATAATACAACTAGATAAGGTCTGCAAAAGTTACGGTGATGTAGAGGTTTACAAAGATTTGGATTTTGAAATCACCCAGGGGGAAAAGGCCGTCCTTGCCGGAGAAAACGGCGCGGGTAAATCAACTCTTCTTAAAGTATTAGCAGGAGTCGTGGAAATTAACTCCGGAAGCCGGATTGCAGGACATAACGTTGATATAGGATATTTTTCTCAAACGCGTACTGATGTTTTAAATGTAGAAAATACTGTTCTGCGCGAGGCTTACTCCGCAGCTCCGGGATATATGTCAGAGGAGATTATAAGATCGATTCTGGGGGCTTTTTTGTTTACAGGAGATGATGCAGATAAAAAGGTAAGAGTGCTTTCCGGCGGGGAGAAAAGCAGGTTGATTCTAGCTAAGCTTTTAATTAATCCTCCCAACTTCCTCCTGCTGGATGAACCTACCACGCATCTTGACGTGGATGCGGTTGAAGCGTTGGTAAGAGCTTTGAATGACTACCAGGGAACGCTTGTGTTTATAAGCCATGATATTTACTTCGTACGTTCTGTGGCTAATATGGTATATGAAGTAAAAAGCGGAAGGATAAGGAAGTTTCCGGGCCAATTTGATTATTACCTTGAAAAGAAAGATTCCCCGGAAGTAGTTGTTGAGCATAAGAAGGAGCGGTTTGATCCTCAGAAACAAAAACAGGAAGAGGAGAGGTTGAAGCTTAAAGAAGCGGATAGAACAAAGAAAGCAGAGGAAAAGAAGCGCAAGGCCCATAATGCAGCATTGCGCCTTGAAATCAATAAACTAGAAAGCAAAAAAGAGTCGCTTGAGATTGAAAGTAGTGTTAAGGTGCGCTCACTTTCTAACCCCAAATTTTACCACGATGAAGAGAAAGCGCGTGAATACGGGAGGCGCCTAAAAGAGATTGAAAGGCTTATTTGTGAGATTGAAAGCCGGATTAAGGAGCTGGAAGCGCAGATTATCGCTTGACCTTAGGCACTTTTTTAGTAGAATATAACAAGAATACTGTTTCTTAGTAATAGATTCCCCCTTAGCTCAGTTGGTAGAGCGAGAGACTGTTAATCTCCAGGTCCGAGGTTCGAGTCCTCGCGGGGGAGCCAATTTGTAACATAGGCAGAACTGCT
>CAZSQC010000021.1:13818-15718 GCA_964608955.1 uncultured Planctomycetales bacterium | reverse complement strand
ATTGGTTTTAGCATCCAGAAGGAATTCTATAGTTCCGCAACTTACATAGTTTATAGTCTTCATCCCCCTTAGGACAAGCTCGCCTAATTTCTTGCGCATCTTACTATCAACAAGTTCAGAGGGAGATTCTTCCAGTAATTTCTGATGACGACGCTGGATACTGCAATCTCTCTCACCCAACTGCAATACGTGCCCTGATTTATCGGCAATAACCTGCACTTCTATATGGCGCGGTTTTTCGATATATTTCTCAATGTAAACATTGGAATTACCGAAATTCGCCTCTGCCTCTGACTGAGCCGTCATAATACTCGAAACAAGAGTAAGGTCATTATGGCATATACGCATACCCTTACCTCCGCCTCCGGCAGCTGCTTTAATTATTATTGGATAGCCTATGGATTTTGCGGTCTTAATTGCTTCTTCTTTATTCTTTATTGCCGCGCTGCTACCGGGCACAATCGGCAGGCCTGCTTTATGCATTGTTGAACGCGCTGCCATTTTATCGCCCATCAGCCTTATATTTTCAGGTGTAGGGCCGATAAAGGTTATTTTGCAAGATTCACAGATTTCTGCAAAGTGGGGGTTTTCCGCCAGGAAGCCGTAACCGGGATGAATAGCCTCGACATCGGTAATCTCTGCGGCGCTAATGATAGCGGGGATATTAAGATAACTTCCTGAAGAAGGTGCCAGACCGATACAAACAGCTTCATCGGCTAATTTGACGTGCAAAGAATTTTTATCAGCCTGGGAATAAACAGCAACAGTCCTGATCCCAAGTTCCCTGCATGCGCGTATAATTCTAAGCGCTATTTCTCCGCGGTTCGCTATAAGTATCTTTGAAAACATATTATTAAGACGGTTCGATTAAGAATATAGGCTGGCCGAATTCCAGGGGCTCAGCGTTATCAACTAAAACTTCCACTATTTTTCCCTTTACCTCAGATTTTATCTCATTCATAAGTTTCATTGCCTCAATAATGCAAATAACCTGTCCAGGCTCAACGTTTTGACCTACCTCAACATAAGGAGGAGCTTCAGGGCTGGGGGCTCTGTAAAAAGTACCCACCATAGGAGACTTGATCTCAATTGACTTAGAACTTGTTTCTTTAGGCACGGCCTTTGTTTCCTGGTTTAAAACCGGATGCTCAATCCTCTGACGCTCCATAATAACCGGGCTGCCGACTGCCTCAATCCCTACAGGAGTTTTCTTAAGCCTTATGCGCATTCCGTCTTTTTCGACCTCCAGCTCCATAAGACCGTTTTCATTCATAAGGTTAATCATCTCTTTTATTTCTTTAATATTCATTTAAGCTCCTCTTTAATTTACCCTTTCTACGTATCCTCCCGTACGGGTATCAACCTTAATTTTATCCCCTACATCAATAAATAATGGCACCTGGATACTGGCACCGGTCTCAACCTCGGCAGGCTTAGTCCCGCTTTTAGCCGTATCGCCTTTTATCCCGGGCTCGGTATGAATGATCTCGAACTCAATAAAATTAGGCAGATTAATCGAAAGCGCTTCATCTTTAAAGAAATAACCTAAAACTTCTATATTATCTTTTAAAAACTTCCTTTTATCCCCCAACGATTCTTCGGAAACCGTTATCTCTTCAAAATTATCCTGGTCCATAAAATGGAAAAGGTGCCCGGAATTATACTGATACTGAAGCTTACGCTCTTCTACGTAAGCCTGCTCGATTTTCTCATCTCCTCTAAAAGTCTTTTCCTGCACATTGGAAGTTTTCATATTTCTCAGCTTAGCGCGCACAAAAGCAGCACCCTTACCGGGTTTTACATGCTGAGCGTCAATAACCACATAAACCTCCCCGTCGACTAACACAGTTACCCCTGATTTAATTTCATTTATTGATAGCGCCACTTAACACCTCACATC
>CAZSQC010000021.1:0-13808 GCA_964608955.1 uncultured Planctomycetales bacterium | reverse complement strand
TTTCAACCGCAAAAATCATCCCTCCTTCTAACACCGCATCGGACTTAGGGGAGATTGAAGGGTATTCATGAATCTCCAAACCCGTGCCGTGCCCCAGACTATGCAGGAAATATTTACCGTACCCCTTGCTTGCGATATAGTTACGGCTTAAATTGTCAATAAAACTCACCTTTACTCCCGGCCTTATTTTGCTTATTGCCAGGCTCTGCGCCTTAAGCACTATGGAATAAATACGGCGGGCAAGAATATTAATTTTACCCAAAAAGTATACCCTTGTCAAGTCGGATTTGTACCCTGAATAATCCGCTCCGGCATCAATAAGAAGAATATCGTTCTTAGATAACCTTTTTGCTGAAGAAAGGTGGTGCGGAAAAGAAGAGTTCTTCCCGCAGGCCGCAATTATATCAAAAGAAGAATCCATGGCGCCGTTATAGCGCATAAAACGTTCCAATTCTGCGCAGATTTCAAGCTCGCTGACTCCGGGCCGGATAAACTCCTGCACTGATTTTATTGCCAAAGCCGCAATACTAGCTGCCTTTCTTATTTTTTCAATTTCTTGGGGGTCTTTACAGCGGCGCATCCCCTCCACAATCCCATGAACAGGAACAAGATAAGACGTTCCTTTCAGGCAATCTTTTATCTTTTTATATTCGGCATAAGGAAGATGTCTTTCTTCAAAAGCAACCTTATTTAAACTTAGGTTAACGCACTCTTTAGCCAGCATCTCAAATACCGAACCGTTAATAAGGGCCACTCTAGCCTTTTTACACAATCTCCTTCTCGCATCCAATATGTATCTAGAGTCGGTAAAATAGATTGTTTCTTTGTGAGTTATGAGTAAGTATGCTTCGGGATTAAGAAAATCCGTAAAGTAATAGATATTAGCAGGCGCAGATACGATTATCGCGTCAAGAGAACTGAGCTTAAGCCTATTCCTTAGTTCTAATATCCTGTTCATTTCATTTAATCAAGTCGACTAAAGCCTCAAGCCCCAATAAATAGCTTTTTGTACCGAAGCCCAACACCGTGCCTTTAGCTACCGGGCTGATTAAAGACTTATGGCGAAACTCCTCGCGGGAATAAATATTAGAAAGGTGGACCTCAACAGCAGGTATTGCCACGGCTGATATAGCATCTCTTATGGCAACGCTTGTATGCGTATAGGCTGCAGGATTTATTAATATTCCTGAGAATTTATTACCGGCTTGTGCTATTAAATCAACGATTTTCCCCTCATGATTAGATTGTTTGATAACCAGGGCTATTTTTCTCTTTTTTGCAATCTTCCTTAACTCCCGGTTAATCTCATCCAGGGTAACCCTGCCGTACACTGCCGGCTCTCTTTTGCCTAATAAATTAAGGTTCGGACCGTGAATCACTAAAACTTTTATCATTTCTCCTCCACCGATTCATCTATGAGCATAACAGGAATTCCGTTTTTTATCGGATAACTCCGGGAGCAGACCTTGCAACGGATCCTTTCTTCCTTTAGCTCCACGTCTCCTTTACAGGCAGGACAAGCAAGTATATCTAAAAGCTCTTTATCAATCATTTGGCTTCTCCTTGTGATTTGGTAAGATACAGATTTTTAAGTTCGAAAAGCAGATTTTCAAGAAGCTTTGATTCATCCTCTTTAAGGTTCCCTGCGGTCTTCTCTTTTAACATATCCAATGTGTCAATAATAAACTTGGCCTGACTAGGGTCATTCTCGTTTTTATTTGTGGCTGGATTTGGTATTTGACCTAAGGCTATTGAAGCCTGCAAAGATAAAGTCGTAATAAAAAAGCTGAAATCCGGTTTCGGTGGCACAAATTCTTTCTTTTCTTCCATAATTAATTTAATGTTATTCCGGCATACCCGACTACAGCACTCATATCCCGGTTAACATCTCCGCTTGTTTGATATTTAATTAATTTACCTTCTCTTGCCCCCAAATCCTTAGCCGCGCTGATCATTACAATAGCAGGCGCAAACCCGCACATTGAAATATTAAATTCCTTTATCCTGTGCATAAGCATATCCGCATCCAGCTTAAGAATAGCATTAATCGCACTACTGTCTTTCTCCGCCGCTTCTTCCTGCGGTTCATAATGCGTTAAATCCGAGCTTGCGAGAATAAGAAAATCCTCTCCCGGCAATGAAGATTTTATTACCTGCGCGATTTGGAAACCAACTTCTTTTAACGTTTTTAAATCATCTGTCATAAAAGCTATCGGTACTATTTTAAATTCCGGCCTAAAAAACTGCAAAAGCGGCAACTCCACTTCCAGAGAATGCTCTTCACTGTGAGCAGATGTATCCGCTTTAAGATATTTACATTCTTTTAGGAATGTTTCTGCTAACGCCTCGTCAATTTTTACCTCTCCCAATGGCGTACGCCAGGAACCTTCCGGCATAATACTTACCTGCTCTCCGTTGCCGGTATGATTAGGCCCCAGCATGATTATCCTGGAAGGTATTTCTATGCCGGCAAGGGTAAGCGCGGCCACCTTTCCCGAATAGACATACCCGGCATGAGGCAAAAGACACGCCAAGGCTTTCTTTCTGGGGTATTCTTTGTCACCTAAGAAACTTTTTATCAGGCGTTTTATTTCCTTAGGTTCACTCGGGTAAAATTGCCCTGCAAAAACAGGCCTACGTAACATTAATTTAAATCCCCAAAAGTCTTTTCTAAAAAAGATTTGCTTTTTACAATCTCATCCGCTGAAGCAGGATAATGCGCCTCAATAATCTTAATTGTATTCTTAGATAAACACGACTTTATATCGGAAAAATTAAGGTCTCCTTTAAAAGGAGCCAAATGATCCCGGCACCCTAAAGTATTATGCAAATGCACGCCGATAAGACGGCCTGAATAATTCTTTAATAAGCTCCCTCTGCTTACAAAACCCAGATTTTGCATTACCCTTGCATGACCGGTATCATGCCAGTAAAAAACATTTGCTCCCTTAAAAGTCTTAAGGATTACCCCTAATTCTTCAAAATCCGGAATTTCACGGTAGTAAAAACGGTTTTCAATCCCCAAACTGATTCCCTTCTTTTGAGCATATTTGCTTAGCTCTTCGATCGATCTTAATGCATTGGTAAAAAAAGCTTTGCTCTTTTGGAATCTCTCAAGGACAAATTCGGATTTTATCTTTTTAAATTCCAAGCACTCCTTAGAATCTTTTGCGTAAAGATTAATGAGTTTCTTAGTCTTATCATTCATCTCCACTCTTCCGCAATGCAGGACCAAAACCTTTGCCCCTAAACGCGCTGCGGTATCAACGCTTCTCTTGGTGTATTTAAGCGCAAGTTTTCGTTCACGGTGGTCTAAAGAGGACAGAGAATAGCAATCCGGAAGGGCTTCTTGACGAGTCAAATCGCCGGGGATGGGGCAATAGTTATGGATGCTTAAAACATCCATTTTTAAATTCTTTAATATTGAAGGTGCTTCAGAGAGCATGCGCGGAGTAAGGTTAAAACTGAGCTCTACACAGCTAAAACCAAGCTGTTTTATTTCAAAGAGCATTCCGGCTGCATTTTTATGCCGATAGGCATTCCAGGAGGTCGAAAGAGCAAGAGACATATTACCTATCTTCTTTCTTTAGCTCTCTTTCTTTTACGTTCGCTCGGTTTCTCGTAATGCTTGCGGTCTCTTACTTCCCGCAAAATACCTTCCTGCTCGATCTTCTTTTTAAAACGGCGCAAGGCCGCTTCGAAAGATTCATCTTTCTTAACTTCAACTTCGGACAATATAATCATCTCCTTTCCAAAAATATTAAAAGAAATATTTAAAATTTATAAACTTGATTATCTACTATATCATTCTTTCAGAGGCGTGTCAACGGTTGAGTTTTAGTCGGTTTCAAATGATATCGCAACGTTGAAAGAAAGAAAAGGGTAGTCTAAATCTTTAGGAAAAACAGGAAAAGGAGAAGCATGTCTTAAGCTTGATAAAGCAATATCCTTAAGATAAGAACTGCCGGAAGACCTCTCCTCCACCAAAGCAACATCCCCGAGCCTGCCGTCACGGGAAACCGAAAAAGAAACATACACCTCCCCTGTCTCTCTGCGGGTATAACCCTGATAAGCAGCCCTTCTTATCTTTTCCCGCACAATTTGATAGTAAGTCAGGTAAGAAGGATTATCTATCTTAGACAATTCTACCGCGGGCAAAACAACCTTTTTGTTCACCGGTAGAACAAAACCGGGCTTACCAAGATCCGGCTTTAATGGTTCAATCTCCTTAGGAGCTGATATCTCATTTTTAATTTTAATGTTTTCCGGGTCAATAAAAGGGGGCGGTGGCTTCTTTGAGAGTTCAGTCTTTAGGATATCCTTAGGTTTAAGGCTTACCTTTTCTTCTTCTATCTTTATATAAGTTACTTGGATTTTTTTATCCGTTTCATCGAATCTTACAAACGGAATAAAACGACTTCCTAATATTACAGAAGCATGCAAAGAAAATGAAACGATAACCGAAACCTGAAGAATTTTCCTTTCGTTCATAGTTTAATTTTAGCATAAAAAATCAAAAACTGCAACGAAGCCCGAGAAGATTGCTAGAACCTTCTTGAGATCTTCAGATAGAAGTTCCTTCCTGCAGCCGGATAATAATTAACTGCTCCGGTAGTCGCGTTACAGACTCCGTATTCGTAATATTTTTCCTCGAAAATGTTGTTTATGCCGGTAGCTATTTTAAAATCTGCTTTATCGTAAGAAAGCTTTATATCAACGGTAAAACCCTGCTTAAGGCTTGGCCATCTATTAGCTTCATCATTAATAAACCTACGACTGCTCATATAATTCAACGAAGCACCAGCGGATAAGAATTGATCAAAGAAATGTACCAGGCTTAGGTTAAACTTATGTTCGGGTACCATCGGTATGCTTTTATTCTTATATTGTCCGTCCTTAAAAATAGCCTCTTGGAATGAATAATTTCCGTTAAGCTTAAAATCAAAAGGAAGGCTTGAGTTAAAATCGAATTCAATCCCCTGATGACGTGTCTTATCGTAATTTTCATTCGAAAAAGTTGCCGGATTATAATAGAGTTCGTTCTTTAAAAACATCATGTAACCTGAAATCCCTAAATCAAACGAATCGGAGATTTTATGCCGCAGCCCTACTTCATAATTCTTGCTATCCTGCTGCTTGAGATCCGGATTAAAAACCCCCCAAACAAAATACTCGTCAGTTGCCGGAGAACGGAACCCCTTGCTGTGGTTAGCATAAAAACTTCCCGGGCCGTATTTGTATACCAACCCAACATTATAAGCGGTTGACCTCAAGCTTACTTTTGAATCAATAGGAGGATTAGGAAAAGAGGAGTAATCGTTGTAGTTAAAGTCATATTTGAAGCTTTCATATCTATATCCTCCGGTTATTGTAAAATGCTCACTTAAATCTAGCTGGTCTTGAAAATACAACGCCTGCGAAAGCTTCCTTACGTAATTATCGCTCTGTTTGGCAATGCTAATGTCGAAAGTATCCGAATTAAAATCGTAGCGGTAAAAATCAAGCCCCATAATTATTTTATTAGCTGCGCTAAAAATATCCCTATCAAAGACATACTTAGGATTAATTCCGACAGTCCTGATATGCGACTTTACGATTGGATTGTATCCAGAATTAGCACCTATAAAATTCGAGAAGGTTTGCCTGCGGCGCATAGAAGCATCAAAGGAAAATTTACCAAAATCCCCCGTTTCCTGATCAAAACCAAGATTAAAATTATAATCGGTATCCTTGGCATGATCATCACCGTAAGCGGAATATCTGCGGTTAAAATTAAAAAGATCGGTAGTAGACAAAGCTCCCGGAAGCCCGTATTCAGACTTACTGTAATCCTGGCTAAAACGCAGCAAGGTATCGGTAGAATCTAACTTATAGTCAAGCTTAGAAGAGAAATTTGAAGCATTAAGATAAGAATTGTTTCTATATCCGTGAGTCCCCTCCCTACCAAAATTAAGAAAGTAGTTTAAGTTATCTACGGTGCCCCCTAAGTTGATATTCTCTTTATTCATATCATAACTGCCGTACTCACCCAAGACTTCCGCAGATAAAACTTTATCCCCTCCTCTCTTGGTAATAATATTTACTACCCCGCTTACGGCATTATCACCGTACAGGACCGCCCCAAACCCTCCTTTAAGAATTTCTATTTTCTCTATTTGTTCAACGGGTATCTGCCTCCAACTTACCCCTGATAAATCAATTTCATTCACCCTTCTGCCGTTTACAAGGACAAGAACGTTTAAACCGGCCTGCTCTCCAAACCCCCTTATATCAACCGTAGCTTTTGAACCGTTACCAGACCAATCCCTTACTACGACTCCAGATACCTGAGAAAGAAGCCCGACAGCAGTTGAAGCTCCGGAATTAGCTATCTGGTTTTGATCAATTACCGAAATACTCGCCGGAGAATTAGCCAGGCTTTCCACATAACGATAAGGAGTAACCACAATCTTATCAAGGTCAACAGATTGTTCGCCTGCAATAACAACACCGATACCTCCTAGAATACAAAAAACACAAGATAATAAAAATACCACCAAGCTTTTACTCTTCATTCCTCCCTTTACCTTTCCCAGACGTTAAAATAAAAAACCCTTAATGCTATAACATTTGCATTAAGGGTATCCCTGTTTCCCTTCCAGCCTTGTCCGCGGGCCGGAGATTACTTTGGACTTAATTTACGGCCAGGTCTTCTGACTTTCTCTTTTCCCCCGACACGCCTTCCCGCCTTTTTTAAGGACAGTGGCAAAAGCCTTACCGGAAGAAAACTTGCTTTAAACAAGATATAGAGATTACAGCAGCGGGACTGTGGTTGATTCGCACAACCTTCCCTTGAGCCATAAATCCTGAAAATAAGAACTTACAAAAGAGCTTTTGCTAATTTTGTTTTCTTTACAAACAGAGCGATAAATTCAAAAGCCGAAAATAGAAAAGCACTGTATATTAAAGTTGAGACAGTAAAATCACGTAAAAACGGTAACGCCATAACATAACAATCTAATAAGCCTTTTAAATTCTGCGGATACCAACCCATAACCCAGACCCCGAAATTGGTTAACACGAAAAAAACAAAGGAAGACAACAAAGAGGCTCCTGCGACCCTTAAGACATTCCTATTATTTCTTAAGAACATACCAAGAAAAGCTGAAATAATAAAAGCTCCCCAAGTAAAAAGAATGACATTGTGTAATCCGATAAAAATATCGCTTGCCGCCATAAGTGCTAAAGGGACAATAACCGCATATTTTCTATTTAAATACGCTCCGGAAAATAAAGCAATTGCGGCTACCGGAGTAAAATTAGGCGCATGCGGAATGAGCCTTAACAAGAAACCTACGAGAATTAAACTGATAGCTAACATAAATAACCTCCTCTTAATATCGTTATGTTAATATAAAGAAATTTAAGTGTCAAGATAATTTTAGAATTCGATCCCGCGGCGCGCTTTTACGCCATTCCGATAATAATGCTTCTTTTCTTTTATCTCACTTACCAGATCCGCCTTTTTTATAATCTGATCCGGGGCATAGCGGCCGGTTAAGACAACCTCCGTATCCCTGTCAACTAGATCCAAAAGATTTAATACCTCATTTAAATCTAAAAGCCCTAATTTTATTGCTATATTTATTTCATCTAATACTACCAGGTCAAAATTCTTTTTTAGAATAATCTTTTTAACCAGAAAAAAACCCTCCCTCGCAAGCCTCTTATCTGACTCTTTAGGAGAAGTTTTTATAAAACAGCTCCTTCCGAATTGCCGGATTTTTATATTCTTTAGTTTCTTTAAAGATTTCAGCTCGCTGTAGTGACGCCCTTTTACAAACTGGCAGAAAAATACTTTTAAACCAGCTCCGCAGGCGCGCAAGGCAAGTCCCAAAGCAGCCGTAGTCTTGCCCTTACCATTTCCTGTATATACATGTATCATGCCGAGATCGCCTTCCAGCTTAAAATTCCTAAAGCACAAAGCATTGAAACTATGAGCCCTGCTACAATTACTCCGCAAAAGATTGCCGTAACCGCATACCTGAATTTTATCTTAAAAAGAGAAGCCGCAATTACTCCTGTCCAGGCACCGGTCATCGGAAGAGGCACCGCAACAAAAAGAAACAACCCTAAGGCTTCATACTTCTGTATCTGCTCGGATTTTTTCTTTGTGCGTTCAAATATCCAGTTAAAAAAACCTGCCCACACCCTAAACCTTCTAAGATAACCGCTGATCGGAGCAAAAAGAAAAAGAGCCGGTATTACAAAAATAATATTTCCCAATACTGCCCAAAGAAAAGCCTTGGTAAGCGACATACCGAAGAATAGCCCCAAGGGAATCGCTCCTCTTAATTCCGATATCGGAAGTGAACCGACAATCATCACAATATACTGTTCAGGAAGACCTTTTAAGCTTTCAATTATCCAATTCAACAAATCTCAACCCCGCATAATCAGCCTAATAAACCTTAAGGTATCAACAAAAGGATTGATACTGCTTTTTTCCTTGCCATAAACGCTTTTTACCGGTATTGACTCAATCCTGAAACCCAACCGCGAAGATTTAATCAGAATCTCGGATTCAGTCTCATATTTAGATGTCTTAAGGCTGACGCTCTTTAATACCTCTTTTTTTATAAGCCTGTACCCGCACTGGGAATCTGGTATTTTCTGCCCGCTTATTTTTGAAATCATCCAAGACATGAATTTATTGGTCCACACTCTTATGGCAGGCATATTACGCACATTACCCATCCGGTTTCCGATAATAATCTGTACATCGGGATTTTTTGCCAGTTCAGTAAATAAATGGAGGTCCTGCGGCAGGTGCTGTCCGTCGGCATCCATGGTTATAACCGCATCGTAATTATTATCAACGGCGTATCTAAAACCTTTGGACAAAGAAGCGCCCTTACCTTGGTTTTCAAGGTTCAACATGCACTGGACACCGGCATTTTTTACGATATTAAATGTTCCGTCGCTGGAACCGTCGTCAATAACCAGAATATCCAGAGGATGCTTCCTTACCTCATCAATAAGCTTAAGTATGTTACCCGCTTCGTTATACGCCGGGATAATAACGCAAATCTTCATTCTCTCCAAAACCTCCTGAACATGTACCATTGATCAGGGTACTCTCTTATATATTTCTCAAAAACACATCTATAAGAACTAATTATTTGTTCCAGATCAAGCTTAGGATCTCCGCTAGGGCGATAAGCTAAAGGCTGCTCCATAATAAGGCTAAAAGTATCATCGCTGTTTCTTAACATAAAACCGGGAATAATAACAGCATTTGTCTTTAAGGAAAGGGCTGCCGGGCCCTCCGGAAAAATCGTAGGCTTATTGAAGAATTGAGTAACCATCCCCTTACCGGAGAAATCCCTATCACCCACTAAAGCAATTACATTATTTTTTCTTAATTCCCTAAAACATGCCTTCGCTGCTTTCCCCAGTGAAAATATTTTTATGCCCTTACTCTCCCTCTGCGTATTAAAGAATTTGTCAACTTTCTCTGATTTATGCGGCAACGCAACGCTTGTTATAGGAAAATCAAGCATTGAGAGTACAACACCTCCAAGCTCCCAGTTCCCTAGGTGCGCAGTAACCAGGATAACGCCATTACCGCTTTTTAAGCCCTCATTTATATTACTAATATTTATAAGCCTGACATTCCTTTTGATATACTCTACATCGAGCTTCTTGAAACGCAAAAAATCCGTCAGGTATTTTGCAAAATTCCGGAATACATTCTTTCTTATTCGCCAGATCTCTCTTCGTTCCTTTTCAGGAAATATCACCTTAAGGTTATCGGTTATCACCTTACGGTCCCTAAAAGCAAACTGATAATGTATATTCGAAAGAGTAATAGCGAGACGATAGGCTATCTTCTGCGGTAAACTTAAAGCAATTAATTCACCTATCCTATATAGAAAATATTCGAGCATCCGTTATTTTCTCAATATAAGCTTTGCTATATCAAAGCTGGCATTCGGCTTGCCGGTATTTTTGGCAACCTCACGAATAGCCTCCAGTTTAAGATGGTTGGAGAAAAGGCTATCAATAACAAGGTTAATTTTCCTGGGATTCTCTACTTTTATTGCCGCGCCTTTAGCGCATAAGTAGCTGGTATTACTGGCCTCCTGCCCGGGCAAAGGTTTAACTATTACCATAGGTTTACCTAAAGATAAGGCTTCGGCAGTAGTCACTCCTCCTGGCTTACTGATTACCACATCAGCTAAAGACATTAATTCATTGATATGATGCGTATACCCAAAAAGCAAAACCTTCTTCTTATACCTTTTTATCTTTCTTTTTAACGAATCCAGAAGCCTGGTATTAGTTCCGGCAACCACAATCTCTTGCAGCTCGGTTCTGGACCTCTCCAAAGACCTGACAATAGTTTTGATCGGCCCCAAACCTTGTCCTCCACCCATTATCAAAACAATTGGCAGAGAAGGATCGAGTTTGTACTTGCTAAGGAGGTCTTTTCTTTCGGCTATCTCATTAAACTTATGGTCAAAGGGAATCCCTAAAGGCTTTACCTTTAAAGAATCAACGCCCTTACGTACCAAAGACTCACCGATATCTTCCGAAGGCGTAATATAAAAGTCAACGTCATCGTAAATCCAATACGAATGCGGGGCGTAATCCGTTAAAACCGCAACGAGCTTAGCATCCAAACCGTATGTCTTCTTATAATCCGCCACCATCCCGCATGGGAAAGCCTGCGTGCAGACAATTGCTTCAGGATTAAACCTGTCAAAAAGTCTTTTCAATTTGGGAGAATTGGCCTTATGAATATTTTTCTTAGCTTTCTCAACTCTGCTTACTACTTTAGGATTGTCATAAAGATAATCCCAGATCCTAGGCATCACTTTAATAATCCCCATATAAATACCGTTTGTGATTTTCTCCGCCACGGGATTAGTATACTTAAAAGCATTTATACTTAATATTTCCAGCTCGGGAGATAAAACACGCAAAGCCTTCTCAATTGCAATTGCGGCATTACGGTGCCCTGAAACTTCGGATATATACATGAGAATAACGCGCTTAAGATGCATAGGAAGGCTAGATTACCCCCTCTTGGCACAATTCCAGGAAGACATCTGTAACTAGAGAAGAAAATTGGCGGTTAGATAACTGTTTTATTTCTTTGATGGCCTCTTGACGGCAAAGAGCGCTACGGTAAGGCCTATCAGTAGTCATGGCATCGTAAGAATCAGCCACGGATATTATAGAAGCGATAAGCGGGATATCCTTTCCCTTTAGTCCTTCCGGATATCCTAAACCATCAGGCCTTTCGTGATGGTACTTTACCCCCAGGAGTGAATCTTCCAATTCCTTTATAGGCTTAATTATTGTAGCGCCGATTACCGGATGTTCTTTTATCCTGTTTTTCTCCCCTATTGTTAAGTTACTCCTCTTATTCAGAATTTGTTCCGGAATACCGATCTTCCCGACATCATGCAGAAGACTGGCAATATGCAAGTTCTCTAAAAATCTGTCATTAACCATCTTCCTATACTTCTTTGCAATTCTCTTTGCTATTTCAAGGCTGAAAGTACTAACCCTCGTAGTATGCCCGTGAGTGTAATTGTCTTTAGCTTCTATCGCAGCGACGAGTGCTATGGTGGTACGCATAAAAAGCTGGTGCTTCTTATTAAGCTCTGATTCTAGGGCTTTAAAAAGCTGGGCATTTCTTATAGCCATAGCCATATTTGAAGTTAAGGCTATAAAAAAATCCAGCTCATGCTTAGAGAACTTCGTTCTTTCGGAGTTTCTACCCAAAAGCAGCACACAAAGAAGCTCATCCCTGAAATAACTCGGGATACAAACAACCGTATCCAAAAGCTGCATCTGATAAACAGTGTCCCTTAATAGGCTTCTCAATCTTTTTGGAGTAGACTCATCGCTTAAGCCGGATTTAGCCTGATCCAAATCCAGGTATTCTTTTGAAAATAAAGCGATGCTACTGCGCTCTCTGAAGAAACGCACCAGAGGATCATCTTTGTCAAAAGTTGCGAATCCTATAGGAATTTTCTTGGCCAGCGAACCGCCTGAAATACTTAAAACATAGGCTTGGCGTTCGGGTTTATAAAGAAGTATGCTTGCGTGATCGATTCCGGTTTTTTCTACTATCGCCCTTACAATAGTTTTAATAAGCCGGTCAGGATCATGCACCAAAATCATGCTGCGAGCGGCACTTTCTAATTCTCTTTTAAAATCAATGGGCATTTTAGCCTCTTTTTATTGCCAAGCCATCTTTTTATCTGGTAATACTCAAACATCCAATGTCCCTTAACTTTAAACCCCGGGACCCTTCCGGAGCGCACATACCTTTGTAGAGTAAGGGGATGTATATTAAGATAGCCTGAAAGCTCTTTTAGATCAAGTAAAGCTCTTGGCCTTGGCATAATAAAGATTACCCCGCAATATTAAGAACCTGTTGAATATATAGTAACAAAATCAGATTTATTGTCAAGAATTTAGCTTTCTTTGATGATTCCCAAAGAAGAACCGACATTAACAATCTCTCCTTCTCTGGCTTTAATATCCGAAAGCACGCCGCTGGACGGGCTAGGCAGGTTAAATGTGGCTTTATCGGTGGTTAGTTCGACTAAATCCTCCCCTTTATTAACTTTATCTCCTGGCTTAAAATACCAGTAGGAAATCGTAGCATTTTTTATATTGTCACCTAATTCAGGAAGAATTATTTCGACCATAAAGCCTCCTTAAGTAAACTAATCATTTTAATGCTTCGCCGACTGACTCAGCAATAGTAGGATGAGCAAAAATAACACTCTTTAAATCATCAATTTTAAGGCGCGAGGAAAGCACGGTTGACAAAATACCTACGATTTCAGTTGCTTTAGGCCCCACAATAGAAGCTCCCAGAAAAACGCCTGTCTCGCTCTCTGAAATTAGCTTTACAAACCCCGAAGTCTCATCGATAATGCGCGCCATGGCAGAAGCCATATAATCAAACCTGTGGATATTAACTCTAAAACCTTTTTCCTTTGCCAACTTTTCATTTAGCCCTACGGAAGCCATTTCCGGATCAATAAAGACGACATTAGGAATACGGCTGCTATCTATCTTACGTGATTTACCTGAAATATTATCCGCTGCCAAAACCCCCTGATATCCGGCAAAGTTTGCCAGCATAATATCTGAAGAACAATCACCGGCAGCATATATATTTTCAACACTTGTCCTTAAATATTCGTCGACTTTTATTTTACCGTTATTTACCAAAACCCCGGTCTTTTCTATGCCCGGAATATTAATATTGGACTTTCTGCCTACCGCAACTAAAATCTTCTGGAATTCGTCCAGATTTATTGAGGAAATATCCGCGCGCGTATTAACATTAATGCCTCTTTTTCTAAACGATGCCTCGATTTTACGCGAAACTTCAAGATCCTCCAAAGGCAATAAATTGTCCGCCTTTTCAACTATAGTCACTCTAGAACCTAAATTTGAGAATAAACTGGTAAATTCGCAACCGATAACTCCTCCCCCGACTACAAGCAAAGATGGAGGAATCGAACTCATAGAAAGCATTTCATCGCTTGACAGGATCCTTTTTCCGTCAAATTCAAGTTCACTTAACTGCATAGGGCATGAACCGGTAGATATCAGGATAAACTTGGCTTCTATTATTTTACCTGCGACCAAAACTTTATTAGCGGAAAGTAATTCTGCCTGCCCGTTAAGGAAATCGACACCCTTAAGTCCGGATGCCATCCCCAGGCGCAATGACTCAATGATTTTATCTTTTCTCTCCTGCGCTTTCAGGAAATCCATCTCCGGAGCGGAAT
>CAZSQC010000020.1:6820-15876 GCA_964608955.1 uncultured Planctomycetales bacterium | reverse complement strand
GATACAAGGGGGGATGGGTATTGCTGCGGGAGGTAATATCAACCCTAAAGGAGTATCTATGTTTGAGCCGATAGGAGGAAGTGCTCCTAAATATACCGGGAAAAATGTAATTAATCCTTTGGCAGCCATATGCGCCGCAGGAATGATGCTGGATAATTTGGGAGAGTCAAAAGCTGCACAGGCAATCGAACAATCAGTTATTAAAATAGTAAATACTAAACTAAAATCTCTGGCAGCCGGAAAGATGGGGTATTCTACTAAGGAGATCGGTGATTTAGTTGTTGAAAACCTATGAATGTTAAATAAATATATTTGGGAGTGTCCTAAAAATGAAAAAATATAATGTGGCAGTGGTAGGAGCAGGTGTGGTTGGGGTTGAAATGCTGCGGGTTTTAAGGCAGCGTAACTTCCCGGTTAATGAGCTGCGTGTTTTTGCGCGTTCAGCCCGCGATATCGAAGTAGACGGTGAAAAGTATTCGGTTAAACCTATAAGTGCCGAAGGTTTTGAGGGAGTTGATATAGCTTTATTTGCCGGAACTGAAGGTGAGAAGGGAGCGGCAGTTGCGTTTGCTCCGGAAGCTGTTAAAAGAGGTGCAGTAGTAATAGATAACGGAGCAGATTTTAGAATGAATCAAGATGTTCCCCTGGTTGTCCCGGAAGTAAACGCTAAAGACGTAAAAAAACATAAGGGGATTATCGCTAATCCGAATTGCTCAACCATCCAAATGGTAGTCGCCCTTAATCCTATTCATAAGAAAGCCAATATAAAGAGGGTGATTGTTACAACTTTGCAGGCTTCAAGCGGAGCAGGGAAAGGCGCCGTAGAGCAGCTCAAAGAGGAAATTTCGCTTATATCCCAGCGCGGTTTTAATAATGTGCACGTTAAGGCTGCTAATACATCAATGCCCCAGCAATTAGCTTATAATGTTTTTCCTCATATAGGCAGTTTTACTGAAGAAGATTATACTAATGAAGAATGGAAACTCGTTAAAGAAACGCATAAGATTATGCATGCCCCGAAGATCAAGATATCAGCTACTACGGTAAGGGTGCCGGTTAGGACAGGACATTCGGAATCTGTTTACATCGAAACAGAGAAAAACTTAAGCGTGAAAAAGGTAAGGGAGATATTAAAGAATGCCCCGGGGATTGTGCTTATGGACGACCCCAAAAACGCCATTTATCCGATGCCTAAGGATTCAGAGGGCAGGGATGAGACTTTTGTCGGCCGTATTCGCAAGGACCCCTTTGTTAAAAACGGGTTATGGCTTTGGGTCGTAGCTGATAATCTGCGTAAGGGCGCTGCTACTAATGCGGTTCAGATTGCGGAATGTCTGATAGAAAAGCCTTAAAAAATATAAGGCTTGAAATTGAATATGCCGGCACAAGGTATTGCGGTTGGCAGTCTCAGCCTAATACCAAGAAAAAAAGCATACAGTATATTCTCGAATCCGTTCTTTTTAAGATATTAGGGGAAAAGGTAAAGCTTGTTGTTTCCGGAAGGACTGACGCAGGCGTCCATGCTTTAGCACAGGTAGCTAACTTTCATACCAGTTCGAATATTCCTTTAGATAAGCTGAAATTAGGGCTTAACAGTCTTTTGCCAAGAGATATAAAGGTATCACAGCTTACTCTGGCGCCATTAAACTTCCATAGCCGTTTTTCAAGCAAGTCCAAACATTACCGCTATACAATATTAAACAGAGGATATTCTTCGCCTTTAAGGGAGAAAAGGGTATTTTTTTATCCTCACAAGCTTAATTTGAACCTTATGCGCCGGGAATCCAAAGCACTCCTGGGAAGACATAATTTTACTTCTTTTCAGGCTTCTTTGGGAAGGGATAAAAACCCTGTAAAAAAAGTTAAAAGTTTAGTCATATCCAGGCGCGGCGATTCAGTATATATCGATATAATAGCAGACGGTTTTCTTTATAATATGGTAAGAAATATAGTTGGCACTCTTATTAAGGCCGGCAGGGGGCAGATAAAATCCGGTGGGTTAAAAGATATTTTGCACGGTAAAGACAGGAGATTGGCAGGCCAGACTGCGCCGGCATGCGGTCTTTGTCTTGTCAGGGTAGAGTATTAACATGCTTAAGAATATCCGCATTCATCTAAACTGGGATTTATCTTCCAAGATAATACTCGCATTCTTTTTTTCTCAGCAGATTATACGCTGGATTATCCTTCCGCAGTTTATGGACATTTATTATCATATTATTACAGCCAGGGGTTTTGTCCAAGCAGGAGGTTATAGCGGTTGGGATTTTTTGCAGTACGCTCCGGTAGGAAGGGTGCATATTTATCCGCCGCTTTTTCATGTTATCCTAGCTTCTTTTATTAAGCTTGGTTTTGGGCCTGTTTTACTGGCTAAGATATCCGAGGCTTTTATTCCATGGGTTCTTATCTTTACCGTTTGGAAGGTTATCAGGAAGCTTTATGGCGAAAGGATTGCTTTTTTCTCTTTGCTATTTTTTCTAACCTCCCATTCTTTTTATCTTTCACTTTTGAATCATATCCCGGCTACAATCGCGCTCATTTTTTCTTTTCTAGTTTTTAGCAAGGTATATGACAGGGAGTATACTAAGGCTGCAGTATTATTAAGCCTGGTTTTTTATACGCACATAGGTATTTCGCTTTATCTTACTGCGGCCCTGATTATTTACGGTATATTTATTCGCTTTGAGAGTAATAAGATTTTTAGGGTCTTGCTAGTCGGGATTATTTTCTCTTTGCCGATGATAATAAAAGAATTATCTTCTTTAAAGTATATCTCTGCTCTAGGGATTAAAATGAATGAAAGCTATCTCTTTCAGATTAAACCCGTTGAAATAGTTTTGGCATTAGTGGGTATTTTTATGGCATTTAAACAGAGAAGTAGTAAACTTTTATTTTTAAGTTTAGGGATAGCAAGCTTATCGCTGATTTTCTATCCTTATCGTTTTTTCTCCGCGCAGGGGTACCTCGCAGTTATCTTACTATCTGCTTTAGCGGTTGATTATTTCTATTCTAGGTTTAATTTTAAGAAATTTATTATAATTTTTTGTGCTTTGCTAATTTTAATATCTCCCACCTTAGCATTGGAGAAGCAGGGAGAAAGCGGTAAGACCGGCATAGGGGTTTCTTTTTTTAATTCTGCTTTCTCAGGGATTATTCTTGCCAGGACGAAAAGTCTGTGGTTCCCTGAGGAATATGCTTCAGCTGCTGAGATTGTAAAAGATAATTCAAAAAAAGGGGATATTGTTTTTTCTTCGCTGGGTTTAGCCGGCCTTGCTATTTCGATGCTTTCTGATAGGCCAAGCGCGAATGCGCTTCTGCCGGAAATTGGCCCTTCCAGGGATTTTAATCCGCTACTTCTTTCTAAAATTTTAGTTTTTACCGTTATAGACGATGATAATAATGTAGAAAAGGCGGTTGTGGGTTTGCGGCTTGATAAAATAGGAGAAAATAAATTCTTTAAGATATATAAAAATCCGAATACAAGCATTAAAGCTTTTCCAAGAAAGGCAAGCATTCCTTTCTTGATTATTCTTGTTTTTTGCTTGTGGTTAATATATGTGTATAAATTTATAAAAATTATTTGACTTAAAGCAGGAATATGGTATACTTAAGAACTTATGACAAAGACATATGTTGCTAAAAAAGATGATATAAAAAGGGTTTGGTATCTGGTTGATGCCAAGGATAAGGTGTTAGGCAGGATAGCTACCAAGATTGCTTCTGTTTTAAGGGGTAAGCATAAACCGATTTTTACACCGCATCTTGATACGGGGGATTCCGTAATTGTTGTCAATGCTTCTAAGGTCAGGCTTACGGGAAGAAAGGCAAAGCAGAAGGTCTATCGCCGTTATTCAGGATATCCTGACGGTTTAAAAGAAGTTCCTTTTGAGGTTATGTTTAAAAACAAGCCGGAAACTGTTATAGAGCTGGCAGTAAGGCGCATGCTCCCTAAGGGGGCATTAGGAGCTGATATGCTTAAAAAGCTAAAAGTATATGCGGATGATAAGCATAACCATAAAGCCCAGAATCCGCAAGTCTTGGAGGTTTAATAATTCAATGAGTGATACGGTAAAATATAGCGCTGTTGGAAGACGCAAGGAATCAGTAGCAAGGGTTTTTTTGATCCCGGGCAAGGGTGAATTTAAGGTGAATAAGCGTCCTTATGAAAAGTATTTCTTGCGCGAAACAGATAGAATTATAGTTAAGCAGCCTTTAGACGTTACTAACAATCTTAATAAGTATGATGTTGTTGCTAATATAAGGGGAGGCGGTCTTACCGGCCAGGCCGGTGCTTTAAGGTTAGGGATATCCAGGGCGCTTATTAGTATTGATCCGGCTTTCAAGGATCTTTTACGTAAGCAGGGATATCTTACCCGCGATCCGCGTGCCAAAGAGCGCAAGAAGTACGGGCAGAAGGGTGCGCGCAAACGCTTCCAGTGGACTAAGAGGTAATGTCTATAGATTAATTGGCATAAGAAAAATAAATTATCTGAAATCCCGCTTGAAGCTTTTACAGGCGGGATTTTTTTGTAGTCCGACGAGAAAGTGCTTGACTATATTGTTTTTTTAGCTTAATATTAGCGTATTGAAAAGGAGAAGGGTAGTAATGATAAATGTAGGAATAGTAGGAGTAACGGGTTATACCGGGCAGGAATTAATTAGAATTCTTCTTAAGCATCCGCAGGTGAGAATATCAGGGCTTTTCTCAAGGAGTGCCTACGGCAAGAGAATAGATGCGATATTTCCGGAGTTCGAGGGAAGGATTGAGATTCTGTGTCAGGAACCACTTGTTGAGAATATATGTAGAAAATCCGACCTGGTTTTTCTGGCGCTTCCCCATACTGCGTCGATGAAGCTCTCGCCGAAACTGATAAAAAAAGGGAAGAAAGTAATTGATTTAAGCGCAGATTACAGGATTAAGAAGCCTAAAGTTTATGGTGAATTTTACGGGGCAAAGCACACCGACTTAAAAGGCCTTAAAGATTCGGTTTACGGACTACCTGAATTGTATAGAAATAACATTAAAGATGCCAGGCTTATAGCTAATCCGGGCTGTTATCCTACTGCGGCGATATTGGCATTAGCTCCCTTAATGGCTTTTGGTTTAGGGGATTTAACATCGGTTATCATTGACGCTAAATCCGGGGTAAGCGGTGCAGGCAGGAAGGTTTCAGAGAACTTTCTTTTTTCCGAGGCAAACGAAGATTTTAAGGCTTATAAAGTAGGTGAGCATCAGCACGTTCCCGAGATTAACCAGGAATTATCAAGAATAAGCGGTAAATCCGTTAACGTTACATTTGTACCGCATCTTCTTCCGCTTAGCAGGGGGATATTGGAGACTATTTATATTAACAAGAATAAATCATGCAGTGAGAAATCTCTTGTTGAGATTTATAAAAGATTTTACAAGAAAGAGCCATTTGTAAGAATAAGAAAGAGCGGTATCATGCCCAGGCTCAAAGATGTTGTTAATACTAATTTTTGCGACATCGGTATTAAGGAAGTGGGCTCAACGATTGTTATTATAAGCGCGATAGACAATTTATTGAAAGGCGCTTCGGGCCAGGCTGTGCAGAATATGAATATTATGTATAAATTTCCCGAACACGAGGGGTTATTGTGAAGATATATAAGAGGGCAGTTCTTCCTTCGGGTTTTAAGGCCAGCGCAGTCTCCTGCGGGATAAAAAAGTCCGGAAGGCCGGATTTAGCCCTGATGTATTCGAAGCCTGCTGCTTCGGCTGCCTGCCTTTTTACGGTTAACAAAGTTAAGGCTGCTCCGGTTATTGTTTGTAAAAGATTATTAAAGAAAGGCGTAAGTTTTAACGCTATTATAGCTAATAGCGGAAATGCGAATTGTTTTACCGGAAGATACGGGATCAGGGCTGCTGAGGAAACTATTGCTTATCTTGCCAGAGAATTATCTCTTAAAAAAGAAAATATCCTGGTTGCCTCTACCGGTATCATTGGTAGAAGATTGCCCGTAGAAAAAATAAAGAAAAGCATCCCTGTCCTGGTAGATAAGCTTTCTTTTTTCGGTATAAATGATGCAAAAAAAGCGATTATGACTACGGATACTTTCCCTAAAGAGATATCCGTAAAGTTTGTCATAGGGAAAAAAGAAATATGTGTATGTGCTATAGCTAAGGGTGCCGGTATGATTGCTCCGAATATGGCGACTTTGCTGGTTTTTATATTGACGGATGCCAATATAAAAAAATCCTGTTTAAGGTTAGCCTTGAAATCTTCTGTTGCGAAGTCGTTTAATTCCATAACAGTTGACGGATGCATGAGTACTAATGACAGCGTAATGTTGTTAGCAAATTCTGCGGCGGGAAACAAAATAATTGATAACAAAAGAGGCCTTAAGCAATTCTCGAAAGCACTTGATTTTGTTTGTATAGAGTTGGCTAAGATGATAGTAAGGGATGCTGAAGGCGCCAGTAAGTTTATTGAGATAAGTGTTGCGGGTGCTAAGACCTCTATGGAAGCAAAAAAAGCTGCTTTGGCAATAGCAAATTCAAATCTTTTTAAGACGGCATGTTACGGGCAAAATCCGAATTTCGGAAGGATCGCTTCGGCAATAGGCGCAAGCGGCATAAACGTAAAAGAGGAAAGACTTAAGATCGCCGTAAGTTCTCTGAAGAAAAAAGATATTTTCGTGAATGTCTTTCTGGGATTAGGTTCTGCGGGATGCAAAGTTTATACTTCGGACCTTACGCCTGAATACATTAAGATTAACGCCGAATACAATTAAGAAACGGCAATTTATACCGGTTTAACGGAGATAAAAAATGGAAGAAGCAATCAGGAAGGCAGATGTCTTAATAGAAGCGTTGCCTTATATAAAAAGGTTCCACAAGAAGGTTATTGTCATAAAGTATGGCGGGAGTATTTTAGGAGAAGAGAAAATACGTAAAGGGGTACTAGAGGATATTGTTTTCCTGAATTTTATGGGCTTAAGGCCCGTTTTGGTACATGGCGGAGGCCCTAATATAAGCGAACGCTTAAGGTCAAGCGGTAAGAAAAGCGAATTTATTGACGGAATGCGCGTAACCGATGCAGAAACTCTTAAAATGGTTGAAGAAGAGTTGCAGGAGCTTAACGGGATTATCGTTAATGAAATAAACGAGCTTGGAGCAAGGGCAATAAGTTTAAACGGTAAGAACGATTCGCTTATTCAGGCGGAAAAGAAAAAGGCTAAAATAGACTTAGGTTTAGTGGGACATATCAATGCGATAAATGCCGAAGTGATTTCTTCGGAACTTAAAAAAGATAGAATTGCGGTTGTCTTACCCATGGGGATAGGAAAGGATAAAAAAACTTATAACGTAAATGCGGACGAGGCAGCAGCTAATATAGCTTCAGCCATGGAAGCCGAGAAGTTTGTGTTGCTCACGAACGTAAAGGGTATATTGCGTAATCCGGAAGACCCGCAGTCCTTTTTGTCAACTTTGACTATACAGGAAGTAAAGGGTTTAATTGATGAAAATATCATCCAGCAGGGGATGATCCCCAAGGTTAACGCCTGCATCGAGGCCTTGGAAAAAGGCGTTAAGAAAACACATATTGTAGATGCCAGAATACCTCATGGCCTTCTGCTAGAGATATTTACCGATAAGGGAATCGGGACGGAAATCATTAAATGAAAATAGATCAAATATTTGAAAGCTATAACGAGAATATAATGCCTACCTACACAAAGGTTCCGCTAATCTTTGTTAAGGGTAAAGGTTCGTGGCTTTTTGATATTCATAGCAAGAAATACCTGGATTTCTTTCCGGGTTGGGGAGTAGGTAACTTAGGGCATTGTCATCCTAAAGTAATGCAGGCGATAAGGGATCAGGTTTCCAAGTTGATCTTTATTCCAAATAATTATTATCATATACCGCAGGCAAAGCTTGCTAAAGAGCTGATAAGGCTCTCTTTCCCGGGGAAGGTGTTTTTCTGTAATTCCGGGGCCGAAGCGAATGAGGGGGCGATTAAACTTGCCCGAAAATTCGGAAAAGGAAGGTTTGAAATCATAACATTTGAGAATTCTTTTCACGGAAGAACCCTTGCTGCTTTAAGCGCCACGGGCCAGAAAAAATACCAGGCCGGATTTGAACCTTTGGTAGAAGGCTTTAAAACAGTGCCATTTAATAATCTTCCCGAGTTAAAGAAGGCTTTAACTGATAAGACTGTCGCTATAATGTTGGAGCTTATCCAGGGAGAGGGCGGGATAAATATTGCCGAAAAATCTTTTGTAGAGTCTTTAAGAAGGATTTGCGACGAAAAGAATATACTTTTGATAATAGACGAAGTGCAAACCGGGATTGGAAGAACAGGAAAAATGTTTTGTTATCAGCACTATGGTATAGAGCCCGACATAATGACCTTAGCTAAATCTTTAGGAGGCGGATTACCGATAGGCTGCATGGTAGTAAATAAGAAAATAAGCGATGTTCTTTCTGCGGGTATGCATGCTTCTACCTTCGGAGGCGGCCCGGTTGTTGCGCGCTCGGCCTTCGCTGTTTTAAAAGCCGTTCAGGAAGAAAAAATGCTTAATAACACCCAGAAAATAGGGGAATACCTTGCCTTATTACTTAATGCTTTAAAAGACAGGTATGATATAATCAAGGATGTAAGAGGTATGGGCCTTATGTTCCGACTTGAATTAAATATTGAAGCAAAAGGAATAGTCCTAAGATGCCTTGAGAGTGGGCTGGTGATAAATTGTACCCATGAAAAAGTCTTAAGGCTTATGCCGGCTATTAATATCTCTAAAAAAGAGATAGACAAGGGCATATCGATTCTTGACCAGGCGCTTAAGCTTTCTTGAGGAAACGTAAAGGTAAGGATTAAAAATGAAAAAAGACCTGCTTGCAATTAATGACCTTTCCGCAAACGATATAAAGGGCTTGTTTGATTTGACAGTGATGCTTAAGAAGAACAGATTTAAATTCAGCAAGGCGCTTAGCGGAAAGACCCTGGCTTTGATTTTTCAAAAGCCTTCTAACAGAACGAGGGTTTCTTTTGAAGTTGGAATGTTTCAGCTCGGAGGAAATTCGCTCTATC
>CAZSQC010000020.1:0-6810 GCA_964608955.1 uncultured Planctomycetales bacterium | reverse complement strand
CTATCTTTCTCCGGGTGAGATAAACCTTGGCGTAAGGGAGTCTATTTCCGATGTTTCAAAAACCTTATCCAGATATGTTGACGGTGTGGTTTTAAGGACCTTTGAACATAAAAACTGCGTTGAAATGTCAAAGTCGGCAACTATTCCGGTAATAAACGGCCTTTCGGATTATGAGCATCCCTGTCAGGCGCTGGCGGATCTTTTTACCGTTAAAGAGAAATTAAAAAATTTCAAGGGGGTAACCTTAGCTTATATCGGTGACGGAAATAATGTATGCAATTCACTATTGTTTACTTGTGCTAAGCTAGGAGTTAATGTTAATGTCGGTGCGCCGAAGGGGTATGAACCGGACAAAGGAGTTTTATCAGAGTCAATAGCTCAGGCGAGAAAAAACGGCTCCGGCATAAAATTATTTAATGATCCTTTAAAAGCAGTAAAAGGCGCGGATATCGTGTATACCGATGTATGGGCAAGTATGGGGCAGGAAAAAGAGGCGCAGAAAAGAAAACAGGTTTTTAGCAGTTTCCAGATAAATAAAAATCTTATTAAGTCAACCGGGAAAGAGACTCTGGTTATGCACTGTCTTCCGGCGCATAGGGGCGAAGAGATAACTGATGAAGTATTAGACAGTAAGGGCTCTATAGTTTTTGACCAGGCAGAAAACAGGATGCATATTCAGAAGGCTGTATTAATTAAATTGTTAAGATAAGTATAGTATGGGAGATAAGCGAAGATGAAAAAAGTTATTTTAGCTTATTCAGGAGGGTTAGATACCTCTTGTATTGTAAGATGGTTAAAAGACCAGGGTTATGAGGTAGTTTGTTTTATGGCGGACCTCGGGCAGGGTTTAGGACACGGAGAGAATATTGAGGCAATAGAGGAAAGGGCCTTAGCTGCCGGCGCAACCAAGGTTTATATCAAAGATTTGCAGGATGAGTTTATTGAAGATTTTTGCATGCCAGCCTTGAAAGCAAACGCAATTTACGAAGGCAAGTACATTTTGGCTACGGCATTGGGCAGGCCTTTAATAGCAAAGTATCTGGTTGAGATTGCGCATAAGGAAAAAGCAACGGCAGTCGCACATGGTTGTACCGGTAAAGGCAATGATCAGGTAAGGCTTGAAGTAGGGGCAGGGATTTTGGATCCTAAGCTTGAGATTATAGCTCCAGTAAGAACCTGGGAGTTTAAATCCAGAGAAGAAGAAATAGAATATGCTAAAGATAATAATATCCCGATAGATGTTACTAAGAAAAAGCCTTATAGTATTGACAGGAATATCTGGGGGATAAGCATTGAGGCAGGCATACTTGAAGATTTAGAGCAGGAGCCTCCCGAAGATGCCTACATGATTACTAAAAGCCCTTCAGGCCAGACAAGTTACCCTAAATATATTGAAGTATATTTCGAGAAGGGCATTCCTAAGAAAATAGACGGAAAAGTCTTTAAGCTTAAGTCTCTGATAAGTTACTTAAATGAAGTCGGCGGAGCGCATGGCATAGGCAGGTCTGATATGGTTGAGAACAGGCTCGTGGGTATTAAGTCCAGGGAGATATATGAGGCTCCTGCCGCTACTATATTGCATATCGCGCATAAAGAGCTCGAAGCCTTAGTTTTAGACAGGGAGCTTTCGCACTTTAAGGATATAATAAGCTTAAAGTATGCCGAGCTGATTTATAACGGATTATGGTTCTCCCCTTTAAAAGAAGCGTTGGATAGTTTTGTCAACGCAACTCAAAAAAATGTTACGGGATCCATAAAGCTTAAACTTTTTAAGGGGAATTGTGTTGCGGTATCTAGAAAATCGCCGCACTCGCTTTACAAAAAAGAGCTTAGTACTTACGGTAAAGAGGATAAGTTCGACCAGAAATTAGCTGAAGGGTTTATTAAGATTTGGGGTTTACCATATAAGAGGTAATGCTCGGGTATCGCCAGTAGGGACACCCTGCGAAACAGAGTGTCCCGCGTGAAAATAAGTAATGGCAGCTAGATAAGGGAAAAAATATGTCTAAAAAACTTTGGGGTACAAGGTTTTCTAAAAAAACAAGCGCGCTAACAGATAAATTTACTTCCAGTGTTTCTTTTGATAAAAGACTGGCTAAGTATGATTGTTTAGGAAGTATCGCTCATGCTAAAATGCTCGGTAAGCAGGGTATTATCCCTAAGAAAGACGCTGCGCTTATCGTAAAGGGGCTTAGCTCGATTCTTAAAGATATCAAAAACAACAGATTTAAATACGATTTATCTGCCGAAGATATACATTCGAATATACAGGAAATACTTATTAAAAAAGTCGGGAAGCCTGCTTTAAAGTTGCATACTGCCAGGTCTAGGAACGACCAGATTGCGCTAGATATAAAAATGTATATTAAAGATGAGGTAGAAGATATTCTGGAGCTGATCGCAGAATTGCAAAGGGCAGTAATCGGGCTGGCTAAGAGCAATTTTAATGTCATTATACCCGGTTACACGCACTTGCAGGTAGCGCAATGTGTTTTGTTGGCGCATCATCTTTTAGGTTATGTTGAGGGGTTAGAGAGGGATAAGAGCAGGATTTTAGATGCTAAGGAGAGGCTTGATTATTCTCCGTTGGGCGCTTGCGCCTTTTCAGGAACCAGCCTTAATATTGACAGGAAATTTGTCGCAAAAGAACTTAAATTTAAAGGGCCGACATCCAATAGTATTGATTCGGTGAGCGACAGGGATTTTATTATTGAAGTTTTGGCTGACCTCTCTATATTATCGGTGCATCTCTCCAGAATGGCGGAAGACCTTATTCTTTGGTCAACCAAGGAGTTTTCTTTTATTGATATCGATTTCTCTTTCTGTACAGGCTCAAGCATTATGCCGCACAAGAAGAATCCGGACATTCTGGAGTTAATCAGGGGGTCGGTGGGCAAGATTCAGGGTAATTTATCAAGCATCCTTATTCTGATGAAGGGACTGCCTTCTTCTTACAACAGGGATTTGCAGCTTGATAAGCCGCCGTTATTTGAGGCTGTAGATACCATTAAAAGCATTCTGGAAATCTTCATACCGCTTTTTAAGAATATTGTCATTGAAAAAGAGTCAATTTCAGCGCGGCTAAAAGATGAATCCATGTTTTCAGTGGATGTCGTGGAGTATTTGATTAAAAAAGGCCTTTCTTACAGAGAAGCCCATGATATAGTCGGCAGGATGGTGCGGAATTCTTTGGATAAGGGGTTAAGAATCTCTGATTTATCGCTTAAGGAATTAAAAAAGTACTCTCAAAAGTTTGAGGCCGATATGAAGAAGATGCTAAACCCTAACGCATCCGTAAGTTTAAAGAAATCTTTTGGCGGTACTAGCCCGGAAAATGTTAGAAAACAAATAAGTTTTTGGCTTAACAAGTTAGGTTAAAGGTTTTTATATGCATGAATTTAGTTACAAGAAAAACAGCCTTTTTTGTGAGGACGTGCGCATATCGGATTTAGTAAAACGTTTCGGGACTCCGCTGTATATTTACAGTTACCACACCTTAATCAATCATTTTATAAAACTCGAACAGGCTTTTAAGCCGATAGAGCCTTTAATTTGTTATTCGGTAAAGGCCAATTCAAATCTTGCTATTCTTAGGGCTCTGGTAGATAAGGGCGCCGGGTTGGATATTGTTTCGGGAGGAGAGCTCTCGCGCGCAATTAAAGCAGGTTGTCCCGCGGAAAGAATTGTTTACGCTTCGGTAGGAAAGACTGAAAAGGAAAGTGAAGAAGCAGTAAAACTCGGCATTCTCTTTTTTAACGTGGAGTCTTTGCCTGAACTTGAAGCGATAAACCGCATCGCCGGTAAGCTGAATAAGGTAACTAATGTAGCGATACGTATTAATCCTGATGTGGAGCCTAAGACCCATCATTATATTACTACCGGTAAGATAACCAATAAATTCGGCATTGATTTCAAGAGTGCTGCCCAGATTTTTCTAATGCGCAGGGCATTAGAAAATATAAGGATTTGCGGTTTGCATATTCATATCGGCTCTCAGATAACGGATAGCGCTCCTTATGTTGCTGCGATAAATAAGACTGTTGACTTCATTAATACTCTAAAGAAGAAAGGAATAGCTTTAGAGTATCTTAATATCGGTGGAGGCTTAGGGATTATTTATGACAAAGAAGACCCCCAGACCGCCAAAAAATTCTCCGATAAAGTATTGCCGTTATTGAAAAAAACCGGCTTAAAGATTATTATGGAACCCGGCAGGTTTATCGTCGGCAATGCCGGTATTCTTGTTTCAAGAGTGCTGTATATAAAGGATACTCCAAAGAAGAAATTTATAATTGTAGACGCAGGGATGAATGACCTTATAAGGCCTTCTTTGTATCAGGCATACCATAATATACTGGAAATAGAAAGAAATCCCAGGGCAAAAATGGAGAAGGCTGATATCGTAGGCCCTATCTGCGAATCCGGAGATTTTCTTGCTAAAGAAAGAATGCTCCCTAAATTTAAAGAAGGGGATTTTCTCGCCGTAATGAGTGCGGGTGCTTACGGATTTAGTATGTCAAGTAATTATAACTCAAGGAGAAGGGCGCAGGAGGTACTGGTGGTTAAAGACAGGTATTTTGTAATCAGAAAGAGGGAGTCTTTTGAAGATTTAGTGCGCAATGAAACAATTCCTTCTTTTCTTTTAGGATGGTAATCAGGTATGAAAATAAACTTTACTAAGATGGTTGCATCAGGGAATGATTTCGTGGTTGTTGAGGGCTTGTCAAAGTGGCGGAATTTAAAAAAGCTATCGCAAAAGATGTGTGACCGTAAATATGGGATAGGAGCTGACGGCCTGCTGGTTTTAAATAAAAAAGGCAGTGGCACTTCAATGCGTATTTTTAATGCAGACGGTTCCGAGGCAGAAATGTGCGGCAATGGAGCGCGCTGTGCTGCATTATACATAAAAGTTAATAGTGGAAAACTTTTTACTTTAGCCGGCGTAATTGATACCTCGATAAAGGCAAGCCGGGTTAGAATTAAGCTTACTGACCCGAAGAATGTTTTGCTTGATATTCCGTTGGATATTCTGGGTAAGAAGATTAGGGTTAATTTTGTTAATACCGGAGTGCCGCATACGGTAATCTTCGTAGAAGGATTAAAGGATATTGACGTAGGGCTTCTCGGAAGGGCTGTAAGGTTCCACAAAAAATTCTACCCCGCAGGGACAAACGTGAACTTTGTAGAGTTATTAGGAAATGATACTATTGCCATCCGTACGTATGAGAGAGGGGTTGAGGGTGAAACTTTAGCTTGCGGAACCGGGAGTACTGCCTCTGCCATAATCTTTGCGTTGTTAAATAATCTGGATAGTGTGGTTCAGGTAAAAACTCAAAGCCAGGAAGTATTGAGAGTTTACTTCGAGAAAAAAGGGAACAATTTTAAAAATGTTTGGTTAGAAGGCAGTGCTAAAATTGTCTACAAGGGGGAATATTATGTTTAGGGGCTCGATTGTAGCCATAGTTACTCCGTTTAAGGAAGGTAAAGTTGATGAGAAAAAACTAAGGGAGCTCGTAGACTACCAGATTAAAAATAACACCAGCGGGATTGTGCCGTGCGGCACTACCGGAGAATCCGCTACTCTTTCTTTTGAGGAGCATGAGCGCGTAATTGAAGTTACTATTGAACAGGCGAGAAAAAGGGCAGTGGTTATTGCGGGTACGGGTTCAAATTCAACCGAAGAGGCAGTCATGTTAACCAAGCATGCTGCTAAGGCAGGCGCGGATGCCTCTTTGCAGGTGTCTCCTTACTATAACCGTCCGACTCAAAAGGGGCTTTATGAGCATTTTAAGGCGGTTGCTGATTCGGTTAAGATTCCCATTATTCTTTATAATATAGCAGGCAGGACGGGTGTTAATATTGAGCCTGAAACAATCGCCAAACTTGCCTGCAATTGCAAGAATATTGTGGCAGTAAAAGAGGCTTCCGGAAATTTAGACCAGATGTCGAGAATCAAATCTCTCTGCCCTTCGAATTTTCAGTTGATTTCAGGAGATGACAGCTTAACGCTCCCGGTATTAAGCATAGGAGGGATAGGGGTTATTTCTGTTGCCGCTAATATTGTTCCTGCTGATGTGGCGGAGTTGGTAAGTTCATTTGCAGAGGGAGACATAGAGCATGCCAGGAGGATACATTATAAACTTTTGCCTTTGATTAAGGCTTTGTTTATCGAAACTAATCCTATTCCGGTAAAGACCGCTATGGGCCTTTTAGGCTTGTGCGATCCGGGGTTAAGGCTTCCTATGTGTAGCATGTCTGCGGATAATCTGGAGAAGTTAAAAGCAGCTTTAACTGATTACGGTTTGTTAAAGTAGTAATTATTTCAACGGGAGAGTTAAATGAATATTAATCAGAATATGGTTAAATTAGGAATATCCGGCGTTTGCGGTAAAATGGGCAGGCGTATCTTTGAATTGGCTTCTGCTGATAAAACGTTTGAGATCGCCCTCGCCCTGGAGAGAAAAGGAATTCCGGCAATCGGCAAAGAGATCGGCAAACTTAAGATTTCTTCAAATCTTGACGGGATATTTCTTGTTGATGTGTTTATAGATTTTACAGTCGCACAAGCCGCAGATGAAAGCCTTGATTATGCTGCTAAATACAAAAAGGCGCTGGTTTTAGGAACTACCGGATTAAGCGATAATCAATTAAAGAAGATTGAAGAGGTTGCTAAAGTCATTCCGGTTGTATTTTCTCCTAATTTTAGTATCGGGGTGAATACTCTTTTTTCGATATTGCCGCAGATTGCTGCGAGGCTGGGACCTGATTATGGTATTGAAATAGTTGAGGCTCATCATAAGAGCAAGATTG
>CAZSQC010000019.1:9047-16375 GCA_964608955.1 uncultured Planctomycetales bacterium | reverse complement strand
GATAAGTTTATTAATGGTATGGAATTAATTGACTCGGTAGACCAGATCTTAAACAAAGCAAAAGAGTCAGGAGGAAATAGAGTTTATTCTCTGCTAGATATTAAGAAAGAAAAAGCTCAGGATATAATGATTCAGAATAAAGGCAGCGGGATAAAGATCCTTCAAAGCAAGATTGATAAGCTTAATAAGCGCGCTAACCAGAGTTTAACGGAAGCTATTCTCGCTTTTGCTAAGACCATTGAGCTTAAAGATCATTATACGGGAGAACACGTTGAACTTACGGGGCACTACGCTACTCTTATAGCAAATAAACTTGAGCTTCCTAAAGAAGAAGTGGAGTTGATCCGTCAAGCATCCATGCTGCATGACCTTGGAAAAATTGGCATAAGCGAGAAAATACTCCTTAAGAGGTCAAAGCTTACAAACAAAGAATTTGAGGAAATTAAAAAGCATCCTCAAATAGGCGCTGATATTTTAAGGCCTATTCATTTCTTGCATAATCTGATACCTATAATCTTTTATCATCACGAGAGATGGGACGGAAAAGGATATCCCGGTAAACTAAAGGGAGAGGAGATCCCAGTTGGGGCAAGAATCATTGCTCTCGCCGATGTGTACCAGGCACTAACGAGCGATAGGCCGTACCGTAAAGCTTATTCTAAGGCAAAAGCCATGAAAATAATAAGAGAGTCTTCCGGAAAGCAGTTTGACCCGAGAATCACCACTATCTTCCTTAATATCCTCGAAGAAGAGAAATAACACCCGACATAAATTTATAAATATTATCTTGAAAAAAAGGCCAAAAAAGGTTAAAATATTCTTCTAACTTTTAGGGCCCATAGCTCAGTGGTAGAGCAGGTGACTCATAATCACTTGGTCGGAGGTCCGAATCCTTCTGGGCCCATAAAAAAATATTTTTAGGGCGCATGGCTCAGTTGGTTAGAGCGCCACATTCACATTGTGGAGGCCGAGGGTTCGAGTCCTTCTGCGCCCAAATTATGGAGAATAAATTGCCGGATATTAACCTTAAGGAACAGCTTCAGAATTTAATAAGCCTTCAAGAAATAGATTCGAAAATCTACGGCTTGCAGAACCAGAAAGCCCAGGTTCCGGAGAAGGTAAAAGCATTAGAAGGAGAATTTGAATCTAAAAAGGTTCATTTGCAAGAGCTTGAAAAGTTATCCCTAGATCTTGTGAAGCAAAAAAAAGATAAAGAACTTGAGCTCTCTTCTAAAGAAGAATCGGCTATCAAGCTCCAGGGCCAGCTCTATTCTCTAAAAACGAATAAAGAATACCAAACAATGCTACAGCAGATTCAGGATGTCAAGGCAGATGCCTCTTTAATTGAGGACCAGATATTAGGGCTTTTGGAGAAAACAGATGCGTTAAAGATGGAGGTTGAAAAGGAAAAGGAAAAGATTAAAGAGGAAGAACGGTTGTTTCTTGCCGAAAAGGATAAGATTCAGTCCGAGGTAAAACTACTTGATGACAATTTAAGCCGACTTGAGTTACAGAGAAAACAGGTTACTCCCGCAGTTGACAGCAAGATTCTATCGCAATACGAACGAATACTCTTAAGCAGGAATGGATTAGCTATCGTAAAGGTGAGTGGCAATTCATGCGGCGGCTGCAATATGTTTGTCCCGCCGCAGGTGATAAATTTGATCCGGATGTATGAAAAAATAATTACCTGTGAAATGTGCAACAGGATACTTTATACCGAAGACTCCGCATGAAAGAGCTGGAGATATATATTGACGGTGCTTCTAAGGGCAATCCCGGCCCCAGCGCTATAGGAGTAATAATTTGCCAGGAAGGAAATGTAATTAAAAATATTTCCTCTTCTATCGGCAGAGCAACTAATAATGTTGCGGAATATACGGCTTTAATATACGCCCTCGAAGAAGCATTGATTATGCGTGCTGATTCCGTAAAAATAAACACTGATAGCCAGCTTTTAGCCTGTCAATTAAACGGCGAGTATAAAGTAAAAAATCCGCACATACGAGAGTTGTACAATAAAGCAACGCGTCTTATTTCGGCCTTAAAAGAATTTAATATAAGAAACATTCCGCGCGAAGAAAATGTTGGCGCGGATAAGCTGGCTTCAAAGGCAATAAAAGATAAGATAAATTTTGACAGTCGGGATGTGGCTGCTTTGCATGCAAATGCAAAGAGGAAAGTCCGGGCTCCACAGGAATAGCGCAGCAGGGTAATGCCTGCCACTGCCATAGGCAGTTAAGGATTCCGGTAGTTCGCGGACCTGTCAAAGCAAAACGACAGGAGAGCTACAGAGACGAGAGGCTTTGAAATTAAAGCCGATGTGAAACGAGCAATCTCTGCGCGGAGCAAGGCGAATAGGGATGAATAATTTACGCGCTTTTCCGGCGCGTTATAATCCCGGGTGAAAAGCTGCTAAAGCCGTTACAGTAATGTGGCGGATTAGAGAAATGGCCACTTTAGATGCGATAATACGCAATCGAGACAAAACCCGGCTTATCCCGGCTGTCATTATTAACAAAAACAAATAATCAAGGAGGTTTATTCATGTCAGGTCATTCAAAATGGAAGACGAATAAGGGCAAGAAAATGGCTGCCGATGCGAAAAAAGGAGCCACCTATACCAAAATTATTAAAGAGCTTACAGTGGTAGCGCGCGAAGGAGGAGGTAATCCGGATACTAACCCGAGGCTTCGTGCTATTATGCAAAAGGCCAAAGAAGCTAATATGCCTTCTGATAATGTAAAAATGGCAATCAAGCGCGGAACAGGCGAGCTTCCGGGCGTGGTTTATGAAACGGCAATGTACGAGGCTTACGGTCCCGGCGGAGTAGCGCTGATGATCGAAGTTCTTACCGATAACAAAAACCGTACCAGCGCCGAAATACGCAATATTATGACCAAGAAGAACGGCAATTTCGCCGGCGCAGGAGCGGTAAGCTGGATGTTCACTATGAAAGGCTACTTTCTTATAGATAAATCCCAGTCACAGGAAGATGAGCTGATGAATATTGTTTTAGATGCCGGAGCTGAAGATATGAAATCCGATGAAAAGAACTTTGAAGTTTTTTGCGCACCAGCAAATTTTGAAAAAGTAAAGCAGGCATTGGAAGCTAAAGGTATCAAGACTCAGGATGCCGAAGTTACCATGGTGCCTTCCTCTTCCGTAAAGCTTACCGGGAATGACGCTAAACAGCTCCTAAGCCTTATTGATGCGCTAGAGGATCATGACGATGTGCAGCATGTTTATGCTAATTTTGATATCCCGGATGATGTTATGGAAAAGATAGCGGCTGAGGAATCCAATTGAGGATACTAGGAATAGATCCAGCTTTGAGTATTAGCGGTTACGGTTTAATTGAAACTAAAGAAGGAAAGCTTTTTCTACTTGAAGCCGGAGTAATCACCACTACTTCAAAAGAAGATACCGGAAAAAGGCTTAAAAAAATTTATAATTGTGTTAACAGGCTGATTTGCGAAACTAAGCCTCAGGTAATGGTCTTAGAAAAAATTTATGCGCATTACCGTCATCCAGCTACCTCTTTTATCTTAGGGCAGGCGAGGGGGGTAATATGTTTGTGCAGCGCCATTAATGATATCAGGCTGGCTGAATATGCTGCTACGCGCATAAAGAAAGCAATTGTAGGCAAGGGTTTGGCATCTAAAACACAGGTGCAAAAAATGATAGCTCAGATTTTCAAGCTCGAAAGAATGCCTAAATACAATGACGTTACCGATGCAATCGCTTTAGCGGTAGCTCATTCTTATATGACAAGAGGAATAAAATGATTTCCGGAGTCTCGGGAAAGCTGATTGAGAAACAGAATAATTATATTATTATTGACGTTAACGGGGTTTCTTACCAGGTTTATCTTCCGGCAACTGTCATGCAACGCATAGAAGAATCCCTGGATTCAGAAAAAAAGGTGAACCTTAAGACCTTTCATTATATTCAAACTGATCCAGCTAAAGGAATACCGGTTTTAATAGGTTTTTTAAATGATATTGAAAAAGATTTCTTTGAAGTTTTCATAACTGTTTCAGGAATTGGACCGCGCGCAGCGGTAAGAGCCTTGAATAAACCTATTTCCGAGATTGCCAGGGCAATAGATGCGGGAGATCTTAGCTTTCTAAAAACTTTACCCGGGATCGGAGAGCAAAGAGCCAGGGAGATTATTGCAAAACTGCAGAATAAGATTGGAAAATTCGGATTAATACAGGATAAACAGGCAAAGAAGATGCCAACGCAGGAAAATAAAACTATGGAAGAGGAAGCCCTGGCGGTACTTATTCAGCTGCAGTATAAGAAAAACGAAGCTTTAAATATGATCAGAAAAGCTTTAGAGGCTTCTCCTGAAATAGTAAGCGCAGAAGAGCTCTTAAATCTGGTATATAAACAGAAGAGGTCAGTTAATGGAAGATAACCGTAAGGCTGTAATTGAGGCATTGTTGTTGGCAAGCGAAAAGCCGCTTACCCTAGAAAAAATAAGAGATGTTCTTGGGAATCTGACTTCGCAGGAAACATTAAAGATTATAGAAGAGCTAAAAAATGAATATATTCAGGGCCAGAGAGGGCTTAGGATAGCAGAAATAGCCGGAGGATTTCAGATGATAACCGCATCTGATTTTGCCCCATTCTTGAAAAAACTTTTTAAGGACCGCGCTTCCCACAGCTTGTCTAAGCCGGCGTTAGAGACTCTTGCTATTATCGCCTACAAACAGCCTCTTACCAAAGCCGAAATAGAACTGTTAAGGAATGTTAACGTAGATGGAGTTATAAACAGTCTTACTGAAAAGAATCTTATCCGGATAGCGGGAAGGAAAAAGGCACCCGGCAACCCATATGTTTATGGCACTACCAGGCAGTTTTTGGAATATTTCGGGCTTAGATCATTGGGGGATTTACCCAAGATTGAAGATTTTTCTGCTATGGCAAAAGAAAAAGAGGCTGAATATGAATTGGTACCAGAAGAAGAAAAAAAAGCGGAGGACAACAATGAACTTAATATATCTGCGCAAGAAAATAGATCAGTTGGACAGGAAGATAGTGGAGTTGCTTAATTCCCGCAGCGAAGTAATTTTAAAAATAGCGCAGGAGAAAAGAAGTGCCGGAAAAAAAGTTTACGTCCCGGAAAGAGAAAGCCAAGTCCTGAAGAAAATTTCTTCATTCGCTAATGGAGTACTGGATAAGGATTCAATTAAGGCTATTTACCGCGAAATAATGTCTAGTAGTCTAAAGCTTGAAAAGCCATTAAAAGTCGCCTATTTGGGCCCGCAGGCATCTTTTAGCAATTTAGCTGCCATGAAAAAATTCGGCTCTCAAGTTTCCTATGTTCCATCCGAAACCATCGCGGATGTTTTTCTTGCGGTTGAAAGAGAAGAGGCTGATTACGGCGTAGTTCCTATTGAAAATTCCATAGAGGGAGCAGTAACTCATACTCTGGATATCCTGGTGGATTCAGAACTTAAAATATGCTCTCAGGTTATGCTCGACATATCGCATAACCTTTTAAGCAAATATCAAAAGGATAAAATAAAAAGAATATATTCTAATCCTCAGGTTTTTGGTCAATGCCGTTTATGGCTTAAGGGGCATATTCCTGAAGCGGAGCAGATAGAGGTCTCCAGTACTACCCGGGCAGCGCAAATAGCCTCCAGGGAAAAGAATAGTGCTTGCATTGCTTCCCTTCTGGCCGCACAGATATATAAACTTAACGTTATCGCGAAGGATATCGAGGATTCTTTGCATAATATTACGCGTTTCTTTGTAATCGGTAAGGAAGATGCCGGAGAAACCGGGAAAGATAAAACTTCTATTCTTTTTTCAATAAAGGATAAGGTCGGAGCGTTGCATGAAATGCTTATTCCTTTTAAGAAAAATAAAATAAACCTCACTAAAATAGAATCCCGGCCTTCAAAGAAAAAGGCCTGGGATTACTATTTCTTTGTTGATATTGAAGGTCATAAAAATACATCTTCGGTAAAGAAAGCGCTTCTGGAGCTGGAGAAAAAATGTAAATTCCTTAAAATACTGGGGTCTTACCCCGAGGTAGAATAAATGGATTTAGCAAGAAGAAATATAATTAAAACCGGCACTTACGAAGCCGGAAGGCCTATTGAAGAAATAAAAAGGGAGCTTGGTTTAAAAGACGTAATTAAGCTTGCCTCTAACGAGAACCCTCTAGGGCCAAGCCCTAAGGCCTTAAAGGCCATCCGTAAGAATCTTCCTCTTTTAAACCGTTACCCTGATTCCGGGGCTTTTTATATCAAAAAGAGGCTGGCTAAATTCTATGGCTTAGAGCCCGCTAATTTCAGCCTTGGCAACGGTTCGGATGAATTAATCGAAACAATAATAAAAGCTTTTGTTGAAGATGATGAGAATATACTGGTAGCTGATCTGACTTTCCTTGAGTATAAAATTATAGCAGAGGCAATTGGCAGGGAGGTAAAAGTTGTCCCGTTAAAATATTTTAAATATGATCTTGAAGCAATCTGTAAGAAGATTGATCGCAAAACCAAGCTAATCTTTATAGCAAATCCCAACAATCCTACGGGGACCTATGTAACACGCTATGAGGTAGAAGAATTCCTAAAAAAAGTACCTGATACTACTTTAGTTATTTTTGACGAGGCTTATGATGTTTTTATTGATGTAGATGATTTCCCGAAGACCCTGAATTACTTAAGAAGAAAGAACGTTCTGGTTCTAAAGACTTTTTCTAAGTCTTACGGCCTTGCCGGATTAAGAATAGGATTAGCCATAGGCAATACGGAAGTAATATCCTGCATTGAAAAAGCCAGGCAGCCTTTTAACGTAAATCTTCTGGCACAAATAGCGGGGTCAGCTGCTTTGGAAGATAAAGAGTTTCTTGTTAAAACAAGAAAGCTTGTACTCTCCGGAAAGCAGTACCTTTATAAAGCCTTTAGCGACATGGGGCTCGCTTATCTTTCTTCGGTTGCTAATTTTGTTTTAGTTGATGTGGGAAAAGAAGGTTTTGTTGTATTTAAAGAAATGCTTAAATACGGAGTTATCGTAAGGGATATGCGCCAGTATGGATTAAAGAATTTTATCAGAGTAACGGTAGGCACCAGAAAAGAGAATGAAAGGCTGGTAAAGGTTTTAAGGAAAGTTCTAAAGGGGAAGGAGAGGCAATGATCATTGTTCTAAAACCAGATGCCAAAGAAGAACAGATTAATCATATAGTTGAGAAAGTTCAGAAATTAGGCTTAACTGCCCATGTTTCTAAAGGGACAGAAAGGACTATTATAGGAGTCATCGGGCCGGAAGATGTGCTTAGAGTTACTCCTTTGGAAGTTTTTGCGGGAGTT
>CAZSQC010000019.1:5953-9037 GCA_964608955.1 uncultured Planctomycetales bacterium | reverse complement strand
CTACAAGCTGGTTTCAAGGGAATTCAAGGAAGAAAGTTCTATAATAGACTTAGGCAAGGGCGTAAAAATTGGAGGCAAGAAAATATTGGTTATGGCGGGTCCCTGTGCAATAGAAAACGAGAATACATTGCGTATTATTGCGACTGAAGCTAAGAAAGCCGGGGCTTTAATATTAAGAGGGGGGGCATTTAAGCCCCGCACTTCTCCTTATAGCTTTCAAGGGCTCGGAGAGGAAGGGCTTAAGATTTTGAATAAAATCGGCGCAGAGCTAGGAATGGTAACTATCAGCGAAGTCATGGATACCAGGGATGTAGAGCTAGTAAGCAAATATGTGGATATACTGCAAATCGGCGCAAGAAATATGCAAAATTTTAATTTACTTAAAGAAGTTGGTATGACTAAGAAGCCTGTAGTATTAAAAAGAGGCCTTTCTTCTACCATAAAAGAGCTTTTGATGTCGGCAGAGTATATTCTCTCCGGAGGAAATTTTAATGTCATACTTTGCGAAAGAGGTATAAGGACCTTTGAAGATTCTACCCGCAACACTTTAGATATAAGCGCAGTACCAGTTATTAAACAGCTTTCTCATCTTCCGATTATAGTTGATCCTTCGCATGCAGCAGGAAAGTGGGGATTAGTACCTCCTTTGTCAAAGGCTGCGGTAGCGGTAGGGGCCGACGGATTGATTATTGAAGTGCACAATTCTCCGGAAGATGCTGTTTCAGACGGAGCGCAGTCTTTACTGCCGTCTAATTTTGCTTCTCTGATAAGTGAATTAAAATTATTGGCCAATTCGATAGGAAGACAATTATGAAGCCTTTATTTAAAAAAGTAGCTATTGTGGGTATCGGTTTAATCGGCGGCTCTATCGCCTTAGAAATAAAGAAAAGGCGTTTGGCTTCTAAGATTGTCGGAATCAGCCGGCACCGGAAGAGTATTTTAAAGGCTTTGAAGATAGGAGCTATTGACGAAGGCGCTCTTAAACTCGATTGTATAAATGGAGCCGATCTTTTGATTATTGCTACTCCGGTAGGCAATATTCTAAAATCCGGGCCCGAGCTGTTAAAACATATAAACAAAAACTGCCTGGTTACTGATGTAGGAAGCACTAAAGGTTCAATAGTTAATTCCATGGAAAAGTTATTCCCTAACTATGTCGGTTCTCATCCTTTGGCTGGTTCAGAAAAAAGAGGGATTCTTAATGCGCAAAAAAATTTATTTGCGCGTTCGGTTTGTGTTCTAACTCCTACGGATAAGACAAATCCAGCGGCTTTAAGAAGAGTCGTCTCATTCTGGAGGTTCTTGGGAGCAAAAACTATGGTGCTTAACCCCCAGGAACACGATAAATCTCTTTGTTTTGCGAGTCATTTGCCGCATTTAATAGCATTTTCTCTTGTCAATGCTATACCTACTCCGTATTTTAAATTGGGAGCAGGGGGGCTCAAAGATACTACCCGCATAGCTGCATCGGACCATATATTATGGAGCGACATTTTCCTAGCTAATAGGTCGAATATCCTCAAGGCCATTTCAGTTTTTGAGAAAAGATTAAAAGAGTTAAAAACCGCAATAAAAAATAAGAACGATAAGCTCCTTAAAAAACTCATCTTAGAATCCAGGAAGAAGAGAGAAGCTCTAAAATGATAATTGCCATTGACGGGCCAGCAGGGGCGGGGAAAAGCACGGTAGCTAAAATTATTGCGAAAAGAATAGGATATCTTTATCTCGATACCGGAGCAATGTACCGTGCGCTTACCCTAAAAGTACTGCAGGACAATTTAAGCGTAAAAGAAGAAAAAGCAATTTCCGAATTAGCTGCCAAGATTAAAATAGAACTTACCAGTAATCCTGAAGGAACTTTAGTCGTTTTGCTTAACGCAAGAGACGTAAGCCTTGATATAAGAAAACCTGAAATTACTAAATCTGTTTCTGATATTGCAAAGATTAAAGACGTAAGGCTGGTAATGCTTGAAAAACAGAGAGAGCTTGGCAGGTCGGGCAACGTTGTTTTAGACGGCAGAGATATCGGTACGGTAGTTTTTCCTAACGCAGAAAAGAAGTTTTATCTTGATGCAAACCTGGAAGAAAGGTCCCGCAGAAGATATAAAGAACTAAAAGGCCTCGGTCAAGATGTTACCTTAAGCGCGGTAGATGCGGATCTTTCAAACCGCGACCGCATAGATTCAAGCCGCGAATTCGCTCCCCTGAAAAAGGCGGATGACGCTATTTATATTGACACAACTTTTATGTCTATTGAGCAGGTTGTCGATACACTCCTTTCCTATATAAATGGATAAATCGTTAATAAGAAACTTCTCCATAATAGCCCATATTGACCACGGTAAATCAACTTTGGCTGACCGCATACTTGAAATAACCGGCGCAGTAGACAGGAGGCATAAGGGTACTCAGCTTTTAGATGATATGGACTTGGAAAGAGAGCGTGGTATTACTATTAAGGCCTCCATGGTCAGGCTGTCCTATTGCTCAAAGAACAAAAAAGAATATATTTTGAATTTAATTGACACTCCGGGCCACGTTGATTTTACTTATGAAGTCTCTAAATCTCTTGCTGCTTGCGAAGGCGCACTTTTGATAATCGATGCCGGACAGGGGATAGAAGCCCAAACAGTGGCGACCTATTACCTGGCGTTAGAAAATGATTTGGAGATTATTCCCGTAATTAATAAAATAGACCTGACGTCTATTGATCTTCCAAAGGTCAAAAGAGAGATTGTTAATGTGCTCGGTTTTAAAGAAGAGGAGATAATCCTTGCTTCCGCAAAAGACGGCAAAGGAATAGAAGATATTCTTGAAAGAATAATTGAAGTTGTTCCTCCTCCGAAGGGCGAGATTGCTAATCCACTAAAGGCCCTTGTTTTTGATTGCCGCTTCGATCCTTATAAAGGAGTAGTGGTTTTTGTAAGGATAGTAGACGGGAGCATTTCGGTTAATACTCAGCTAAAGATGATGCATACCAATGCAGTGTATAAAATAGAGGAACTGGGAGTTTTTAAAGACTTAAAATATTCTGCTGTAGATGCTATTTCCTGCGGCGAAGTAGGATATTTTACGGCTAATATC
>CAZSQC010000019.1:5655-5943 GCA_964608955.1 uncultured Planctomycetales bacterium | reverse complement strand
GAGATAATAATAGGAGACACCATAACCGACCTTAAAAATCCGTGCTCTGATGTTTTCCCGGGTTATCGTCAACCCAAGCCACTTGTGTTTTGCGGTATATACCCTGTTAACCCCGGAGATTTTACTGAATTGCGTGATGCAATGGATAAATTAAGGCTTTCGGATGCCTCTTTTGTTTACGAGCCGGAGAATTCCCAGTCTTTTGGCTCGGGGTTCCGTTGCGGTTTTCTAGGGCTTTTGCATATGGAGATTGCGCAAGAGAGGCTGGAGAGAGAATACGGGTTAAAC
>CAZSQC010000019.1:0-5645 GCA_964608955.1 uncultured Planctomycetales bacterium | reverse complement strand
TATCCTTACCGTGCCCAACGTAGTATACCGTGTCATAAAGAAGGATGCAGAAGTATTAGAGGTAGATACTCCCTCGAAACTACCGAATATATCGGACATTGAAGAAGCACAGGAGCCCTATGTTAATCTTTTAATGATTATTCCCGTGGAATCGATAGAAGCGGTATGCGATTTTACCAAATCAAGAAGGGGTGTTTTCCAAAGCAACGAATACTTAACGGAAGACAGGGTTAAACTTAATTTCAACATGCCTTTATCGGAGATAATAGTCGATTTTTATGACCGTATCAAATCGCTTACCCGCGGGTACGGTTCATTGGATTATGAATTTAAGGGTTACCTTCCTACAAAATTAGTTAAACTTGATATTCTGATAAACGGCCAGCCCTGCGATGCCTTTTCTTCCTTAATGTGCAAAGAAAAAGCTTACCAGAAAGCGCATGCATTGGTTTCTAAATTAAAAGAACTTATCCCGAGGCAACTTTTTGAGGTATCTATCCAGGCGGCGATCGGCAGCCAGATACTGGCTTCGGAAAAGGTGCGTTCCGTGGGCAAGCATGTAACGGCTAAGTGCTACGGAGGAGATATAACGCGTAAGCGCAAGCTTTGGGAAGAGCAGAAAAAAGGAAAAAAGCGCCTAAAACAATTCGGGAAAGTTGAGATACCGCAAGAGGCCTTTTTGGAGGTGTTAAAGATATGAAAGAGATTAGAAAGAAATCAAACCTAAGGGAGTGGATTGAAGCCGGGGTATTTGCGGCGTTTTTAGCCTTTTGTATTATCCGCCCTTTTATAATCCAGGCTTTTAAAATCCCCACCGGTTCAATGAAACCTACTTTAATGGAGGGAGATTTAATTCTTGTAAGTAAGTTTATGTACGGAGCAAAAGTACCATTTACAAATTTCAGGCTTTGGGGGTTTACCAGCCCAAAAAGAGGAGATGTAATTGTTTTTGTATATCCTGAAGACAGAAAAAAGGATTTTATAAAAAGGCTTGTCGGTTTAAGCGGAGATACTGTTGAGATCAGGAACGGAACAATATATGTAAACGAAAAACCGCTACTAGAACCTGTTTTTAGAAACCGTTATTATTACAACAGGGGTGATTTTGCAAAAGAGGGAGAAAAGATTATTGTGCCCGAAGGAAAACTTTTTGTGCTTGGGGACAATTCCGGCTCATCAAAAGACAGCCGGTATTGGGGGTTTGTCCCATGGAAAGATGTAATCGGAAGGGCGGAAGTAATTTACTGGCCCATTAAAAGAATAAGAGTGATAAAATGAATATCGCCAACAAAATTTCTACTTTCAGGATACTAAGTGTGCCTTTTTTTGTGGCAAGTATTCTTTATTATTCTCCGGAAAGGTCTTTTCTTAGGCTGGTGGCTCTTTTAATATTTATAATGGCCGCTGCTTCAGATGCTATCGATGGTTATGTTGCAAGAAAATCGAACCAGCATTCAAGGGCGGGAATTGTCCTGGACCCCTTAGGAGATAAACTACTTTTGATGAGCGCTTTTATATGTCTAACCGTTAATAATAATCTGCCACTTAAGTTCCCTCTGTGGGTAACTCTGATAGTAATAAGCAGGGATGTAATTATAGTATTGGGTACCATAGTGATTTATATGATAAAACAGAATATTGCCATGCTACCTAATAAATACGGGAAGCTTTCAACTGCCTTTCAGATGCTATCCGTAATATCTGTTTTAGTACAGTTTAAGCTTTCTTTCCTTGTCTGGGGGATTGCTGTTATTCTTACGATTTTATCAGGCGCAATTTATATTAATAAAGGTTTTAAAATACTATATGCTAGCGATAATATCCGCAATAATCATTAGTTATATCATAGGCTCTATTCCAACTGCTTATATCTTTACAAAGATAATAAAGGGTATTGATATAAGAAAGGTGGGCTCCGGAAACGTAGGCGCTACCAATGCTTTTAGGGTTTTAGGTAGAGGCTGGGGCATTACTATTCTTATCATGGATATCCTAAAGGGCTTGATACCGGTAATCTTTATTGGCAGCTTCCTTAAAGAAAGAATAGATTTTATTCAGGACTATAACTTGTTTATTATCATGGGTTTGTGTTCCATATGCGGACACAACTGGACGATTTTCTTGAAATTTAAAGGCGGTAAGGGGGTAGCTACCACATTAGGAGTATTACTGGGTTTAGCTCTTAAAGTGCAGGGGTTAGGTTTGGTATTACTAATTACGATTTTTATCTGGTTTGCTAGCTTTTTTCTATTCAGGATAATTTCATTGTCATCTGTGCTTGCTGCTTTGGCTTTTCCGTTTTTGTCCTTAATTATGCAACAATCCTTAACTGTAATTATTATGGCTTTTATCCTTTCTATTTTTATAATCCTGCGCCATAAATCAAATATCAAAAGGCTCATCAGAAAAGAAGAATCTTCCCTGAAGTTCTAATAATTTCCAAAGCAAACGCTTTCTTTTCTCGGCTATATTCCCTTGAAAGAGTGCAGTTTACAATTTATACTTCAATTGAAAACTATTATTTTTTATTTCTTTTTAAAATGTTTTGAAAAGTTTTTATAACTTCTCCCCACCAGCCAAGAAAGGGAGTCGTCGGGTTGCCGGCAATAACACTTTAGATAAGGGCAACCCGGCGAAATTTTGAGGTAAAGATGAGAGACTTATTGTTTAAGAATTTAACTTCCAGTGACCATAAAAAACGGATAATCTGCAGTTCCGAGATATCCGAAAAGGACGGGGTGCGCAGTATAATCCGGCGTCATTTTATATGCATGGTCAGAGAGGTAGGCGCTCAAGGGTTTGAAAAACCGCAACCCAGCCTACACGTATTAAAGGAGCATAATACCAAAGAACACAAAGAAAGGTTTTTTTGTAAAATAAAGGGGAGCATCTGTGCTGTTAACCAGGATAAACTTTACCTTATAACCTTCATGCACTCTTTAAAAATTGACCTAGTGCCTTCCCATCAAAGCGTTGTATAAGCCGCATAAGAATACTTCCTAAGAATCGAATATTTCTATTGACATACAGGTAAGTTTGGGTATAATGAAAACAATTATGAAGACCTATCTACCCAGGCTTATCAAAAGAGCGCTTGTCTTTTTAGCGCTTTTATTTTTATTCATCAATCCGGCTTATTCGCAGGAACAGGCAATAGGATATTTATGCGAATTAGGAAAGGCTTTTTACGAACAGGGCCGCATGGATGATGCTATTTCCGAATTTAACAAAGTGCTTGTTGTTGACCCGGAAAATAAAACTGCAAAAAAATACATCAACCTTATTTTCAGCGAATCAAGCCTTCCGCAAAAAGAAGAAAATACTGTTGTAGTCTATAATGAAGCTGCGCCAGTAAGCAAAGAGGAGGCAATGGCGCAAGCTATATCCGAACTTCAGGAAAAAAGTGTAGCAAAGAAAGTCGATGGTTTTGAGGTTGCTGCTAAAAAAGATCCTCTTGATGAAGAAAAAAAGAGGGGATTTTTAGTTGGAGGCCTACGCATAACAGGAGAAACTATGTTATCCTTTGGCGTAGCCCCGCATGATTTTATATGGAAACGCGCAAATTATGATTTAAACGAGAGAAACTGGCGCGTTCTTTCCGAGGCGGCTTATAATAACAGGTTCAATACATTTGATACAAGAGTTTATGACAGCCTCTCCGTAAACTTAGATACGGAAAATGAAAGCGGATTTAATTTTCATACCAATGTTACGGTGGATCCCTGGAGCTTTACCGGGAAGAGCAGTAAGTTTACGGTTGCCGGAGCCGGAGGAGATTCGGCGGAGATAGAATTAAGATACTGGTCAAATACGCGCTATACCCTTAATGATACCGTTTATACGTTATTTAACGGCGATTCGTTTAGTATACCAGAGTTAAAAGTGGTAAACGGGCGCATACTCCCTACTAACATAACTTCATCCTATAGTAATATTTTTAGCATCCCGGAAACTAAAATCTACCGCACCTTTCAACCGGTAAGAGAGTTTTGGTTCGATTATATTAATGAAGATGCGGGAGTAAAATTTCGCGCTTTCCCGATAGCGTATCAAGATCAGGCTCTTACTTCAGATGATCCCTTAATGATAACAAATCACCATAAATGGTGGGCGGCAAGCCCTTGGTTAAAAAGATACGCTCCGGGTAATTATAATTCAGGTGCTTCACCGGCTGATTATACTAAAGGAAGCTGGGATGATACCTATTCCACAGTGCGCGATAGCACAGGAAGGTATCTTACTGCATTAAGAGGCGCTTCATTCGAGTTAGGCTCACCAGATAGCATTTCTTTTAGCACAACAGTAGCCACCCCAAAAGACTTGTGGCAGGATTATGAAGAAGTCGATAACTACATCACTGCAAGCAGGCTTAAAGGGTATGCTTTAGATAATTTACTACTGGGAGCAACATTTACCAGTAGAACAGGTTTTAATGTAGATGACAAGAATAGAACGGATGCCAGAAACTACGTTGGGGGTGCTGATGTAAGCCTTGAGCTTATTGAGGGCATGAAAGCGCAGGCAGAAGTTTTAACTTCACAGTCTTATTACGATGAGCTTAATGAACAGTATAAGACTAAAGCAAGAGGGAATGCTTATTATTTTACCCTTATTAATAGGTATCCTAATAAAGAGCTTATTACTTTGTCCGATGCATATAACGAAACAAAAATGGATAAAGATGAGTCATTCATGCTTAAGTCAAAATTTTATCTTGCGCGTATGGATGAAGGGTTTGATTCTTCGCTTTCTAACTACAGAGACACCAGGGATGATGATTTTTGGTCCAGGCATATATCTTTCCGCAGGCCTTTCGGTTACTTTAGCCCCGGCTTAAGTTCAGCTTACGTTAATCAGGACGAACTTGACGCAACACGACTAGGTGACGGAATAGATAAAGGAAGAAGCACGATAGGCTTCAGGTTAGAAAACTTCTATCAAGATGTATTCTCTAACCTGTTTGACGTAAGAAACGTGCATAAGAATAACGGTAAGTATGTAGAGACTGTTGTGCGCGATGAGATTACCTTAAAGCCCATTGAGAAATTAACACTTAAAGGCTTATTGCTTTACCATGACCTGCCAAAAACCAAAGGCGGGATAGACCCTTTTAACATGGACCCGGATACTGATATCGGATTAGCAAATACAGCCGTACCTGACGGAGAAGACCCGAGCATAAGGACAGGCTCTTTAGGGTTAGAGTATGCCTTTGAAGAATGGTTAAAGGCAAACTTGGTTTGGGAAAGAACCAATGACTATTATTTAGCTTACGGGAACTTTCCAAACGGTATCTTTAATGACGCAAACCTTAGCAGAACTTATTCTGAATATGGGAATGTTTACCGTGATTGGAATAGATGGCTTTATAACCAAGCAATCTTCCCGCAGGCTCCGTATCCTTTTTATAATGTTTATAAGGCCGGCATAGATTTCTCTCCGTTTGAGAAATTAAATCTTTATCTGGACTATACCTATAATGAGTTTAAGATGGCAGGCCAAAACTCCGATAATATGAATCACGTAGGCTTACAGATGGTTTATGAGCCGACCGATAAGATCGGACTGGCTTTTAAATATACCTATTCTATGTGGAAGAATCCGGTGCTTGTCAGTGAGGGAAATACAAAAACAACCGGGCATCA
>CAZSQC010000018.1:12406-17018 GCA_964608955.1 uncultured Planctomycetales bacterium | reverse complement strand
TTTACGTTTTTAAGCTCTAAAACACAGTTAAGCTCTTTTCTGTCAATACCCCCCTTATCATAAATAAACCCGTCTGAATCAGAAAGGGTAACTACTTTGGCTCCGAGCTGCAGCAACTTCTCGACCGTATACTGAGCAACGTTTCCGGAACCGGAGACCGCGCAGGTCTTTCCCTTAAGGCTTTCTCCTTTAGTTTTGAGCATCTCTTCGACAAAATAAACACAGCCATATCCTGTAGCTTCGGGACGAATAAGACTGCCTCCCCAATTCAAACCCTTGCCGGTCAATACTCCGGTAAATTCATTGCGTAACCTCTTATACTGACCGAACATAAAACCTATTTCCCTTCCGCCAACCCCGATATCGCCTGCCGGCACATCCGTATCAGGACCAATATGTCTTGAAAGCTCAGTCATAAAACTCTGGCAGAACCTCATAACTTCATTATCACTTTTGCCTTTCGGGTCAAAATCTGAACCTCCCTTACCCCCACCCATAGGTAGGGTTGTTAAAGCATTTTTGAAAACCTGCTCAAATGCCAGGAACTTTAAGATACCCAGATTAACGCTAGGATGAAAACGCAACCCTCCCTTATAAGGACCGATAGCGCTATTCATTTCAATGCGGAAACCGCGGTTAACCTGCACCTCTCCTCTATCATCAAGCCACGGAACGCGGAACATAATAACTCTTTCGGGCTCGACTATTCTCTCCAGTATTTTAGCTTTCTGATATTTGGGGTTCTTTTCAATAAAGGGGAGTATGGATTCTACCACCTCCCTGACTGCCTGATGAAATTCTTCTTCTCCTGGGTTCTTCTGTATAACCATATCCATAAAATCTTCGACTCTCTTAACCATTTTATCCTCCTAATATATATTTAAATTTATATATTCCTTAAATAATCGCTTATTGCAAGGGCTGCCCTCTTCGCCATTCCCATTGCCTCAATCACTGTGCCTTCCCCTCCTACTATATCCCCTCCCGCAAAGACACCCTTAACGGAAGTTTCCATAGTCTTTGAATCGACAATAACATCACCATACTTATCAGTCTTGATCTCCGGAGTCACGCTCGTTAAAACCTGGTTAGCCTGAAGGCCGATTGCGATAATAGCCATATCGCACTCCAGAGGAAATTCGCTTCCTTCAACGGCGACCGGTCTTCTTCTTCCCGAGGCATCCGGCTCTGCGAGCCTGCATTCCAACGAGCGAAGCTCTTTAACAAATCCACTCTCGTCTCCTTTGAATTCTTTCGGGCTCACCAGCATTCTAAACTTTACGCCTTCCTCTTTAGCATGCTCTATTTCAAGCCTGCGCGCAGGCATCTCTATCTCGGTACGGCGGTATACGATTGTAGTATCCGCAGGAATATTATTCATAATCTGCAACCTTAGTGCGCACCTTGCGGCATCCATAGCGGTATTTCCTCCGCCGATAACCAAAATATGCTTTCCTATGCTGACAGGCGTATGGAATTTAGGAAATTCATAGGCTGACATAAGATTCACTCTGGTCAAAAATTCGTTTGCGGAATAAACATTACACAGATTTTCTCCGGGGATGCCGAGGAATGACGGGACACCGGCACCCAACCCCAAAAAGACAGCGGAAAATCCTTCCTTAGATAACTCATCCAAAGCCTTAGCCTTTCCGACAATAAAATTAGGAATTATTTCTACTCCTAAGCTTTTTAAATAATCAATCTCAAAATCTAAGATATCCCTGGGCATCCTAAATGGTGGTATGCCATATCTTAAAACACCTCCTGAGCTGTGCAACGCCTCAAATACCGTTACCTTGATCCCTAAACGCGCTAATTCCCCCGCACAACATAATCCCGCAGGACCGGAACCGACCACGGCAACCTTTAACCCCTTAAGCTTGCTATCCGGAGAATTCTTTACCTTAAGGCCGCCTTTCATCCCGAAGTCACCGACAAATCTCTCCAGGAAATGAATATTTATTGCCTGCTCCGAAGCAAAAACCGCATCTTTTTTTGTCAAAACACAGGCCTTCCTGCACTGATATTCTGCCGGACAGACCCGGCCGCAAATACACGGGAAGTTATTCTTCTCCCTAATAGTAAAATATGCGCCTGCAAAATCTTTCTGGGTTATCTGAAGAATAAACTTTTTTATATTAATCCCTACCGGGCAACCCTGTATACACTTTGGGTCACGGCACTGCAGGCAGCGCGAAGCCTCGAGAATCGCTTCATCCTCACCATAGCCCGAAACAACCTCCAGGAAACCAGCATTCCTGCTCTCGGGTGGTAATTCCTTAGTCTTTACTGGAAGTTTTGCCATTATTTATCCTTAGAAGAATTTATTGAGGCTGCAGATATGTTTCTCTTTATCGGAATAAACCCTATTTCTTTTAGTCAACTCATCCCAATCTACGTCAAGGGCATTGAATTCCGGTCCGTCAATACAACTGAATTTTGTTTTACCGGCTACCGTCACGCGACAACAACCGCACATACCTGTAGCATCTACCATCAAAGCATTAAGAGAAACGATTGTTTCAACTTTGAAATCTTTTGTTACGGCAGAAACTCTTTGCATCATGGGAATAGGGCCTACCGAATAAACCAAATCAAACTTATTGCCGGCCAAAAGTTCCTTTAAGATATCCGTAGTAAAGCCTTTTCTCTGGTAAGAGCCGTCATCAGTAGCGATATATAATTCATCCGAAGTATTTTTTAATTCATCTTCCAGGATAAGAAGGCTTTTAGTCCTTGCGCCTAAAACCGTGACCACAAAATTACCGGATTTCTTCAATGCTAAGGCAACCGGATATATTTCGGCAATGCCTACTCCTCCGCCTACCAGTATTACCTTCCCATAGAGCCTGATATCGGTTGCGTGGCCTAAAGGCCCCACCAATGCGTATAATGAATCCCCTACATTCATTCTTCCTAAAAGTTTAGTAGTAAAACCCGCCTCCTGAAATATAAGGGTGACTGCTTCCCCTTGTGTTTCCACGACAGTTAGCGGTATCCTTTCACCCTCTTTAACAACCATAAGCGAAACAAACTGCCCGGGCTTAGCCTTTAAGGCGACATGAGGCGCGTGCACTTTAAGTTTTACAACCCTTACACCCTGATAATCGCTTAAAATCTCTTTTTCCAATATTTTCATCGTAGAGTTGCCTATTTTTTAGGCATGCCCGTATAAAAGAAAAACGCCCAGCGCCTTAATGCAAAATTACCCAAAGGCCTGGACGTCATTGTCCCGCAGAATAATTAAGTAATAATAATAACACTGATATCACCCTTGTCAAGAAAAAAATTGGTACCGACTACTTTTCTCCTACTGCTGCAATATTAAGGTTCTTAACGCCGACTGCATTTAATATATCCAGAACCGCAACTACGTCTTTAAAACGAACCAGCCTGTCAGAACTTACCACAACAGCCAGAGCCGGATTTTCTCTGTATTTCAAGGATATTTTATCTTTTAGGGCTTTCCTGGTAACAATATCTTTATCCAAATAAATAACCCCCTCATTGTTAATAGTAACAAAAGTCTGTTGCCTGTCGCTCATCTGGGAGGCGCTTTTGGCCTCAGGTAGGTTTACTTCCAAATTCTTCATCCGGACGGGGCTAAAGGTATAAAGCAGGCTGAAAGAGATAAAAAAGAAAATGAACATATTCAAAATAATATCTGTCATCACTACTGACTCTAAACTCACATGGTAACTTCTTTGTCCGGATATTTTCATAGTCTATTAATTTGACCTATCCTGCGCGATAACTTCAAGAAACTGTATACAATGATTGGAAAGCTCATTAGAAACAAATTTTATTCTGCTTATAAAATAATTATAGCAAAGGTAAAGCGGGATAGCCACAATAAGGCCTGCCGCTGTGGTAATCATAGCTTCGTAAATACCCCCGGCTAAAACGCTGACAGTTACATTAGCCCCTGCTTTCTCCCACGACATAAAGGCGCGTATTAAGCCGGTAATGGTTCCTAAGAAACCCAGAAGCGGTTCAATGCTTATAATAGAAACTAAAGCCCCCAGAAATTTCTCGAGCTTTTGGACCTGATTATTACCTGCCTGTTCCAATACTTTTTCAAGCCTGTCAATCGGCAGGCTTCTTCTTTCAATCCCTATCTTAAAGATTACACCCAGCGGATGATGGGTATACTTTTCGCACAGGCTCAGAGCTTCTTTCATTCTGCCTTCTTTTATGCATTTAAAAACAGCCTGCACAAAATCAAAGGTATTAAGCCTCATCTCCCTAAAAACCCAAAACCTCTCGATTACAATAGCCAACCCAAATATAGAACCCAGAATAATCGGCAGCATCAAAGGGCCGCCTTTAATAATGAAACTGAACATAAAAACCCCCTTTATTCAGATTATAATAAATAGAGAAGTTAGATGCTAAGGTAAGATTATTATATCTCCGGAGCGAAAATAAGCAAGCCTAAAAAAAGCAAACTACTCTTTGGGTGAATATATCGGACATTACTTTCAAGCTCCTTCCTCTTAGATCATAAACGCCGATAATATCCTCGTATTTGGCGGATTCCGGTATAAGCTGCTTAAAAAGGTTATTAAAATTACGCAGCATTCCTTCATTAAAATAAACACCCTTTTTC
>CAZSQC010000018.1:0-12396 GCA_964608955.1 uncultured Planctomycetales bacterium | reverse complement strand
CCCGGGGAACAACGCCAGATAGAATATATTTGTCTCTACCAGATCCTGGAAGAAATGCGTCCCGAATGAAAGTTCAGGCATTAAATTTCCCGAAGAGAATGCAATCTCAGAAAGCACCGCAATATTATTAATCTCGGCAAACTTAACCGGCACTCCCAAAGAAGGCGTTGTAGTTCCCCACCTTCCGGGCCCCATGAGCAAGGTTGGGATTTCTTCCCTGTTTTTAATCATCGCATTAAGCTTACCCACTGTTCTCGCAACCTCATATTTATCCGAAAGATTTAAATTCGCGTACCCCTTAGGGTCAATGTATATTACCCAACGCACCTTCTGAGAAATATTCCCGCCCAGAAAATAACCGCGAGAATCAAAAATAACTTTTTCTCTATTGATTTTATCCGGGATACCGACTTTCCGGCCTAAGCCACGGGCCTGTAACGGACGGCACTGCAGCAGGTTTATTTTAAAATCATCTTGCTTATCAAAGTTTACCGTAAACTCTATTTCTACCGGGTAATCATAAAACTTCTCAAGCGTTTTAAGCATTTCCTTTAAGAAATCCGCCAGCCTGCATTCTTTAAATACATTGTCCAAAGTCAATATCCAATAATTCTTTTCTGTCTGGCCCCTTGATTCCATCATTTCAACTGCTTCGGAATCCTTTATTGCTATACGCTCTATACTCGGATAAATCTTTTTATTTATAGCATCATTAAAAGAAACAGAAGAAAAACTGTTTTCTTTAATATTTATCAGGTCAGCCATGTGCTGAGAATATTTTCTCAAATCATCCTTTTCAGCATAAGGCCTCCTTAAAGGGTCACTAAGCGCCAATACCCTTGGGTAATCACCTTCAACCCTGTTAACTGCCCTTGTTCCTAAACCAAAAACAATACGTAACATTCCTGATTTCGGATCAATATCCTTATTCCAGACGTAGGTATTGTACGAGATCCCTACCCCTCCTAAATCAGGGAAAAAATAGTTCCCATGATACGCACCGGAAACACGCTGCACTAAAAGCGCCATCTGCTCATCCAGTTTGTCAAGGTTTCTCTGTTTTCTGTAAACTAGAGCGTCCTGGCTCATGGTGCTCGCATATATCTTCTTTATCGCCTCCGCAAACTGCATATACCTTTGCTCAGGCGTTCCCTGATTCGGCAGAAATATGCTCTCATATTTTCCTGCGAAGGCATTTCCGAAATCGTCTTCCAAAAGAGAACTTGAACGCACGATAATAGGCGAAGAACCGAAATACTCGATGATCTGCTGAAAATATTCCATGATTTCTTCGGGGAAAACACCGTAAAGCATATTTTCCTTTAAGGCCTGGGCAACATTAAAATACCCTTCTTCTGTCTTATGCTGCACATAAAGTTTCCACCAGCGGTTATGAACTATGTAAGAATAAAAAATATCGGAACCGATATAAAAAGAATCATGGGGTTCAGCATGTTTTTGCCATTGGGAAATGCCCTTAGACAACATGTTTCTGGCCAATAGCATGCCGACGGTCTTACCTCCGATAAAACCCGTCCCTATCATCCTTGATTTTATCTCTATCAACTCTTTTAAGGAAAAAGTTTTAGTCGCGAGAGATAAGATCTTCTTGTTTTTTGAAATCATAATACTGCAGAGTTTCTTAATGAATTCTTGCTCGCTGCCTTTCTGCCCTTTTTTTGCAAGAAATTCTTCTGCCTGAATAAATAAGCGATCCCAATAATCAAGGTTTCTTTTCGCGGACTGCGCGCTTTTTTCGCTGATGTAGTTAAGCAGCTTGGCTAAATTAACGCTATCGGTAATAGGTATGCATTTATCTTCTTTTCTCTGGTGCGGTAAAAACATTGTAGGAGAATAACGGTTCCAGACCTTCAAAGGATGAATATAGCAGCTGCCATCGCAATGATAAACATCGAGCAGAAGCTGGGTTGTTTCTCTGATACGGGCAATGGACTTAAAAGAATGATGGTTGCGCAAAATAGAAAAGTATGTTACCGTCTTAAGCTCAAAAAGATAGGGGCAGGTAACCATAAAGAAATCGCCTATCATGAGATCTGTTGCCCAGGCAGAAAGAAGCTCGGAAAGGCAGTCAAAAACATAATAGGCCCCTTCTCCTTCCTGAGTAATAATATTGGAGACCTTGGCGGTAAAATTCTCAAAACCGGCCTGAGCATTAAGCTCATATCTTTTTACGGTTTTAAGGGAAGGTATCAGTTCTTTATGGGAAGCAAACCTGATATAGATTACTTTCCTTTTCTCTTTTAAAGCCCTCTCTACAAAAGGCCTGACTAAATCGGCGTAGTCTTTGATATCATCGATCTGCCAGACTACATTATCTCCCAGCCTTAAACCAGTAATAACCGAATCCAAACCCGTAATCCCCGTACTTATCATATAAACTCCTTTTAAATTAAAGGCAAACTGCTTTCTCCCATTAAATACTTATCTATAAAATGCGCGCAGCGCCTCCCCTCCGCAATCGCCCATACCACCAAAGATTGCCCGCGCCTCATATCTCCGGCTGAAAAAACCTTTCTCACCGAAGTCATATAACTATTATCGGTCTTAACATTACCCTTCTCATCGAGCCCGATATTAAGCTCTTCTAATAATCCTTTTCTTTGAGGGCATAAAAATCCTATAGCAATAATCACTAAGTCTGCCTCTATTCCAAAATCACTCCCCTCTATTTCGCTCATCCTGGGGCAGCCCCTGAGAGTATCAAAAGAAAATTCAACTCTTGCGCAACTAAGTTTATTGACCCTACCGCCCTTGCCGGAAAATTTCTTAGTGACTACTGCCCAATGTCTTTCTCCCCCCTCTTGATGACTGGATGAATTTTTTAAAAGCATCGGGAATCTTGGCCATGGACATTTCTCATCCCTTATCTCAGAAGGCTTTGGCATAACTTCAATCTGTACAACACAGGAAGCTCCCTGCCTGTGTGCCGTTCCCACGCAATCAGAGCCGGTATCGCCTCCGCCGATAACTACAACCTTCTTACCTTTTGCGTCTATAAGTTCATTCTCTGATATTTTTAATCCCGCAACACGCTTATTGGACTGCGTTAAATAATCCATGGCAAAATAAATACCTTTTAAATCCCTACCTTCAACCTTAAGGTCACGGGGCACCCGTGAACCCCCGGCTAAAGCGAGTGCATCAAAGTTATTTATCAGCTCTTTTGGCTCTAAATCAGACCCCACCTCTATGCCGGTTTTAAATACTACACCCTGGGCCTTAAGGATATTTATCCTTCTATCAATAATACTCTTATCTAATTTAAAATCTGGAATTCCGTAGCGCAGTATACCTCCGGCTAAGCTGTCGCGCTCAAATACAACTACATTATGCCCGGCCTTAGAAAGCTGCGCGGCTAAGGAAAGTCCTGCAGGGCCTGAACCGACAATACCTACTTCCTTACCTGTTTTTTTAGGATTTAATTTTAAGCTACTAAATCCCTTTCTCAGCCCGAACTCTGCTAAACCAAGTTCATTCTCGCGAATGGTTACCGGATCATCATTTAACCCTAGGACACAGGAATACTCGCATAATGCAGGACACACCCTTCCGGTAATCTCAGGAAGGTTATTAGTCTCCTCTAATAGCTCGAACGCCGCCTTCCAGTTACCGCGATATATATAATCATTCCATTCTGGAATATAGTTTCCTAAAGGACAGGCCCAATGGCAGAACGGAGTCGAGCAATCCATACAACGGCTCGCTTGCCTCTGCGAAGCCCTTTGCTCGGGTAAGGGAGCTACTTCCATAAAATCCTTAACGCGCTCACAAACAGGCCGATAAGAAACACTGCTTCTTCCGGTTTTCAAGAAACCTCTTTCATCACCCATCTAAGGCCTCCGCGATATCAAGCTTTTTCTCGATCTTTACCCCTTCTAAAATCCTTTTATACTCTATGGGAATAACTCTGATAAATTTCTTAACGCAATTCTCCATGTTTGCTATCAGATCCTTCGCTCTCTTACTTGAGGTATACCTTAAATGATTTCTCAAAAGATGATAAATAACATCTTTGTCATCTTCTTTTATTGATTCAAGCACAAGCATGTCAAGGTTACACTTTTCCTTAAACATCCCGTCTTCATCGTAAACATAAGCTATCCCTCCTGACATCCCTGCTCCGAAATTTCTTCCGGTTTTCCCGATAACCAAAACCCTTCCTCCTGTCATATATTCGCAGGCATGGTCGCCTACGCCTTCAACTACAGCGTAAAGTCCCGAATTTCTTATACAAAACCTTTCCCCCGCGACTCCGCTAATATAAGCCTCACCTGCAATAGCTCCGTAAAAACATGTATTACCGATAATTATATTATTATGCGATTCATAATCCGTATTTCTATCCGGATAGATTATAATCTTACCTCCCGAAATTCCTTTGCCTACATAATCATTGCTCATCCCCTCTAATTCAAATGTAATGCCTTTGGCAAGAAAAGCACCGAAACTCTGCCCGGCTATCCCATTAAACTTACAAGCTATCGTATCTTCAAGTAAAACATTGTCTCCGCACTTACGGCAGACCTCTCCGCTTAACATAGCTCCTACAGCTCTATCAGTGTTTTTGATATCCATATGAATCTTTATTGGAGTGCCTGATTTAAAAAGATCTTTACACGCGGCAATAAGCTTCTGATCAAGGACCCCGTCTAAAATAGATTTAGTATTGCTAATTAAAGACTGCGGCAAGGCTTCAAAGGGCTGGGGCTTGTAAAAAATCCTGGAGTAATCCAAGTTTCTTGCCTTGTGAGGCAAAATTTCTCTATTAAGTTCTAGCAGATCGGTCCTGCCAATCATATCCTCTATCTGCCTAAATCCCAATTCAGCCATGATTTCTCTAAGCTCCTGCGCAACAAATCTGAAATAATTAACGATGTATTCCGGCCGACCCCTAAATTTCTTCTGCAGTATATCGTCCTGGGTGGCAACGCCCACTGAACAGTTGTTCAGATGACAGTGTCTTAGCATAACACAACCGATAACCACCAGAACTGCTGAACAAAATCCGAATTCCTGCGCTCCGAGCATTGCAGCAATAGCAACATCCCTGCCCGTGCGCATCTGTCCGTCAGTTTGCAGACGCACTCTAGAACGCAGGTTATTTAATAAAAGTGTCTGATGTGCTTCAGAAAGCCCGAGCTCCCAAGGGAGTCCCGCATATCTTATGGAGCTGCGCGGAGAAGCCCCTGTCCCGCCGTCGCCTCCAGAAATAAGAATCATATCCGCATGCCCTTTTGCTACTCCAGCGGCAACAGTTCCTACCCCCGCTTCTGAAACAAGCTTTACGCTTATGCGCGCATTGGGGTTAGCATTTTTCAAATCAAAAATAAGCTGTGCGAGGTCTTCTATAGAATATATATCATGATGCGGAGGAGGCGAGATAAGAGTAACCCCCGGAGTAGTGTAGCGTGTACGCGCAATAGCTTCGCTTACTTTATGTCCCGGCAATTGGCCTCCTTCTCCGGGTTTTGCGCCCTGTGCGATTTTAATCTGGATTTCATCTGAATTAACAAGATAATTAATAGTGACCCCAAACCTCCCGGAAGCAACCTGTTTAATAGCGCTCCTGCGTGAATCTCCGTTGGGCAAAGGGATAAACCTGTTAGGATCCTCTCCTCCTTCTCCGGTATTTGATTTCCCTTTTATTCTGTTTAAAGCAACCGCTATGCTTTCATGCGCAGGCTGGCTTATGGATCCAAAACTCATAGCCCCGGTGACAAACCTTTGCATAATGGATTCAATCGATTCAACCTCCTGGATTGGAACCGGCGAAGTTTTATTAAACTTAATCAGGCTTCTTAGCGTCACCGGATTCTGGGTTTGATCGTTAATTAATTTGGAAAAATCTTTAAAAACATCATAATCATTATTGCGCGTAGAATCCTGCAAAAGGGCAATGGACTGCGGGTTCCACAAATGAACTTCGCCATCCTTCTTCCACTGGTACACTCCAGCGCTAGGTAAAGATAAGCTACCCAATCCCGTGTTAGGGTAAGCTTGCCTATGTCTTGCAATGGTTTCATCGGCTATACCCGAAAGCCCTACTCCTGCGATCCGCGAGACTGTACCAGTAAAATACTTATCAATAAAATCCTTATCCAGACCTAAAGCTTCAAATATCTGCGCTCCGCGGTAACTCCTAAACGTTGAAATACCCATCTTAGAAAGTATTTTTAATATCCCGTCAGTCAGAGCCTTATGATAATTTCTTAAAGCTTCCTGCGGCTCTATCTTAAGTTGAGACTCTTTAATAAGATAATCAATTGTCTCATAAGCGAGGTAGGGATTAACGGCATCAGCTCCATAGCCAAAAAGGACCGCAAAGTGATGCACTTCCCTTGGTTCTGCGCTCTCTAAAATCAACGCCGCCTGAGAACGGATATTCTTTTTTACCAGATATTGATGAACGGCGCTTATTGCTAGCAGAGAAGGTAACGCTATATTATCCTTATCTGCGCCTCTATCGCTTAAGATTATAAAAGAATAACCCTGCTCTATAGCATATTCCGCTTCAAAACAAATTCTCTCCAGGGCTTTAATAAATCCTTCATCCTGAGAACCTGCGTCAAAAACAGTATAAATAGTCTTGGCTTTCATACCTCTAATTTTTATATCTCGGATTTTAGCTAAATCTTTATCCGTAAATATAGGGTCTTTGATCCTTATTTTGCTGCAATGCCCGGGGCTTTCCTCGAGTATATTTTTCTCCGGACCGATAAAACTCTCCAGGCTCATAACAACCTTTTCCCTTATCGAGTCTATTGCCGGATTAGTAACCTGCGCAAAAAGCTGTTTAAAATACGTAAAAAGCAGCTGCGGCTTATTTGAAAGAAAAGCATGCGGAATGTCCAAACCCATTGAACCAACCGGTTCTTTTCCTTCTAAGGCCATAGGTTTCAAAATCAACTTTAAGTCTTCTCGTGAATAACCGAAGGCTTTAAGACGTAAAACTATATCTCCGGATTCTTTTCTGCTTAAAGAAGTACCGGCAATCTTATCGAAATCAATCAAATTCTTAGACACCCATTCTCCGTAAGGCTTTAAAGAAGCAATGTTATCTTTAATCTTAAGGTCATCTATGATGCATCCTGCCTCGGTATCAATCAGAAATATCTTACCCGGCTCAAGCCTCCCGCAGGATTTTATATTATCTGGCCTTATATCCAGAACACCGACTTCTGAAGCCATGATTACAGAACCGTCTTTTGTAACAACATACCTTGCCGGACGAAGTCCGTTTCTATCAAGCACCGCACCGATCTTTCTACCATCTGTAAATGCTATAGCTGCCGGGCCATCCCAGGGCTCCATAAAACAGGCATGATACTTATAAAAATCCAGGTGTTTTTGCGGCCTAAATTTATCGTGTTCCCAAGCAGCGGGTATAAGCATCATCATAGCGTGTTCTATGGGTCTTCCGGATAGAACCAAAAGCTCAAAGAAGTTATCTAATGCTGCGGAGTCGCTTCCGCCTTCGACAATTACTGGTTTTAATTTATCCATACTCGCCCCAAATACCTCATTTGCCAAAAGCCTCTCTCTGGACCTGACACCGTTTATATTGCCCCGCAGGGTATTAATTTCTCCGTTATGTGCAAGGAACCTGAAGGGCTGCGCTAAATCCCAAGTTGGGAAAGTATTAGTGGAATAACGCGAATGCACCAACGCAAAAGCGCTTAACATGGAACTATCCTTTAAATCAGGAAAGAAGTCCTCTAATTGGTCCGGCATAAGCAGGCCCTTATAAGTTAGGGTTCGACATGAAATATTGGTAATATAGAAAGCATTTTTTTCTTTTAATTTGGAATTACGAATAGCCCCTTCTGCGCTCTTCCTGATGATATAAAGGCGCCTTTCAAATTCTAAGTCATCTTTAATTTGCATATTCTTTTCTATGAAAACCTGCTCGAATACCGGCTGGGTAACTTTAGCGAGAGTGCCGATCAATGAATTATCAACAGGCACCCTACGCCAACCTAGGATCTTTTGCTTATATTCTTTTACCGCATTGGCAATGGCTTCTTTACAGGCAAGGCGCTCATTTTCATCCTGAGGCAACAAAACCAAACCTACCGCATAGCACCCCGGGCCTTTAATATTGATCGAATGGCGTTTGGCTTCCTTTAAAAAGAATTGATGCGGAATCTGCAGAAGGATACCCGCACCGTCACCGGTTTTAGGATCAGCGCCAACCGCTCCGCGATGGCTTAGTCGCCTTAAAATCTCCAGACCCTGTCTGACAATGAGATTGCTCTTCTCTCCTTTGATATTGCAGGCAAAACCTACTCCGCAGGAATCATGCTCAAAACTGGGATCATAAAGACCCTGCGCAACTGGTCTAAATTTATTTTTATTTATATGTCTTTCCATTTCTCCGGATTTATCCCCAATTTTTTTATTTTTGAACGCAAAGTATTTCTATTTAACCCTAAAACCTTTGCAGCCTTAAGCTGATTGCCTTTAGTGTTATTAAGGATATATTCTAACAACGGACCTTCGATCTCAGATAATACAGATTTATAAAGACCTTTATCTAAATCTTCCGGCTTTAAGCCCTTTAACTCAATAACTTTGCCCTTTATAAAAGCCAGGTCTCTTATACAGTCTTTTTTGACTACCCTAAGGCAGTTTCCCTGCTGGATATCTTCGGAAATCAGATATCCTTCGCTCTCTAGAGCCTTAACTATAGCTTCTTTTACCTGTATTTCATCATCAGTAATCATTATAGTAATCATACCTGCCTAATCTTTAATCACGCCTGTTTAAAAAAAGACGCTTAACGCAACTTAGATTAAAGTTTGCATTAAACGTCTTTGTTGTTTCCTATCAGGATTTTAAAGTCACTGCGATGTGCTTAAAATCCTCTTCAAATATACAAGTAAAACTAAAGCTTAATTGGTAACTTTATTTTATAAAAAGCATTTCCCTGTATTTTGGCAAATCCCAGGAGTCATCAGAAACCACGCACTCCAGCTGATCCACGTGCCTTCTTATATGCTCCATTAAAGGCTTTAAATCCTTAAAGTAAACCTCTGCCTTCTTCTCGCTGTCCAAGCTTTTTGCTTTCTCTAATAGACCCATCATACGGGAAGTATTCTTTCTCACATAATAAATTTTACTTACCACATCGCTTAAATGTTCTTTTTTGTCTTTTAAGGCTTCGGAATCCAACTTTAATCCGGCTGATTTCTTCAGCCCTACGATCTCATCAAGGGTCCTCGCTAAAAGCTTTTCATATTTATAACCTGCCGGGACAACCGAAGCATTTACCATTTCGTTTAATGTGTTAGCTTCAATTTCAAGGGTAAGGTTATACATATGTATCCAGATATGATACCGCGCAAGAAGCTCTTCTTTCGAAAAAACCTTATACTTTTCGAAAAGCTTTATATTCTTCTCTTTAGCCAAAGCCTTAAGAGATTCATAGGTTGAGGCAACATTAGGTAGTCCTCTTTTTTTAGCTTCTCTTACCCACTCTACTGCATAATTATTTCCTTCAAAGCGTATCGATTTTGTTTCTTTAATCACCGCACTAACCACTTTCAGTACCGCCGAATTAAAATCTTTCCCTGTTGAAGTGACCTTCTTAATCTCGCTGGCTACGAAATCGAGGCTTTCTGCGATTATCGTATTGATCATTGCAATAGGAGTTGATATATTCTGCGAGGAGCCCACTGCCCTGAATTCAAACTTTGCTCCGGTAAAAGCAAAAGGAGAAGTACGATTCCTATCGGTTGTGTCTTTGTTGAATTTAGGTAACCTGCCGATCCCTAAATCTATAATATCTCTTTTTGATATCTTTGCCTTAACCCCTTTTTCGAGCATATCTAAAACTTCGGTAAGCTGCTCTCCCAAAAATACGCTGATAATTGCAGGAGGCGCTTCATTTGCGCCTAAACGATGCTCATTACCGGCCATTGCCACGGAAGCACGCAAAAGGTCCGCATGCAGGTAAACTGCGCGAAGCACCGCCACAAGAACAGCTAAAAACTGCAGATTGCTTTCCGGCGTTTCCCCGGGGTTAAGAAGATTATTACCTTTATCATCGGCTAATGACCAATTAAGGTGCTTACCGCTTCCGTTAACGCCTGCAAAAGGCTTTTCGTGCAAAAGACAAACCATATCATGCCTTAAGGCGATCTTCTTCATTAGCTCCATTAAAAGCTGGTTATGGTCAGCTGCGATGTTAGACTCTTCAAAGATGGGGGCGAATTCATACTGATGAGGCGCTACCTCGTTATGCCGAGTCATAATCGGGATGCCGAGTTTATACGCTTCCTCTGCCACCTCAAACATAAAGTTTACAACCCGCTCTTTAATAGTCCCAAAATACTGGTCCTCAAGCTGTTGCCCTTTGGGAGAAGGCGCGCCTATTAACGTGCGGCCTGCCATGACTAAGTCCTGCCTCAAATTATAATAATTCTTGTCGATAAGAAAATATTCCTGTTCCGGACCGCAGGTTGAAAAAACCTTTTTCACATCCCTATGACCAAAGAGCCTTAACAGCCCGACTGCGGACTTATTCAATGCCTCATCAGAACGCAAAAGAGGTAGTTTCTTATCCAGCGCTTCGCCATGATAAGATATAAAAATGGTAGGTATGCAAAGGGTCTTACCAAGGGTACTTTCGATAATAAAAGCCGGACTTGAAGGGTCCCAGGCAGTATACCCTCTTGCTTCGAAGGTAGCGCGTATTCCTCCCGAAGGAAAACTAGAGGCGTCAGGCTCTCCTTGAATTAATTTATTTCCGGAGAACTTCTCAATAACTTTCCCGGGGCTATCAATGGAAATAAAACTATCGTGCTTTTCCGCAGTCAGGCCGGTCATCGGCTGGAACCAGTGGGTATAGTATGTGGCGCCTTTAGAAATTGCCCATTTCTTCATCGCCTCGGCTATCTCATTTGCCTGCGACAAAGATATGATCTGGCCTTCCGACATCCATTTCTTAAAAGCCTCAAAAGTACCCTTACTGATATACCGACGCATCGTATCTAAACTAAAAGTGTTCTCTCCGAAATATGAAGAAACTTTTTTAGGGGAATCTATTTTATCCAACTCAACGCTCTTGATTTTAAATAAGACCTTTTGCCTTATACTCATAACTTCCTCCCTTTTTAGTTATTCTACCATAAGCCTATAAAAAATAAAGCGCCATTTAACGCTTCCTAAAGCACCGTATTTCCCTTTTCGCCCGTCCTTATCCTGATAGCCTCTTCAACCGGGTAAATAAATATCTTACCGTCACCGATTTCTCCGGTCCGGGCACTCTCAATAATAACTCTACATATCCGCTCAATTTCGCTATCCTTAATGACAATCTCTATTTTAGCCTTAGGTAAGAGTTCTACCTTATATTTCTCCCCTCTCCACTGCTGTACAATACCCTTTTGTTTTCCATGGCCCTCTACTTCAGTTATCGTAAGACCGGTTACTCCGGCTAGGCTAAGCGCATTTCTTACTGCATCAACGCTCTCCGGCCTGATAATCGCTTCTATTTTTTTCATTCTTACCTCCTAATATTTATTCTTTATCCAATTCAAGTATCGCATAAACAGGTTTCCTGCCGGAAAATTCCGGATAAGCGCTGTTCCCGTGTTCTCCGATATCCAAACCCTCAACTTCCTCTTTCAGGGTTACCCTGATGCCCATAGTGTGTTTAAGTAAAATCCAGAAAATAAAAGAAATAAGGAAAACAAATACCCCTACCCACAAAGCTCCGGATAATTGGGAAATCAAAAGTTTAAATCCGCCTCCGTAAAATAAACCATTACCGGTAGAAGTGCCTGCAATCTTATCCTGCGCAAAAAGCCCGACGCAAATCGTCCCAAAAACACCGTTTACAAGATGAACCGATAAGGCACCCACAGGGTCGTCAATCTTTATCTTATCAAAGAATACCACAGCCAGCACAACGAGCACTCCGGCTACCAGGCCAATTATCAATGAACTAGAAACACTTACAAAAGCGCACGGCGCGGTTATCGCAACTAGCCCTGCCAGGCAACCGTTTAAAGTCATCCCTAAATCAGGCTTACCTAATAATATCCAGGAAAGCAAAGTTGCACTAACTATAGCCATTGCCGCAGCCATGTTTGTAGTAATGGCTACGTGGCTTATGGCAACAGGGTCGGCAGACATAGTCGAGCCGGGATTGAACCCGAACCAACCAAACCACAAAACAAAAGTACCTAAAGTCGCCATGGAAAGATTATGCCCGGGGATAGGATTAACCTTCCCGTTAGTATATTTTCCAAAACGCGGCCCTAAAACAAGCACCCCTGCCAAAGCTGCCCATCCCCCTACTGAATGCACAACTGTAGAACCGGCAAAATCAAACATCCCCTTTGCCTGCAACCATCCCCCTCCCCATATCCA
>CAZSQC010000017.1:0-17890 GCA_964608955.1 uncultured Planctomycetales bacterium | reverse complement strand
AAACCAATAATTTCTATTTTATGGAGATGAATACCCGCATTCAGGTGGAGCATCCGGTAACTGAAATGGTTACGGGTATTGATCTAATCAAAGAGCAGATTAAGGTTGCTGCCGGTGAGAAGCTTAAGATACAGCAGGACCAGATACAGTTAAAAGGCGCAGCTATTGAATGCAGAATAAACGCCGAAGACCCCGATAATAATTTTATGCCTTCTCCCGGAAAGATTGAGACTTTAGTGCTCCCTGGAGGCCCGAATGTCCGTTTAGATACGCATATTTACGCCGGTTACGAAATACCGCCTTTTTATGATTCACTGATAGCAAAACTTATAGTTTGGGGCAAAAACCGACAAGAGGCAATTAAAACTATGCATCGTGCTTTAAGTGAATTTTATGTATCTCCGATAAAAACAACCGCGTCTTTTCATCTTAAACTTATGGAAAATCCGGCTTTTCTAAAAGGGGATATCTCTACTCATTTTATACAGGATATGTTCAAAGAGGGAGAAAGGAGTTAATATGAGGATACTGACTATATTGGGGACTTTTTTCTATGCGGCAATAGTTATTCTTGCCGGTTTCTCTTTGATAATCTTTGCCTTGAATATACTCCAGCCCCAGGATTTGAATAATGCGATGGTTTACGCGCAGGGGAGCCTTAACACGCGCTTTGTAATAGGGATTTCCGGGCTGCTTTTGATACTAATAAGTTTTTCTTTTGCCCAGCTTACCTTGGGGCGTTTTCAGCGCGAGAAGACAATAGCGTTTACTACCTCTTCGGGAGAAGTTACGATCGCCCTCTCTGCAGTGGAAGATTTAATCCGCAGGCTTTCAGCGGTTATGCCGGAGATCAAGGAGTTAAAGCCCGATGTTATTGCAACTAAGAAGGGGATTATAGCCGATTTAAGGGTTATCTTAAAACAGGAATCGAATATTCCGGATTTAACGACCAGGCTGCAGGATATTACAAGGACTAAGATCCAGGAAGTCCTAGGGATTGAAGAGCAGATTATTGTCAAGGTTCATGTTGCCAAGATTGCCGCAATTGATGAGAAAGAAAAAAGAAGAAGAGAAATAGAGAAAAGCGAAACCGTAACCCCGTTTAGCGGGTATGGAAAAGTTTAATAAGAATAAGGAGAATGATAAGATGGAGAAGATCGGGATACTGACAGGCGGAGGAGATTGTCCGGGGTTAAACCCGGTTATAAGGGCGGTTGTGAGAAAAGGCCTTATAGAGGGTTACGAGATAATTGGCATAAAAGACGGCTGGAAAGGTCTGATAGAAAACTCTACTATGCCTCTTAATATAGATTCGATTTCAGGTATTCTCCATAGGGGAGGAACAATTTTAGGAACCTCCAGGACTAATCCCTACAAAAAAGAGGGCGCGCTTGAGAAAGTAAAAGAAAACTTTAAGAAAATTGGGTTGCATGCCTTAGTGGCTGTGGGAGGAGAGGATACTCTTGGAGTGGCTTCAAAATTGGTTAACGACGGGATTTCGAATATTGTGGGTGTGCCTAAAACAATAGACAATGACCTTTCTGCTACGGATTATACTTTTGGGTTTGATACCGCCTTAAATATCGCAACCGAGTGTATTGACCGTTTGCATACTACAGCTGAAAGCCACCATCGCGTTTTAGTGGTCGAGGTTATGGGTAGGCATGCGGGCTGGATTGCGGTTGAGGCCGGCATCGCAGGCGGAGCGGATGTTACGCTTATACCCGAAGTTCCCATTGATTTAGATGAAGTTTGCTCCGTAGTCGAAAAGAGGCGTAAGCGCGGCAAGCTTTTTAGTATAGTTGTTGTTGCCGAAGGAGCCCAGTTTAAGGATAAAGGCATGATTTTACAGGAGCAAGAGCTGGATGCTTTTGGGCATGTGCGTCTAGGAGGAATAGGAGAAGCTCTTGCGGCAGAGATAGAAAAGAGGACCGGGCATGAAACACGGGTTACAGTTTTAGGGCATATACAAAGAGGAGGCACTCCTACTGCTTTTGACAGGGTTCTTGGTACAAGGCTGGGTGTTAAGGCAATAGAGCTTGTGAAAAATAAGAAATTCGGCAGGATGGTTGCGCTACAGGGTATAAAGATTGTCGATGTTCCGTTAAAAGACGCGGTAAAGGAATTGAAAACAGTTGATATGGAGCTCTATGAGGTTGCCAGGGTATTCTCGGGCTAACGTATATAAATATGCGTACAATAATTGAAGAAGCCATACTTGATAGCATCAGAGTAAAAGAGGGACTACTCAAGAACTCCGTGGGTGTTATTCTCGAGGTTTCCAAGAAAATAACATCTTCTTTAAGAAAGGGAGGCAAGCTTATTGTTTTTGGTAACGGCGGCTCTGCGGGAGATGCGCAGCACATCGCAGCCGAGCTGGTAGGGAGGTTTAAAAAGGAAAGGCCCGGAATACCCGCTATTTCCTTAACCGTAAATACTTCTATCATAACTGCTCTGGCTAATGATTTCGGTTATGATGTTGTTTTTGCGCGTCAGATAGAAGCATTAGCTAATAAGAATGATATTGTTTTGGCTATCTCTACCAGCGGAAGAGCGAAAAATGTTTCTTTAGGCCTAAAACAGGCAAAGAAAATGGGGCTTTTTACCATAGCCTTAACCGGATGCGACGGCGGAGAGGCTGCAAAGCTCGCGGATCTTGCATTAATTGTCCCTTCCTCGGTTACTGCGCGCATACAGGAGAGCCACATACTTATCGGGCATATCATATGCGAACTAATAGAAGAATCTATCGTTTTTTAAGAACCAAAGTAAAGTCTTTAAATGCAATCCTAAAGATTATCCCTACCCTAAGGAGAAGAAATAAGAAAATAGTTTTTACGAACGGCTGTTTTGACCTGATGCATCTTGGCCACGCTAAATATCTGGAAGAAGCAAGGCAAAAGGGGGATGTCCTTATTGTTGCCGTTAACAGCGATTCTTCGGTTAAGAAGATAAAGGGCGATAAGCGGCCTATATTGGGCCAGAAATATAGGATGAGTATGGTTGCCGCATTAGAAAGCGTAGATTATGTGGTGGTATTTAATGAAGATACGCCTCTTAATTTAATAAAGAAGATTAAGCCCGATATTCTGGTAAAGGGCGCAGACTGGAGAGAAAAGGATATCGTCGGCGCAAGCTTTGTGAAGAGCCACGCGGGTAGGGTCTTAACTGTCAGGCTAGTAAAAGGGCTTTCAACTACCAATATAATTGAGAAAATTATTAAAACCGTATAAAGATATAAACCGTATTATTGACGCCAACATAAACCGTACCAAAGAAGGTTTACGTGTTTGCGAAGAAATAGCAAGGTTTGTTATTTCTAGCCGGAAATTAACCTTAGAATTAAAGCAGGTAAGGCATCAATTAACGGAAACATCAAAAATCCTGGTGGAAAGAAAAGCTCTCCTCTTGGGAAGGGAAGCCTTAAGGGATGTCGGTAAAGGTATTAAAGCCGATGAGTTAAAAAGAAGCAATATCGGGGATATCTTTTTCGCTAATGTCCAAAGGGTAAAAGAATCCCTGCGGGTACTCGAGGAGTTCAGTAAGCTTATTAATTTAAGCGCTTCTGTCAGATTTAAGGCCTTACGATATAAAGTTTACCAGATTGAAAAAGATTTCCCGTCTACTAAACTAAAATGACACAGCTCGAATACGCCAAAAATAATAAATTAACTCCTTTAATGAAACGCATAGCCTTAAAGGAAGGAATCAGCCCGAAAGCTCTGTTGCATAATATAAAAGTAGGCAGTGCAGTTATACTTAAGAACCGGTTGCACAATTTCAAGAATCCCTGTGCAGTGGGCAAGGGTTTAGCCACCAAAGTCAATGCTAATATCGGTACGTCTACTGATAAATCCAGCATTTGTGAAGAAATTAATAAATTAAAGACCGCTATAAAGCATGGAGCTGATGCGGTTATGGATTTAAGTGTCGGTTTGCAGATTAAAAAGACACGGGAGGCTGTCCTTAGGGAGTCAAGTATCCCGGTTGGCACTGTTCCGATATATGAAATAGCAGTAAATTCAAACCTGGCCAGTAAGAGCCCCTTAGCTTTTGATTATTTTGACATGCTCAAGGTGTTAGAGGAGCAGGCTAAAGAAGGGGTGGACTTTTTTACAATTCATTCCGGAGTAAATAAAAAAAGCCTGGCAGTGCTTCAGAAAAGCAGCAGGATACTCGGGATTGTATCCAGGGGCGGAGCAATTATTACCAGATGGATGCAGGAGACCGGGAGAGAGAACCCGTTTTTTAAGTATTTTGACGAAATACTTGATATCGCTTACAGGTATGATGTTGTGTTGAGTTTAGGAGACGCAATGCGACCGGGCTCAGTGGTTGATGCTAATGACAAGCCGCAATTTACTGAATTGAAGATTCTGGGTGAGCTGGCTTTACGCGCCAGGAAAAAAAATGTCAGCGTAATAATAGAAGGCCCCGGCCATGTGCCGATAAACAAGATTAAAGAAAACATAATACTGGAAAAGAAACTTTGTCATAAAGCTCCTTTTTATGTATTGGGACCTTTAGTTACGGATATAGCAAGCGGCTACGATCATATTACTTCTGCCATCGGAGGGGCTTTAGCTGCAAGCTATGGAGCGGATTTCTTATGCTATGTTACACCCGCCGAGCATTTAAAGCATCCGAATGAGCTTGATGTGCGTGAGGGCGTGATTGCCTCTAAAATAGCCGCTCATGCAGCGGATATAGTTAAAAGAAAAAGTATAGCTTTAAGAGTAGATAGGCAAATTTCTTTGTCCCGCAAGAAGAGAGACTGGAAAAAGCAGATAAAGCTTTCGATTGACCCGGAGAAGGCGCTAAAATACAGGGAATCTTCTAAACCAAAGGACAGCGAGGTTTGTACTATGTGCGGAAATTATTGTTCCATAAAACTTATGGAGAGTTAGCCGTGAGAAATTGCGGGCGTAGTTCATCGGTAGAACACCAGCTTCCCAAGCTGGATAGGAGGGTTCAATTCCCTTCGCCCGCTTTTATTTTTTTAATGTTATTTTTATCGGGTTGCGCAAGCGCACCTGCTTATATTAAACCAGTAGCGCAGATACCCTTGGATATGCCCGGGGTCTATCATAAAGTAGAAAAAGGCGAGACTCTATGGCGGATTTCCAGGTATTATGGAGTTGACCTGGACCAAATTACTAAAATCAATAATATTGCCGATAATTCTGTAATAGAAGTCGGTCAGAAAGTTTTTATACCCGGAGTAGCTAAGGCGCCAGCTTATACGGTTGCTTATCCGCAGGGAGAAGATTTTATCTGGCCGGTAAAAGGGAGAATTGAAGTCGGTTTAGGCCAGAAGCATGATAATATGATAAACCGCGGCATCAACATAAGGCCTTTCTCTGTTTCGGATGTTGTTGCTTCCCGTTCAGGAAGGGTTGTTTTTGTAAATAATAACTTTGCGGGTTTAGGAAAGACGGTTATAATAGAACATAAAGATAGCTATTTTACGGTATACTCTCAAACAAGCGAGGTTTTTGTTAAACCGGGAGATATTGTAAGGCAGGGTGCGCCAATTGCAAGATTAAGCCCATCCAGGGACACGGGAAAGGGCTACCTTCAGTTCCAGGTAAGAAAAGGGCATGTCCCTAAGAATCCTGTTTTTTATTTGCCATGAAAAAGATATTTTTCGCAAGAAAAGAGTATTTGAATATTCTTGAAAAAAGGGTAAGCGGGTTAAAGGACAATTACCGCCAGAATATCGCGGTCATCGGAGATGAACTGGTTGGTAAGACCGCGTTAATATTTAAATTCATGGAAAGTTTTCACGACAACAGGATTATCCTTATTTTTATGGATTCGAGGCCTGAATCCTTAAGTTCATTTGCAAAAAGATTTATCGGGGTATTGCTGTATAATTTCCTATCCAATAGCGGCATTATCCTGAAAGAAGATTTAGATTATTTAGTTCTTAAATCCTCAAAGTATATTCCTAAGACAACAGAGAGAGTTCGCGATATTCTAAAAGGCGTTAGCAAGGGAAAAACTATCGGAGTCTTTTCCGAGCTAATGGGCTTATGCGAGAGTATTTACAGCGAAACAGGGAAGTCTTCGGTGGTCATTTTTGATGAGTTTCAAAATCTTGAAAAAATCGGCTTTAAGAATTTCTACCGCGATTGGTCGAAATTGCTAATAAGCAACAAGAATACAATGTATATTGTATTAAGCTCGATGAAATTCAAGGCTAAGGAGATTTTGTCAAAGAATCTTTCGCTTCTATTCGGAAATTTCGAGGTGGTTACCATTGAGCCCTTCGATGTCAATGAAAGCTGCGCCTATCTGAACGAAAGGTTGCAGGGGTTTAGCCTGCCTGCAGCTTATCGTGATTTTATCGTGCATTTTACCGGTGGCTGCCCGATGTACCTTGATATTATTGCCGATTCTCTGTGCAGGCATAAGGGGATTGAGCTTTCGCAGGCTTTAGAGGAAATCCTTTTTGATGCCTCCGGGGTTTTAAACCAGAGGTTCTCCAATTATATAAAAAGATTCAGTCAGGATAATGTTGCGGGTGAATATATACAAATTTTATATCTTATCTCCAGCGGCAGAAATAAGTTAAAGGACATCGCGCACTTGCTAAAGAAAAATAAGAGTAAAGTTTTATTAAGAGTAAACTATTTGCTGGAAATTGATACCTTAAGCAGGTGCGGGGATTTCCTTAAAATTAACGATAGGATCTTTGGGTTCTGGATTAAATTTGTTTATCAGGAGAAGCTGCATTCACTCACCTTTGATGCCAAGAATCAGAAAGAAAAGTTTCGCGATCAGATACAAAATATGATTCAGGAGTTTATGGTTAGTTCCCAAAAGACCCTTATGGAGAGGATGAGCGAGTTATTCAGGCTCTTTGAGGATGAAGTGCTGCAATTAGATAAAAAGAAGATAAGGCTTAATCATTTACGTGAGATAAAGCCGTTAGAATTTAAAAGCAGGGTTTTAAAAAATGGCTTAATCGCAAGATCCCATGACAGCCTTTGGATTGTAGCGGTTAAATCAGATCAGCTTAATGAAGAAGACGTGATAGAGTTTTCAAGAGAGTGCCGCAGATACAGGCATAAAACACAGAGAAAAGTCATTGTTACCCTTAAGGATATTGATGTAAATACAAGGCTTAGGGCTATTGAAGAAAAAGTCTGGGCCTGGGATATCGGTAGCCTTAATAACTTATTGGATCTTTATTCAAGGCCGCGGGTGATTGCATGAAAATAGTAGTTATTTCTGATACGCATCTGTTTTCCGGAATTGATAACTTTCCTGAAAAACTCGTAAAAGATATTAAATCTGCGGACTTAGTTATCCATACCGGAGACTTTGTAGAAGAAAGGGTTTTTGAAGAGATTAAAAATATTTCCAAGGAGTTTAAGGCGGTTCACGGAAATATGGATAGCGAGGAGCTAAAAAGGCGCCTTCCGGACAAATTAATCTTTAAGCTCGGGAAATTTAAGATCGGGATAGCCCATGGCAGAGGTTCGCCTTCCGAGTTAATAGCTACGGTTAGCGAAATATTTAAGAACGACGAGCCGGATCTTATAATCTTCGGCCATTCGCATACGGCATTTAACGAAAAAATCGGTAAGGTCTTATTTTTTAACCCCGGAAGCCCGGTTGATAAAATCTTCTCTGACTTTAATTCTTATGGGGTTATTGAATTAGATGAGGACATTCAACTTAAGATAGAAAGAATCTAAATGGCGGAAAAGTTAAGGCTAGAGAAAATAGAGGACTTAATGCTGGCCCCTTATGCTATGAAAAGCTTTATGAGTAAGGGAAGGGTTTTTCCGGAAGCAGAACATAGTTACCGGTCAAATTATCAGCGCGACCGTGACCGCATTATACATAGTGCCGCTTTCCGGAGGCTTGAATACAAGACCCAGGTATTTGTAAATCATGAAGGTGATTATTACCGCACCAGGTTGACCCACACCATAGAGGTCTCTCAAATAGCAAGAACCATTGCACACGCGTTGCGGCTTAATTCCGATTTAACCGAGGCTATTGCCTTAGCGCATGATTTAGGGCATACTGCTTTTGGCCATTCAGGAGAAGAAGCGCTTAACGGCTTAATGGCTAAGTGTGGCGGTTTTAATCATAATTTGCAAGGCTTGAGGGTGGTGGATTATCTGGAGCAAAAATACCCGGATTTTCCGGGACTTAACCTTACCTGGGAAGTAAGGGAGGGGATAGTAAAGCACTCTACGATTTTTGACAAAGTAGCGAAGGCCAAAGGATTTTCAAGTAGTGACTCTGCGCTACTTGAGACCCAGGTTGTCGATATAGCGGATGAAATAGCATACGATAATCATGATTTAGATGACGGGATTACCTCCGGATTGATAAAAGAATCCGATTTGGTATCTTTAGATATTTGGAATGATATAAATAAAAGCATCCCCGCCAGGTATAAGAATATTGACCCCGAAAAAAGAAAATACTTGCTGATCCGTTCTCTTATAAATTTGCAGGTTACCGATTTAATTAAGGAGACGGAGAAGAATGTGCGTTGTTTTAAGCTCAAGAAATATACTGACGCCAGAAAAATTAATAAAAAGATAGTTACTTTTAGCCCCGATATGCTAAAATTAAGAAGTCCTTTAAGGTCGTTTCTCATGGATAAACTATATCACCATTACCGGGTGATGCGCATGAGTATAAAAGCAAAACGATTTATTGAAGATCTATTTAAAGTTTATGTTGAAAATCCCAGACAATTGCCCTCCCATGTGCAGTCGAGGATAGCGCAGGATGGCATCAAAAGAGCGGTATGCGATTATATCGCTTCCATGACGGATAGGTACGCTTTAGATGAGTACAAAAAATTATTTACCCCCTACGAAAAAGTATAGGGCATTAATATCGACTATTCACAGCATATATAGGCTGGTTAATTCTACCTATGACCTTAAAGATTTCATAGGCAGGCTCGCCAAGCTGGTCTCCCAGATATTAAACGCAGATTACTGTAACATAATAATGCTTGATAGTACAAAAAAGTATGCCGTTTTAAAGTCATTTTACAGTAACAGAAAAAGATTTGTTTCCGATAAAAAATCCAGAGTTACTGACAGGATTGAATCGAGGATTTTAAGGACAAGTTCCGTTATAAGGAGGGGAAATTTACTAGCGGCACCCCTTATCTCTGACGATTTAATCGGCGTTATAACTATAAAGCGCTCTAAAGACAAGCTTCCCTTTGAGAGATTTGATCAGGATATGCTTATGACGCTTGTAGAGCAGTCGATTATCGCTATAAAAAATTTACAGCTTTATGAAGAACAGCAGAAAATAGTTTTTGGAAGCATCAAATCTCTGGTCACTTTATTAGATACGCGGGTTCCCCAAGAGTATACACATTCGCAGTATTTTAGCCGTTTGGTTGCTGCTATCGGTCAGGAGATGCGTCTTGATGAAAAACAGATACAAAGCCTAAAATATGCAAGCCTTCTGCATGATACGGGTAAGGTCGATATTCCTACTGAAATCCTGACTAAAACAACCAAGCTTACTCCGCAGGAATACAGCATTATAAAGAAGCATCCGGTAAAGGGAGCGCAGATCTTGCGCCCTTTACAGGTTCTTAAGCCGGTAATTCCGATTATTATGCATCACCATGAGAAGTACGATGGCACAGGTTACCCTTCAAGGCTTAAAAAAGGGCAGATACCGCAGGGCGCGCGTATTATGGCGGTAGCAGATGCTTTTGAAGCCATGGTTTACGGCAGGCCGTACAGAGAAAGAAAAGATTTGAATTCCGCAATAAAAGAAATAAGAAAGAAGAGCGGTACTCAATTCGATCCTAAAGTAGTCGATGCCTTCCTTAAAGTTATAAAGAAGTTTAATCTGAAGGTTTACTCAAAATAAATTTATAAAGGGATAATATGGATAGGGAACAACCGGATTTGTTTTTAGGCGCACAGGATGACCCGGGTTTATTAGCCAGGCGCATAGAAAGGAATTCTTTCGTAGCTAGGATATGGAAATACGAAAAGGTAATCCTTTTTATTCTGGGTTTTTTGGTAGTCGGAATTGTTTCTTTTTCTTTGGGAGTAGAAAAGGGCAGGAGAGAAAATAAGCCTGTTTTTAATTTACCTGCACCTGTAAGGGAGCAAGTTTCTCTACCCAAGCAAAGTATTAATATGCCCATCATCGAAAAAGAACCTGAGAAGGCGCCAAGAATTGAGCCTTTAGCGACCGCGGTTAAAGGAGAATATTGTATACAGGTGGCTACGTTTAATACAAGAAATTATGCTCAGAAAGAGGTAGAAACTCTTCTAAGAAAAGGGTTCAAGGCTTTTGTTATTACTAAGGGAAAGCATTTTGTTGTGTGTGTCGGTAATTTTTCTGATAAGCTAAGCGCGCAGCCGGTATTATCAGAATTAGGGAGGTATTATAAAGGCTGCTATATAAGGAGGATTTAAATGTCTATACACCCATCATTGGCGATATCCGATAAGGACAAGAAGCAAAGGTCAGTCATGAAACGTTCTGAACGCATAAGGACTATGATAGAAAAAGGCAGCTGGAAAGAAGGCGATAATGTTTATGGGCTTCCTAAACTTAAGACCGTAAGGATTAAGATTAAGAAAGAAAAAGCGCAGAAAGAAGCTACTACAACAGAGGGTGCGGCAGCTGCTCCTGCTGCTACCGCCAAGGAAGCTCCGGCAGCAAAGAGCCCTAAGGCTTAAACAATTAATAAAGTGATCAGAAAATACATAATTACTTTCTTTATTCTCTTTGCATCTGCAGGAATTTTGAGGGCCCAGGAAAAATTCCCTTTTTTCGGAGAGGTTAATACCGAAGATATTAATGTAAGGAGTGATTCTACCACAACTTCTTTGGGTGTATTCAGCCTAAAGAAGGGCCAGCAGGTTGAGGTCTTCTCTGAATTCTTTGAATGGTATAAGATTTACATTCCTGAGTATGTTTCGGTATACGTAAGTTCCGGTTACGCCGAGTGTATAAAATACAAGGAAGATCCTGAGAGCGCGGTTAAAAGTTGCTTAAGCGCCAGAATTACCGCAGATAGAATAAACATAAGAAGTTCTCCTGATAAATCCGGAGTTATTCTGGGAAGCGCAAACAAAAACGAGATTGTTGATGTAAAAGGTGAAAAAGACGGCTGGTATATTATAGCCCCAGTACGAAATACCTTTGGCTGGGTCCATAAGAAATTTATAACCAAATTGCCTTTAAGCCAGGCAAAAGCGGAGAATTTTAAAACAGCCTTAACTCCGGAGGCTGTTTCCGATGAAGTTGTTGTTTCGGGCGTGGTTAATTCGTATGGCATGGTTTTAGGGCGCAAAGCCACGCATAAACTTGTTACTTCCAAGGGAGAGATATTTTTGCTCAAAGGAAGCAAGAGCACATTAAATGCGCTTAAGGGCAAACAGGTTAAGATTAAGGCTAAGAAAATGGATATTAAGGGAACACGCTATCCTGTTTTAAGTGTTCTTGTTATTGAGGTGGATAGTTGAAAGAAATCAGGGTATCGTTAGGCAAGCGCTCGTATAATATATTAGTCGGTTCCGGGGCACTTAAAAACCTTGGGGATAAAATTGTTTCTTTAGGGCTCGGAGAGGATGCCTTTGTTATTACTAATCCGGTTATAAAACGCCACTACGCTAAGGAGCTAATAAGGGTGTTTAAGAAATCGGGCATAAACTCTAGATTAGAAATTATACCTGAGGGCGAGACTGCAAAAGATTTTAAGTTTGCCGAATCAATAATGCATGATTTATCGCGTTTTGACCTTAAGAAACGCGTTTTTATAGTGGCTTTAGGAGGCGGAGTTATCGGGGATTTAAGCGGCTTTGTAGCCTCTATTTATAGGCGTGGGATACCTTATATCCAGGTTCCTACGACTCTACTCTCTCAGGTTGATTCTAGTATCGGAGGAAAGACTGCAGTTGATTTAAAGGAAGGTAAAAACTTAGTGGGTGCATTTTATCAGCCGCGTCTTGTTTTATGTGATATTAAGTTTCTTAAAACTCTGACGGTAAAACAGCTTTCCGCAGGACTGGCTGAAGTTGTCAAATATGCCCTTATTGCGGATAAAAAACTTTTTGCCTATCTTGAGAGAAACTATAAAGAAATTCTTTCTTTAAGGGAAAAAGATCTTTATTTTATTGTAGGAAAATGCGCGAGAATAAAGGCTAACATAGTTTCTCTTGATGAAAAGGAGGAGAGGCAGTTAAGAACAAAACTTAATTTTGGACATACAATAGGCCATGCTATCGAGTCTGCCTCCGAGTATAAATATAATCACGGTGAATCAATTGCATTGGGGATGCTCGTGTCTTTAAAGATAAGCGAAGAAATGGGGTTGATAGGCTGTGATATTTTTAATAGGGTGAAGGCCTTGATTAGAGATTGCGCCTTACCTTGCGCGATAAAAGGCGTAAGCTTGGAAGATATATTAAAATGCCACTATAAAGATAAGAAGTTTACCGGTTCCAGAAATAAATTTGTGCTTTGCTGTGGTCTTGGAAAAACGAAGATCGTATGTAATATTCCTTTGAGCGTAATAAAAGGGGCTATTAAAGAGCTCTTATGCTAACGTTATTTTGAGGAATTATTTAAAGTAATTTCCCTGCCTTTAAATTCCAAGACTACCTTTTCCATTGAAATGCTCTTGATTTGAGCGCCTTCAATAGTATCAAGTTCTTTAGTAACCCGGTTATTTATAATGCAGTAGGCAGTATTTTTATCGAAGAATACTCCGTTTAATATTAAGACGGGTTCGGCTTCCGGAACCGGGGTTTCTTCAGAGGCAAGAGGGGGAAGTTTTTCTTGCGGCATCGTCTCAATTATCTGCGGAGCGGGTTGGGTATTTTTTTGGGACTGGGTTTTCCCGGTTATATTTAAATATGAGTTTATCCCTACTACAAAGATCAGCAAGATAAGTACGCCCAGTATTATTTTCTTCTTATTATCCGTTTTCTTCTCAACTGTTTTTATTTGCGCAGGTTTTTCTATTTTTTTAAGAGCGTCATAAATTATACTCAAAGTTTTCCTCCTGTTACATATCCGTTTAACTCTTCTATACATTTGTTTATGATATTATGGTCAATTCTTCTTGTTTCTGCTGCAAATCCCGCAAGAAGGGCGCGGTCACAAAGCATATTTATCAGTCTGGGAGTTCCTCCTGAGAAGGTAGTTATGATTTCAACCGCCTCCTTAGTAAAATCTATTCCGCCTGCAAGCCCGGCTATATTAAGCCGGTGTTCGATGTAGCCGTAGACTTCCCTGTCTTCAAGGGGTAAAATATGATATCTGACCATTATACGCTGCCTTAGCTGTCTTAATTCATAAAGATTAAGCCTGGCGTTTAGCTCAGGCTGGCCGACAAGAATGACTTGTAGTAATTTATCTTTTTCGGTTTCGATATTAGATAAAAGGCGGACTTGTTCGAGAATGTTGGGTTTTAAATTTTGCGCCTCGTCAATTATAAGTACGACATTATTTCCTAGTGCCGATTCGTTAAGCAGGAAATTGTTTAGTTCGCGCACTAAACCGAGCTTGCCTTTACCCGTATTCATTATTCCGAAGTCAGCTATAATTGATTCTAATAGCTGGGTTTCAGAAAAACGCGGGTTCATGATAAAAGCTGTTTTTACATTTTTTGCAAGGTCATTCAGGAAGAATCTGCAGAGAGTAGTCTTACCTGTCCCGATCTCTCCGGTTAAGACGATGATACCTTTACGTTGAGAAACTCCGTAGTGCAGATGGGCAAGTGCCTCTTTGTGCTTGTTGCTTAAGAAAAAGAATTCCGGATCCGAGGTTACGTTGAATGGCCGTTCTTTTAAACCATAGAATTTACAGTACATTAATCCTTGCCTTTCTCGTGTTATTATATCAGATAAAAATAAAAAGTAAATATTACTAATATTTGACATAAGAAGAAATATATGGTAATATTTTCAAAAGTGGGATGCAAGCCACGGCTCCCTTAAAAATTCTGAGGTGTTTTTTGCTTAACGGAGAAAAAAGGAATTTTAAAAGGGTCGATCTTAATACGCCTGTGCGTTATCAGATAAGGGGTACGCCTGATTACGGAAACACGCTTACCGATAACATAAGCGAGGCCGGGCTGGCTATGAATATAGACTCATTTATCCCGCCTTCAACTCCTGTTATGATGGAGGTTAATATCTTAAACAGGGTTTTGCATCCTTTAGGGATAGCCCGCTGGTGCCAGCCGATACCGCATTCATCAGGCAATAGAATGGGTATAGAGTTTGTGGAGTTTGACCCGTTGGAAAGGAAATACCTGCGGGATTTTATAAATATGAAATCAGTTTGATTTTTAAGAAAGGAAAAAAGTAGAGCTATGGCACAGGAACAGGCAACGGTTACTGAGGGCGCGCCCAAAGAGGAAAAGCAGACAAACTGTTTATCCTGCAATAAACCCTTAAAGAAAATCAGGCGTTATTACAGAAACGGGAAGTTTTATTGTACCAAGAAATGCTGGACTAATTTTATCAAAAAGCCTAAAGGCGAGGAGAAATGACAAAAAGCTTTTCCGAGAGAAGAGTACATCCGCGCATAAGCCAGGAGCTACCATTTAAGGTTTCTGCGAATGGCTATGCCTTTTCTACTACCACACAGAATATAAGCTGCGTAGGGGCATATTGCTGGATTAAAAAGTATATACCTCCTTTTACAAAAGTTGCCGTGAAATTGACGCTTCCGGTAAAAGAAAAGGGAGGGAGTAAAGATTATACCGTAGATTGCGAAGGTGTAATCGTAAGGACCCAGGATGAAGGTAAGGGGGGTTTTAATATAGCAATATTCTTTAATTCTATTAAAGATACCCAACGCAACGTAATCTCTAAATATATTAATCAGTTTATTTCTTGATATTTCTCGCCGTTTAGTTTAAGCCTTTATATGGGAATCATTTCTAAAGTTAAGCCAGTTAAGCTGATTTCCGGTTTTATCTTCCGCGACGTACAGGCTTTCACCAAAGCAAAAAGAAATCTTTGCCGTAGGTTCGGGGAAATTGATTTTGAAAGCAAGGCATTAGCTTTTAATCTTTCGGACTATTACTTCAAGGAATTCGGTGAGCCACTTATAAGGAAGTTTATAAGCTTCAAGAAGCTCATCCTGCCTCAAGACCTTGCGCGCATAAAAATTTATACAAACAAGTTGGAAAAGGGCCTTTCGCAGTTGGGAAAGCGTACTGTGAATATTGATCCCGGTTATCTTGATATGGCCAAGCTTATTTTGGCTTCAACCAAGGACTATGTTCATAGAATTTATATCGGGGGAGGCATTTTTGCCGAGATTACGCTTTTCTTTAAGAACGAAACTTTTAACAGTTGGGAGTGGACTTACCCTGATTATAAGACAAAAGATTACGTTAAAATATTCAATGAGATGAGGAGCCTTTATGCCGGTCAGGTTAAAAAAATATAAGATAATCCTAATCTTATCCTGTTTATTCTTCATTTGCGGGTGCGCAACCGTATACAATCCGGCTACCCGGCGAAAAGAGTTTATTTTTATCGATACCGCAAGCGAGGTATCGCTGGGACTTGATATGGACAGGGAGATTGGTAAGGAGTTTGAACTTTTAGAAGACTTTAAAATGCTCTCCAGGCTTAATTCTATTGGCAGCAAAGTTGCGCTTTCCTCTGACAGGCAGGATGTAACCTACACATTTAAAATAATAAAAGACGATACTCTCAATGCTTTTGCGATACCCGGAGGTTATGTTTATGTTAACAGCGGGCTTCTAAAAAGATCCGATGATAACGAGCTTGCGTGTGTATTGGGGCATGAAATAGGACATATTGCCGCCCGGCATAGCGTAAAAAGGCTACAGGCTAACTTGGGATACCAGCTTCTTATTGCAATAGCGCAGGGCGCTACCAAAGAGGCTGAAGTTTTAAGAGCGCTTAATGTAACCTATAATGTGGTGGCATTAGGGTATAGCCGGCAGGATGAATTTTTGGCTGACAAATTAGCTGTAAAATACTCTAAAGCCTCCGGGTTTAACCCTTATGGAATGGTTAATTTTTTTAGAAAACTGGAGGCTGAGAAAAAGCCCGGCGTGGAGTTGGTATTCTTAAGTTCGCATCCTCCGGTTAAAGACAGGATTACTGCGGTGGAGAAAGAAATCTTAAACGACGACTAATTTATGGAGCCTTATCCTTCTTATTTAAAAAGTTCTTGTAACGGTCATCTTGAGAATGTTATTGATATTCTCTTTGAAAAGCTGGCAAATTGTACGATATGCCCAAGGATGTGCGGGGTGGATAGATTAAAAGGCATCCAGGGATTTTGTAAAAGCGGTTTATTGCCTAAGGTATACAGTTTTATGAGCCATAAAGGCGAGGAACCCCCGATATCAGGAGATAAGGGTTCCGGTACTATTTTCTTCTCTAATTGCAATATGGGTTGCCTTTATTGCCAGAATTACGAATTTAGCCAACAAGGGAAGGGGAGGGAAGTTGAATTTGAAGAGCTGGCATCCTTTATGCTTCAGCTGCAAAAAGAAGGTTGCCATAATATCAATTTTGTTACGCCTACGCATGTTCTACCGCAAATTTTAAAGAGCCTGCAGATAGCAATATCGCAGGGGCTGACTATACCGCTGGTTTATAACACAGGCGGCTATGAACTGCCAGAGATTATAAAGCTTTTAGAAGGAGTTATTGATATATTCCTTGTTGATATGCGTTACGGAGACAATGTTAATTCTTTGCGTTATTCTAATGCCCGCGATTACCCAAAGTTCAACCAAGAAGCGGTTTTGGAGATGCGCAGGCAGATTACCGTAGATGAAATTTCAGATGAAGGAATAATGAAGCGCGGGTTAATAATAAGGCATCTTGTTCTGCCAAACGGAGTATCTAAGACAGAAGAAGTTATGCGTTTTATATCAGAGAGGCTTTCTAAAGATACTCTTATTAGCCTGATGAGCCAGTACCTGCCTTACTATAAAGCCGGGGAGCAAAAAGAGATAAGCCGCCGTCTCAATGTCAAAGAATACGATGATGCAAAGGAAGCTATGCATAAATACGGGTTAGAAAAAGGATGGATACAGGAGTCTTTTGGCTTAGAAAGATTTGCGGGCGTTAATATAAAATCGGTATTAAAAAACGATGATTAATTTTTTTAAAAGAGTAAAAGTTAGTGTTTACGAAAAGCTGTTTAAGATAAATGATTCTCCGCAAAGGATTGCCGCGGGTTTTGGTTTAGGGATTTTCTTCGGAATGCTTCCGGGTACAGGTCCTTTGGCAGCTTTATTTTTTGCTTTTGTTTTCAAGGTAAACCGCGCAAGCGCATTGCTGGCCAGTCTCCTGACAAATACATGGTTAAGCTTGGTAACCTTTGTCTTTTCAATCAAGGTCGGTTCTGCTATACTAGGTGTAAACTGGCACTTGGTTTACGACGAATTAAAGGCTAAGATGGAGTATGCCGGTTGGCAGGAATTGTTAAAAACCTCGTTTGAAAATGTCTTGTTTCCTGCCGTCCTCGGGTATTTCACTGTGAGTGTTTTTTTAGGAGCATTATCGTATCTTGCTGTTTTATTCGTAATTAAAGCCTTTAAGCACCAGCCTTAAGGAGGGTAAGATGGATTTAAAGAAAATAATCTCAAAGAGTAAAAGGGATTTTGATATCTCTGTTTCAATGATCGGAGTTATACCGTTTCTGGTATTTATGTATTTGATCGTTGCTAAGCTTGCTACCATAAAGATCCTGGTAGGACAGATCGGTTTTATAGTGTTTTGTACAATATTGATTTTTCTTGTGGGTGTATACGTAGGAAAAAAGATGTTTCGTTCGCTGGTAGATGAAATAATGGAGAAGAATAAGCGCGCGGCAATAACAGAAGCTGCCTTGGGAGTCGGAGATCAGATAAATAACC
>CAZSQC010000016.1:3377-18567 GCA_964608955.1 uncultured Planctomycetales bacterium | reverse complement strand
TAGTATTTATATGGCTAAAAATATAGCGGTAATAATTCTAGCGGCAGGCAAGGGAGAAAGGATGAAGTCCGATATCCCTAAAGTACTGCATAAGATATGCGGCAGGCCGATGATTTCTTATATCCTTGACTTGGTGAGTTCTTTGAAGCCGGACAGGGCTGTAGTAGTATTGGGCCATAGGCATGAAATGGTAAGAAAAAATATACCGCAGGGGCTTAGGACAGAAATACAGGAGAAGCTTCTTGGTACCGCCGATGCAGTGAAGAAAGGCCTTAAGGGCCTTAAGGGTTTTAAGGGTACTGTTCTTGTATTATACGGTGATACGCCACTTTTATCCAAGGATACCGTACAAAAGTTAATAAAATTCCATTCCGAGAATGGCGCGGATGCTACTCTTTTGACTGCACAGTTGACTAAGCCTAAGGGTTACGGAAGGGTTATCAGGGATAAATATTTCGCCGTCTCTTCTATAGTTGAAGAAAAAGACGCCGATGACTTTGAAAAAGAAATAAAAGAGGTTAATACGGGCATTATGTGTTTTAAAAAGGATAGCCTGGAAGCTGCTTTAGGCAAGGTACGGCCCAATAATAAGAAAAAAGAATATTATTTAACGGATGTTATCAAAATCTTGTATTCGCAGAAGAAAATTATTGAAGGCTTAAAGTGCGAGAATAATGAGGAAGTTCTTGGAATAAATTCGCGTATGGAACTTTCCAAGGTCAACGGGATAATGCGGCAGAAGATCACCGAGTCCTTTATGTCCAAGGGCGTGTCTATCGTGGACCCCGGGACGACTTTTATAGATTATGGAACAAAAATAGGCCAAGATACCGTAATTTACCCCTTTACAGTTATTGAAAGTAATGTTAAAATTGGAAAACGTTGTTCTATCGGGCCCTTTGCCAGGCTAAGAGAGGGCGCTGATATCGCAGATGAAGTAACTTTAGGCAACTTCTTGGAAGTTACCCGCGCAAAAATCGGCAAAAATACCTTTGCCAAACACTTCTGTTATATCGCAGATTCCAAGGTGGGCAGAGCTGTTAATGTTGGGGCGGGTTCCATTACCGCTAATTTCGACGGCGTTAATAAACATAACACCGTGATAGGCGATGGGGTATTGATAGGTTCTGATACGATAATGGTCGCTCCTGTAAAAATAGGGCGCGGCGCGAAAACAGGCGCAGGCGCAGTTGTTATTAAAAATGTTCCGGGGAAAAAGACCGTAGTGGGTGTTCCGGCGAGGATATTAAAAAAGAGGGGATAGTGTATGAATAAATTAGCGGTATTCAGCGGAAACGCGCATCCAAAACTGGCAAATGATATTTGTGACTGCCTTAAGATTAAGCTTTCTGATGCTTTTGTCTCCAGGTTTAGCGAAGGAGAGGTGAGGGTTAAGATTAATGATAACGTTCGCGGCAAGGACGTTTTTATCATCCAACCTACCTGCCCTCCGACTAATGAAAACTTGATGGAACTTTTAATTATGATGGATGCGTTAAGAAGGGCTTCTTCCCTGCGGATTACTGCGGTAATACCTTATTTCGGGTACGCCAGGCAGGACAGGAAAGACCAGCCAAGAGTGCCGATAACCGCAAAATTGGTAGCTAATCTTTTAACTACTGCCGGAGCAAGCAGAGTTTTAACTATGGACCTGCACGCAGGGCAGATACAGGGTTTTTTTGATATACCTGTGGATCATCTTTTTTCAGTCGGTGTCTTCATAGATTATTTTAATACCTTTAATATAAAAGATCTGGTGGTTGTCTCGCCTGATGTCGGAGGAATTAAAACCGCGCGTGCATACGCCAAGAGGCTCGGTGTGCCGCTGGCTATTATTGATAAAAGGCGCGAGTCTCCCGAAAAAACCGAAGCGATGCACATATTAGGAGAAGTAAAGGGGAGGAACGCCATTATCGTAGACGACCTTATTGCTACAGGAAGTTCGCTTTTCGAAGGTGTGGAAGCCTTAAACAAGGCAGGCGCTAAGAATATTTATGCTGCTATTGCGCACGGAGTATTATCTGCGGATGCCATTGAAAGGCTTGAAAGATGCAAAAGCCTTAAAGAGCTGGTAATTACGGACAGCATTCCTCTTAATAAGGAAAAAGAGCATCCCCGCATTAAAGTTTTGACTATTGCGGGGCTTTTGTGCGAAGCGATAAAAAGAATTCATAACGAAGAATCGATCAGTTGTCTGTTCGGTTAATGCATAGTACCTGGAAAATATAAAAAACGGAGAAAATAATGGAAGAGTTGATGTTGGACGCACAATTAAGAGATGAGGTAGGCAGGGGTAAAGTAAAATCCTTGCGCGATTCGGGTTTTGTCCCGGCTGTTATTTATTCAGGCGGAAAAGAAGCCCTTTCTTTAAAGTTGTCGCACCGGCAGCTAGTACAATTGGTGCATCAGCACAGGATTGAAGGAGTTATCATCAATATCAGCATTAAAGATGATAAAAAACAAAAGAGCCGCCCGTGTATTATAAAAGAAATTCAGTACCATCCCGTGCACGGAGAAATTACCCACGTTGATTTTAACCAGATTTCCCTGACCGAAGAGATAAAGGTAAATATACCTGTGGTTGCCAAGGGTGAGCCTGTCGGCGTTAAGATGGAGGGGGGTTCTCTGGAGCATATACTTTGGGAGCTGGAGGTTTCCTGTCTTCCTACAAATATACCTAAGGATATCGAAATAGACATATCTTCGCTTAAATTGGGCGAGTCTATTCATGTAAAAGATTTAGTGCCGCCTAAGGGCGTTAAGTTATTGAATGATCCTGGGTCCATAATTCTTACTGTAGCTGCTCCTATGAAGGAGGAGGCGCCTGCTGAAGCCGTTGAAGGCGAAGCTAAGCAGGAACCCGAGGTAATAAAAGAGAAGAAGGAAGTACCTGCCGAGGGAGAGGGACCCAAAGAAAAGGAAGATAAACAGGATAAGTGAAGATAATTGTAGGCTTGGGTAATCCGGGAGTTTTATATTCCGGGACAAGGCACAATATAGGTTTTGAAGTTCTTAAAGAATTTGCGCGCCTAAAAGGCGTAAGTTTGAAGAAAGAAAAAGGGATTAGGGCTTTAACGGGAAGATTTAAGGCAAGCTCTTCAAGCGTTATCTTGGTTCTTCCATTAACGTTCATGAATCTTTCAGGAGAAGCAGTAGCTTTAATCTTAAAACGCTACAAGGTTGATTTTGATAATTTACTAGTCGTGCATGACGACTTAGACTTAGGTTTTGGCAGAATAAAGATTAACTCCAAAGGTTCTTCTGCCGGCCATCGAGGAGTAAAGTCTATAATCGAATCTCTTAAAACCGAAAGCTTTGCCAGGCTGCGTATCGGAATAGGAAGGCCCGATGAGGATTCTGAGGCTTGTGATTTTGTACTTGCGAAGTTTAATCGAAGCGAGAAATCACGAAAGCCAAAGATAATTAGTAATGCGTTGGAGTGTTTGGAGGTCTGGGAAGAAAAAGGTTTGGATAAAGCAATGAATATTTTTAACCGTAAAGAAATAAAAGGAGCGTAAAGAATGAATAAGTATGAAGCAATGTTTATAGTAAAACCTGATTTGTCGGAAGAGGAAAGAAAGACGCTTTTTCAGCAGATAAATGATGCGGTGGTAAAGCATGGCGGAACGGTAACGCAAGGCGCGCTTTGGGCTGAAAGAAAGAAGCTTTTTTTCCCTATAAAGAAACATGCCGAGGGAGTGTATTATCTTCTGAATTTCTCTGTAAATCCTCTTGCAATAAAAGATATACGTCATGTTTACAAGCTTAATGAAAATATTTTAAGGGTTCTTTTTACAAAGCAGGAATAAGGAGAATATTATGGCTAGTTATAATAAAGTGCTGCTATTAGGGAACCTTACTAAAGATCCGGAGCTGCGGTATACGCCCTCAGGCGCAGCAGTGGCAAATTTAAGGTTAGCAGTTAACCGCAGGTACCGCGATAAAAATCAGGAATTAAAAGAAGAGGTATGTTTTATTACCGCAGTAGTATGGAATAAGCAGGCGGAAACCTGCAATCAGTATCTCCATAAGGGGAGCAGCGTTTTTGTCGAGGGGAGATTACAGTCCCGTTCCTGGGAGGATAACACAGGGGCTAAGCGCAACGTAATAGAAGTAAGGGCCGAAAGAGTGCAATTCTTAGGCGCTCCCGGTCAGGGGAAAACTCAATCCCAGGATGTGAGTCCTATAGAAGAATTATCAAATGAACCGTTAACAGAATCAACATGGTTAGGTGAAAGCGAGGCTGATGCTAATGAAAGTTAAAGTTAAGACATTCTCAAAAAGTAAGTTTGCAGATAAGAAGAAATCATCCGGTCTTATCGCCAAGAAGAAATTCTGCCGTTTATGCGTTGATAAGGTCAAGTCTCTTGATTATAAAGACGGCAAGAGGCTGGAGGCTTTTATCACCGAGAGAGGCAAGGTTGTCTCAAGGCGCTATTCCGGTAACTGCGCAAAGCACCAGAGGCTTGTAGCCGAAGCGATTAATAAGGCAAGATTCGTTTCGCTTCTTCCTTATATCCGTTAGAAAATAGTTAGGAGGATTTTATGGAAGTTATCTTGACTAAAGATGTCAATAAAATCGGGCGTTTAGGTTCTGTAGTTAAGGTCAAGGATGGTTTTGCGAGGAATTTCCTTTTTCCAAACGGCCTGGCGATCGAGGCGAATGCCTCAAATATGGCGAAACTCGAACAAAACAGAAAAAAGCTAGAGCAGGAACAGGAGAAAAAGAAAGAAGAAGCGGTTAATTTAAAGAAAAGGCTGGATGTTTTTTCTCTTACATTATCGGCTCTCGTACAGTCCGATGAGACTCTTTACGGCAGTATTGCCGCAGTGGATATATGCAATGCGCTCAAAGAAGAGGGGATTGAGATAGATAAGAGTTGCATTATTTTAGAAAGCCCGATTAAGTCACTTGGCATATATGAAATTCCTTTTAAGCTTCATCACGAGGTCGAAGGTAAGCTTAAGGTCTGGATTGTGAAGAAATAAATGGCCCAAGATTCCGCTATAGATAAAATTCCCCCGCAGAACCTGGATGCCGAAATGGCGGTGCTAGGTTCCATGCTTTTAGACGACGAGGCGATCGCTACCGCAGTTGAGAAACTGGAAAGCCGCTCTTTCTACAAGGAATCCCACCAGAAGATATTCCAGGTTATATGCGATCTTTATTCCGCTAACAAAGCGGTAGACCTTATAACGCTTACCGATGCATTAAAGAGAGAGGGGATAATTGATGCAGTAGGCGGAGCAAGCTATCTGACTGCTTTGGCTAATTCCGTTCCCAGTGCCGCAAATATCGGGCATTATGTCAGCATAGTAAAAGAAAAAAATATTCTAAGGAACCTGATAAGTAACGGCACCAAGATAATCTCGCTTTGCTATGCAAGTGAGGGGAATATAGATGAGGTTGTGGATAATGCCGAACGGCTTATTTTTGAAATAAGCGAAAGAAAAGCCCAAGGTTCTTACCAACATATTAAAGACATTGTCTCAGACAGCATAGAAACCATTGATACTTTGTATCGTAAAAAGGCGCATGTCACAGGTATACCTACGGGGTACATAGATTTTGATATTAAAACCGCCGGGCTTCAGGAATCGGATTTAATTGTGGTTGCGGGAAGGCCTTCAATGGGCAAGAGTGCTTTTGCCCTTGGCATGGTTGAGCACGCCGGCATAGTGGAAAAAATACCTACGGCTGTTTTCAGTCTTGAAATGTCAAAAGAACAGCTTGCCCAGAGGATGCTTTGTTCGCACGCAAAAGTTGACGCTCAAAAAGTGCGCACGGGTTACCTCGCTACTTCTGATTGGCCAAAACTTACCGCTGCCGCCGGTAAATTATCAGAGGCGCCCATATTTATCGATGATACTCCCGGGATCTCGGTAATGGAGTTAAGGGCGAAAGCCCGCAGGCTGAAAGCCCAGCAGGACATAAAGTTTATAATCTTAGATTACATGCAGTTAATGCGCGGCTCAAGTTCAGTTGAGAGCAGGCAACAGGAGATTTCCGAGATTTCGCGTTCCTTAAAAGCACTAGCGAGAGAGTTAAAAGTACCGATAGTCGCTATAAGCCAGCTCTCGCGTGCGGTTGAATCGCGCACTGACCACCGGCCGCAGCTTTCGGATTTAAGGGAATCCGGAGCCATAGAGCAGGATGCTGATGTGGTAGTGCTTTTGTTGAGAGAGGAATACTATACTCCTACTCCCGATAATCAGGGCGTGGCGGAAGTTATCATCGCTAAGCAGAGAAACGGTCCGGTAGGCTCTTTAAAGCTAGCCTTTATTAAAGAGTATACACGTTTTGAGAACTTAGCCAGGATGGAATAAGTATTGCCAGTTTAGGGCAATTCCTATATAATGTTTAAAATGCGAAAAACAATAGTTTTAATTTTATCACTTCTTTTTATCTTCTCCGGGCTTCTCTCCGCTATTGCGAAAGAAGGCGACTCTCCCGTTGATGAACTCTCGAATAAAACTGTTTTGGCGGTTGAAATAAAGGGGAATAAGTCTATTTCCACAAATACCATAATATCTAAGATGAAACCCCGTATCGGAAGTCCCTATCAGGAGAATGTTATAAGCGACGACTTAAAGAGGCTTTATCTGCTGGGATTTTTCAGTGATATAAAGATTAATAAAGAGGCGTATAAAGAAGGAGTAAAAGTTATTATTGAGGTTGAAGAGCGGCCGATTATAGAAAAGATATCGTTTGCAGGGATGTATCGAATTACGACCAAAGAAGATAAATTAAAAGGTCAGCTTAAGTCAAAAGAGGGCCAGTATCTGGATTACCCGAAGCTTGCCGAAGACCTGCGTATTCTGCAGAAGATGTACGAAAAGATTGGTTACGGCGCCGCTAAAATAGATTATCAGATTGAACAGGATAAAGAGGCCAATAAAGTAAAGGTAAATTTTAATATTGTCGAAGGTCAGAGGGTGAGAATAAAGAAGATAAGTATAAACGGCAATAAAGCTTTTACGGCTGCCAGAATACTCAAACTATTAAAGACAAAAAGCGCCTGGCTTTTTAATGCCGGGGTGCTTAAGGAGGATGTTTTAACGGAGGATATTGAACGTATAAAGGCTTTCTACCGCCGCAATGGTTATATAGATATAGCAGTTGCCTATAAAATAAACCCCGATGCGCAGAAGCCGTTCTTGCTTTACATAGATATAGATATTACCGAGGGGAATAAGTACCTGGTAGGAAATGTCACGGTTTCAGGTAACAAAAATATTAGTGAGAAGGAGATATTGAAGCAGCTTAAAGATTGCGTTACCGGAATGACTTATAGCGAAGAGGCAATGAAAGCTGACTTAGCCGCAGTCCAGAGTGTATATTTTGACCGTGGTTATATCTCAGCCGCAGTTCAGGAAGCAACTTCTTTAAATCCCGAAACCAGCAGGGTAGACATAAGCTACGGCATTACCGAGAACCAGATCACTTATGTTGATAAAATAAAAGTAAGGGGCAATATAAAAACCAAGGATATTGTTGTCCGTAGAGAGATGCGTCTTCACCCCGGCGATAGGTTTGACGGTGAAAAATTAAGGAGGAGTAAAGAAAGACTCCAGAATTTAGGTTATTTTGACGAAATAGGTTATGATACCGCGGATACTGACCAGCCGGATAAAAAAGACCTGATTGTGGATGTTAAAGAGACTAAAACCGGTTCGTTTAGTTTCGGAGGCGGATATAGTACGGTCGATGATTTCGTAGGGTTTGTAGAAGTTGAACAGAAGAATTTTGATTGGAAGAACTGGCCTTATTTCACGGGAGCCGGGCAAAATTTGAAACTACGCGCTACGCTAGGTACAATAAGCAGCGGTTTTGATTTAAGTTTTACCGAACCCTGGTTATTTGATTACCCGGTTTCTTTCGGTTTTGACGCCTATAAACGTACGCACAAAAGGGATAGCGATGTAGGTTACGGGTATGATGAGGACGTAACAGGAGGGGCTTTAAGGCTGGGGAAAGAGCTTAGCGAATACTTAAGAGGAGATTTGGTTTACAGGATAGATTCTATAGATATCAGTAATATTACTGATTCGGCAACTAATGATTTAAAGAGCGAAGAAGGAAAAAACATTATAAGTAGTATTACTCCGAGCCTTACATTTGATAACAGGGATAATGTTTTTGATACTCATAAGGGTAATATTTTTACGGGTTCATTTGAGTTTGCCGGAGGGCCATTAGGAGGAGATAAAAATTATTGGAAATTCTTCGGAAGGGCAAGCCATTATGTTCCGTTGCCGCGTAAATCCACACTAGAATTAAGAGGCAGGGTTGGTTTTGCTGATCCTTACGGAGATTCCGATAAGATACCGATATACGAAAGGTTCTTTGCAGGTGGCGCGTATACCATTAGAGGTTATGAAGAAAGAATGGTTGGTCCTATTGATCCGGGTTCCAAAGATCCGCTGGGCGGTTCTTCTATGTTCGTCGGTAACGTGGAATATGTTTACCCGCTTTTTAGTTTCCTAAAGGTAGCTTTATTCTATGATGTCGGAAACGTCTGGGAAAAACCCGGAGATTTCCTTTCTAATAAAGATGCTAACGGAGTTGCTAACAGCGGAGGGCTTAAATCCAGCTTTGGTTTAGGTTTCAGGATAAAAACCCCTATAGGCCCTATTATGCTCGACTATGGTATACCTATGGATAAAGAGCCGGGTGAGGATAGTAAATCAAGCGGAAGGTTCCATTTTAGCGTAAGCAACAGTTTTTAATACCCTGTTAAAACTTATCTAAGGAGGAGAAACATGAAGAAATTAACATCGGTTTTATTTATTCTGACAGCAATTTTATTCTTGACCGGTTCTTTACAAGCAGCTGAGAAGTTAGCTTATATTGACCTAAGTCGCACCTTTAATGAATACAATAAAACGAAAGATTATGACAAGAAATTAACCGACAAGGAGAGCTCTTACATAAGCGAAAGAGATAAAAGAGTAGGTGAATTTAATGCCTATAGGGATAAGTTTGCACTCTTAAGCGATAAAGAAAAAGATTCCAAGAAAAACGAATTTGAATCAAAGGCCAAGGTTTTAAAAGATTTTATAAATCAGAAAGAAGGGGATCTGCGTAAAGACCAGGAAGAGAAGATGAAAGAGATCCTAAATGATATACAAGCCGCCGTTAAAGAATTCTCCGAGAAATCCGGGATAACAATGGTTTTAAATGACCGGGTTTTAGTCTACCAGATTAAAAGTCAGGATATTACCGACGATATAATTAAGATTTTAAATAAAAAGAAATAGTTTTATCTTAGAATGCATAAGACTCTGAAAGAGATCGCCGGGTTTATTTCAGGCGAATTAATTGGGGATGGGCAGATTGTCATTACTGGAGTAAACGGGATAAAGGATGCATTGCCCGGAGATATTACTTTTTTAGCAAACCCCAAGTATGCCCCTCTTATTAATAGCACGTCTGCCTCCGCTATTATTACCTCCAAGGATATAGTTGACTGCAAGAAACCTATCATACGTACGGATAATCCTTCGCTGGCTTTTTCTAAAGTTATTTCCTTAGTTTCTCCCAATGCAGATTCTCATCCGTCACCCGGAGTACATCCCAGCGCGGTTGTGGGTAAAGGAGTTAAGCTTGGGGAAGGAGTATTCATAGGGGCTTATGTTGTAATTGATGACAATGTTAAAATAGGTAAAAACTCCGTTATTTATCCTGGCACCTTTATAGGTAAAGATAGCGCTATCGGTGATGAAGCATTAATTTATCCGAATGTTTCAATCCGCGAGAGAACGGTTATCGGAAGAAAAGTAATTATACATAGCGGTACTGTTATCGGGTCTGATGGTTTCGGGTTCGTGACGGTTGATGGAACACATCATAAGATACCTCAGGTAGGTTCGGTAGAAATAGGGGATAATGTTGAAATAGGGGCAAATGTCACTATTGACAGGGCGCGTTTTGATAAAACAATTATAGGTTCAGGCACAAAAATAGATAACCTTGTTCAGATTGCGCACAATGTTGTAATAGGAAAGAATTGCCTCATAGTAGCGCAGGTGGGGATTTCCGGAAGCACTGTTATAGAAGACGGAGTTATCCTTGCCGGACAGGTGGGTGTAGTCGGCCATATTACAGTCGGGAAAGGCGCTGTTGTAACTGCGCAATCCGGAGTAAGTAAATCTATTGAACCAGGCACGATTTCTTCGGGAAGCCCTGCTCAGCCTGTTGAATCTTTCCGTAAGGTAAACGCCTGTATCCAGAATCTGCCAAGATTTGTAGATACTATAAGGGCATTAAAAAAGAAGATAGAAGAGTTAGAGAATTTGATAAAGAAGGCCAAATAATATGTCGTTACAGAAAACAATCGCAAAAGAAATTTACTTTTCGGGGATAGGCTTGCATACGGGCAACAGCGTTAATGTCCGCTTAGCCCCCGCAGGAATAGATACCGGGATTACCTTTATCAGAGTCGACCTTCCCGCAAGGCCCGAGATTAAGGCGAACGTTAAGCATTTGGCTCCTGCAGGACGGACGCCCAGAAGAAGCTCTATAGAAAAAGACGGCGTGCAGGTTCAGACTGTGGAGCATTTTATGGCTTCTCTTGCCGGCGCAGGGGTAAGCAACTTAAGAGTGGAGTTGGACAACAATGAGCTTCCGGGGCTTGACGGAAGCAGTATAAGTTTTCTTGATATCATAAACAAGGCAGGAATTAAGGATCAGGAAAAAGAGAAGGATTATTTCTCTTTAAAAGAACCAATATTTATTGAAGAGGATAATGCTTCGATTAAGGCTTTGCCTGATACGGATTTTAAGGTTTCTTATTCATTGGATTACAGTGTGCTGGCTCAAAAAAAAGAGTTTATAGAATTGAGCTTTGGTGCATCCGGGGTGTTTGAGAAAGAAATTGCTCCGGCCAGGACTTTTTGTCTGGAAAGCGAAGCAAGATTATTACGGGCCCAGGGGCTGGGGTTAGGGGCGAATTACGAGAATACTCTTGTAGTATCCGATGAAGGGAAGATAATAAATAACAAAACACGTTTTGAAGATGAGCTTGTACGCCACAAAGTATTGGATCTAATAGGGGATCTTTATTTGCTTGGTTTTAACCTTAAAGCGCACATCATAGCGACAAAGAGTGGACATTCTCTGAACCTTAAGCTTATAAATGAGATAGCAAAACAAAGGGAGAAGTATTCGATGAAAAAGGAAGATACAGTTTTAGAAGTAACGGATATAATGAAAATACTGCCGCACCGTGAGCCGTTCCTTTTTGTGGACAGAATTGTTAAGCTTGAATACGGCAAGCATGCTACCGGTATTAAGAATGTTACGATAAATGACTACTTTTTTAAAGGGCATTTCCCTGGTCGTCCGGTCATGCCGGGGGTAATAATCATTGAGGCAATGGCACAGGTAGGAGGCGTTATGATGCTTGCTCCCGAGGAGAATAGGGGTAAGTTAGCTTTCTTTATGGCTATTAATAACGTAAAATTCCGCAAGCCTGTTATTCCGGGAGATCAGCTTATCCTAGAAGTAGAAGCGGTAAAAGTAAAGTCTAAAACAGGACAGGTTCGCGGAAGGGCTTTAGTCGACGGAAAAGTTGTGGCGGAAGCAGACCTGATGTTCGCTTTAGTAGAGGATTAATTTATGGCTATACACAGCACGGCTCTAATTTCAAAGAACGCAAAATTAGGAAATAACGTAGAGGTAGGTCCCTATACCGTTATTAACGATGGCGTAAGCATCGGAACAGGAACTAAAATCGGAAGCCATGTTTTAATAGAAGGAAATACCTCTATCGGTGAGAATTGCCAGATATTTAAAGGGGCGGTGGTAGGCTCTAGGCCGCAGGACCTTAAATATAAAGGAGAAAATGTTTTTCTTGAAATAGGAAGCGATAATATAATACGCGAGTATTGTACTCTTAACCCCGGTACTGAAGAGGGCGGTAAAACAGTTATAGGTGCGGGCAACCTTCTTATGGCTTATTCTCATGTTGCCCATGATTGCCGGGTAGGGAACAATTGTGTTTTTGCGAATAACGCGACTCTTGCCGGACACGTTGTTGTTGAGGACAAAGCTGTTATCGGAGGGTTAGTTGCGATACATCAGTTCGTCAGGGTTGGTATGCTTTCGATTATAGGAGGCTGTTCTAAGGTTGTGCATGATATACCGCCTTTTTCTACCTGCGACGGGCATCCTGCTACTGTGTACGGATTAAATTTAGTAGGTTTAAGAAGGCATCAGTTATCTAAAGAAGCGATATCCCTGTTGGATCTGGCATTTAGAATAATATTTAATTCCGGCCTACTGGTAAAGAATGCGTTAGAAAGGGCAAAAAAAGAAGTAAAGCCTGTTAAAGAAGTCTCATACCTTATTGATTTCATTCAGAATTCACAACGCGGCTTAGCGCGTTCATGTCGCAAGCCCTAGACCGTTAAAAGGTTATAATAATGCAGAAAATAGGTTTAATCGCAGGAAACAGAAAGTTCCCCTTGCTTTTTTGCGAGGAGGCGCTTAAAAGAGGCGTTGAGGTTGTAGTTGTTGCTATTCGAGGGGAAACCTCTTTGGCAATAAAGAAACTGGCGCATAAGATTTACTGGCTTAACTTAAGAGACTTTAAAGAGATGTTTGATATTTTTAAGTCGCAGGGAGTTAAAGAGGTTTTTATGGCAGGGCAGATAAGCCCTTACCGTCTTTTTAGTAAAGAGGTTTCCAATTGTCCGGAAATCCAGGAGATTCTGTCAAATATAATTAATAAGAAGGCTGATACGATATTCTCGGCTATCGGCGATAAGTTAAAAGAAGCCGGGCTTATTTTAATGGATTCTACTGTATTCGTAAAAGAATACATGCCTTCTAAGGGGACTCTTACGAAAAGTGCTCCGGATAATACTGTTAGAGACGATATAGAATTCGGCTTAGGGTTAGCTAAATCCATAGGGGCATTAGATATCGGACAGACAGTGGCAGTTAAGCATAAAGCTATTGTTGCGGTTGAGGCTTTAGAGGGCACCGACAATCTTATTAAAAGAGCCGGCAGGCTCGTGAAGGGAATAACGGTAGCTAAAGTCGCCAAGCCTAAACAGGATATGCGTTTTGATGTACCGGTAGTAGGCCTTAAAACAGTAAAGACTCTTATTAAGGCAGGGGCGAAATGCCTTGCTATTGAAGCAGATAGAGTGCTTTTTATCGATCGCAAAGAGTCCATAAGATTGGCAGATAACCATCATTTTATTATCGAAGCTGTCTGATTAAAACCCTTGACAGCTTTTAGCTAAGTGGTATAAATATATATTAAGAAAAGGAGGTTGCTATGCCGAAAATATTGGGGTCTAAGCCGACAGAATTTAAGTTATATGCGCCCGCGGCCAAAAAGGTAGCGTTAGCAGGAAGTTTTAATAAGTGGGACACCAAGAAACTTTCCGCTAAAAAAGATTCCAAGGGGAATTGGATAGTTAAAACAAACCTTAAGCCCGGAAAATATGAATATAAATTCTTTGTCGACGGCAATTGGGTTAATGATTCCAACTGCACTTCCTGCGTTCCAAATTCATTCGGGACGCATAATTGTGTTATTGACGTAAAATAAGCTTTTGTTTACTTTTAAAGTTTCAGGGCGCTATTCCTTAAAAAGACTAGCGCCTTTGTTTTAAATAGCATAAAAGATGAAGTATCTTTACGGTCCAATAAAATCAAGAAGGCTGGGAAATTCTTTAGGGATTAATCTTACCCTTCCTAAGACATGCAGCTTTGATTGCGTATACTGCCAGCTTGGCAAAACAGGTGAGCTTACCACTTCAAGATCTGAGTATATAAAAATAAAAGATATCCTCGAAGAATTAAAAACCTGGGTAGAAGATAACCGTCAAGCTATTAACGGAATTGATTATTTTACCGTTTCAGGGTCAGGAGAGCCTACTCTAAATAACGGGATATCCCAGCTTATAAAAGAAATTAAAGCAGTTCCGGGAGCAAGGGTAGCTGTTATTACAAACGCTTGTCTTTTGCATGATCCTGCTATTCGAGGAGAGCTCCTGCAAGCCGACTTGATTGTCCCTTCTTTGGATGCGGTAACCGATAGTATATTCAGAAAAATTGACCGTCCGCACCCGGATATCAAGATAGAAGATATTATTCAGGGTTTAATAGCTTTGCGTAGAGAATTTAAGGGTAAGATATGGGTTGAGGTAATGCTTCTTAAAGGGATAAACGACGATATCAGGCATATCCGCAAACTGAAAGATGTTCTAGAAATAATTAATCCCGATAAGATTCAGCTCAACTCTCCGGTGCGTAGCACCAGCGAAACGGATATTGCTTCCGTCGAAAAGCCCAAGCTTAAGAAGATAAAATTGATTCTGGGAGAGAAGGCGGAGATAATTTAATAAGATAATGAAGAATAATCTACCTAAAGGAGTAATAATTTTCTCGGTTCTTATCATTATAGGTTCCTTACTCGGGTTGAAATACCTTGTGTTTATGCCTGAACATTATAAAACGGTTTTAAGCAGCAAGATGTCAGAGAGCGTAATCTTCTACCGGTATATGGGCTCAATTTCAGTAAGATTATTGACAATAGCGGTTGCAGTAGGTTTACTTTTTAATAAAGAGACTTGCAGAAAGCTCATAATATTAATAGCGTTACTTACTATTGTTTTTATCTATTGGAAGCACCCGTCTTTTATATTAGAAGAAGGGGCTAAAGAGGTAGCAACGGCCTGTTCTTCTTCGGGAGCTTGCAGTGCGCAACTTAAGGATTTTATATCCGCTCATTTGCCTTGGATAATGCTTGTTTTATTGTATATCAGGGACATAGGATTTTCTTTGGCGGTTATCTATTATTTTACAAGGCCGAAGATAAAAGAAAGATTTAAATAAGATGCCAGGAATGATAAAGGAGAATATAAGGAGGTTTATCCTAAAGGAGCTGTCTTTTCTGGCAGTATTGGCGCTTGTAATTTATCTTTTAGTGTGTTTACTTTTGCAGAATGTCCCTGTTGTATTACCGAGATATAACCTTGAATTTGCAGGGGGCAAGAAATACGCGGTAATTATTGCGCCGCGGATACTTAACGACCATGACTATAACAGATTACTTAGGGAATGTTATTCTCCGTCTGATTCTCTTGTCAATGAGCGGATTAAGGAATTTACCGTTTTAAATAAAATAAAAGAACCTTTAATCAAGAAGGTTTATGTGAATGAGGCGCAGGT
>CAZSQC010000016.1:0-3277 GCA_964608955.1 uncultured Planctomycetales bacterium | reverse complement strand
CTTGGTTAAAGTATCATAAAATGTTATAATTTTATGATGTCTAACCAACCGGAAAGCCACATATTTCTAAGGGGATTACTTAGAGATAGCTCATCCCTCTTTGCGGTTAAGATTTTTATGCCGCTTTCTTATTTTATCATTACTGTTTCCATAGCCAGGTTCCTTGGTGTGCGTGATTTTGGCATTCTCGGTATTCTTTTTAGTTTTTATGCTATATTCAGAATTATAGCAGTATTCGGGATTGATTCCTTTCTTCTTAAGGAGATTCCAATCAAGCCAGAGAAGGCAGGGGATTTATTTGGTAATGCGCTCTCTCTGGGGCTAATACTATCCTTCCTTAGTATCATAATAATGAATTTTCTTTTTTTTGTTATGAGATATCCTCCGCAGGTCCGCCTGATAGGGTTGGTTGTTTCGGTTCTTCTTTTAGCCGAGCCGATAAACAGATACTCCGAGTCAGTTTTTATTTCATTTGGCAAAAGCAAGTATATACTTATAAGTACTTTCATAGCCGAAACATTGAAAATATTTCTTAGCTTGGCAGTTATGGTTGTCCTAAAGAATCTGATAGCTGTCCTTGCCGTAATATTGTTAGCCCAGTTGCTAACTTCTCTTTTAAAGATAATATTCTTAAGGAAACTTTCTATTTATCCGAAGCTTATTTTTGATCGGGCTATAATTCGCGTTCTTTTTAGGTCCTCTTTTACTCTCGCGTTAATAAGTGCTGCTAGTGCTGTATTCCTGTCTATCGATGTGATTGTCCTTTCTAAGATAGCAGGAGAGGAGGCAGTAGGATTTTACAGTGCAGCCTATAAGTTTATTACATTATTATTCCTCGTTGCAGATAGCATAGGATTAGCGTTACTGCCTTTTTTAAGCAGGGCTTTTAGGGAATCCAGCGTTTTATTCACTGATTCCGCTGCAAAAGTAGTTAAGTATTTTGTTATTCTTGGAGTGTTTTCAGCCGTCTCGTTTTTCTTCGCCTCAGAGCAGGCTATCCGGATTATTTACGGGGTAAAATATTATAATTCGGTTCAAATATTGCGTATTCTGTCGTGGTGTTCAGTTTTCTTCTGCGGTTCTTATATTTACGCACGGATGCTTCTTGCAATAGGACGCCAGAAATATGATCTATTCGCTCTTTTGATTGCGATAACCGTTAATTTCTTGCTCAATATATATCTTACGTTTAGGCTCGGGGTTATAGGTACAGCCTGCGCTACTACGGTTTCCGCTCTGATACTGCTTATTTTGCATAGTTATTTCTTTCACAGGAGTATTAACTGTAGTAATCCATTAACCACCTGGATAAAACTTATCTTTACTGCCAGTTTTTATTTTATATTTTTTGGTTATCTTTCGAGAATCAATATTTACTTTGCTTTTGCAGTAAGCTCAATAGTGTATTTTACTGCGTTATCCTTCTTAAAAGTCATAAAAAAAGAAGAGTTGCTTATTTTAGCCAGGGCAGTTTACATCAAAAAATAACCTATGTTTAAGAAATATTTTGAGAAATTAGCTTTTATTATTAATCCATGGGAGGAATTTAGCCTTGATGGTAAAGGGCTATCTTTTAGCAATAAAATCAGAGTTGCATTAAAGAAATTATACCTTTGGTCACAGAAAACTACCAAAATCAGATATTTACCCGTCCTTAATGAACTTTGTGCGCGTCCTCAGGAGTATAAGAGTATTCTTGAGGTTGGTTCCGGGGCTTTAGGCCTTTCTCGTTACACTAGGGCAAAGATAATAGGATTGGATATTTTAATTTCCGGTCCGCATTATAATAATATGACTATGGTTGGCTCCAGTGCGGTTTGCCTGCCATTTAAGGATGCTTCTTTTGATTTAGTGGTTTCGGTTGATATGCTGGAACACATTCCTGTAGATTTAAGAGCTAAGGTTATTTCCGAGCTTATACGGGTTTGTAAAAAAGATGTTTTCTTAGGGGTGCCTGTTTTTGAATATTCCGCCAGGGAAGAAGAAAGAATAAAGAATGTATACCTTAGTAAAGTAAAGAATTGGAAAGGTTCTGAATACAGCAAAAATAAGTTTATAAAAAGAAATCTTTTTATAGTTGAGCATGAAAAATGCGGCTTGCCTAAGATCGGCCAGGTAAGAGGGTATATAGAAAGCTGCCGCCCAAATAATCCTCCATTCAAAACAGAAGAAGTGGATAATGAAAGTTTAATTTTTTGGCGACTGGGGGTGCTTGGGGACATGAAATACAGTTACTTGAGATGGTTTTTTACCTCTCTTTTCTTTATAATATTTTTCTTTCTGGTCTCCAGAGTCAAGTGGGGTGGTTGTTATAGAAAGATATTTATAATAAGAAAGAAGGCATTTTAATGACGATAGCCTTAGTTATACCCGTACTTAATGCCCGGGATACAATACAAAGATGTCTTGAAAGCGTAATGAATCAGGAGAGGCAGGCAGATGAGATAATTTTGGTTGATAATGGTTCAACCGATAAGACAATAGAATTAATAGAATCATTTAGGGCGCAGAATAAACACTGCAGTATAATTCTTCTGTACGAGAAGAAGAGAGGGGCAGGCGCAGCCAGAAACAAAGGCATTCAGGCTGCTTCTGCGCAGGTGATTGCATTTACAGATTCTGACTGTATCTTGCCCTCTGCCTGGTTAAAAAACATAGAGGATTTATATAATAAGCATAATGTTGATGCTATCGGCGGGCTAACCTATCTTTACAGCCCCGCTAAGATCTTTCAGAAACTTGAAGCCATGGACTTAGTTATTCCTTTTAATTTGCAGGGTTCGCGGATTAATGATAAAAACGAAATTCTCTTCGGGAAACTCATGGGTACTTTTAACTGTTCATGCAAGGCAGAGGCATTAGCAAAGGCCAAAGGATTTGATGAGTCATTCTCTGTAAGCGGGGAAGACATAGATCTTACCTTTAGGCTTTTTGAGGCGGGTTTTAGTATTATTGTCTGGCATCCCGCGCTTAGCTTGTGGCATATGCCGCGTAGAACATATGGGCTTTTACTTAAAAAGTTATTTCAGTATAAACTTGCCCTTCCTCTTTTGATGAAGAAGCATTTAGGGAAGTTAAGTTTTATAGAAATACCGGGTTTGGGGTTTAAGGCGGTAAAACTAACAGGAAGATTCATACTTACAAAAGAATTCCTAATGTTGATAATTTTTACATTTTTAGCGGCGTTATTTTACAAGACTTACATATGGATTTTGACAGTAGCTTTTCTTGCTCTAATTGTTAGGATTTATACGGCAAGGTCTTATTCCAGCAGAGT
>CAZSQC010000015.1:0-18760 GCA_964608955.1 uncultured Planctomycetales bacterium | reverse complement strand
CTTGCGGGACCGCCAAGAAACTTGCGCAGGTTATCAATGATGTTATCAATAAAGAAATACCTGTGCATTCTATCCGGCTAGGAGACATTGTTGGAGATCATACTGTTATCTTCTGCGGTAATGCAGAGCGCATTGAAGTAAAGCATCAGGCGCATTCCCGCGATTTATTTGCTTTAGGTGCTTTAAAGGCTGCAAAATGGGTTTTTGGCAAGCCCGCAGGATTGTATTCTATGCAGGATGTTCTGAAATAGTGAAATAGGGGACACCCTTTCAGCCAATCGGAAGGGTGTCCCTAGGATTAAGGAGAATATTTAAAATGGATTTTGAACTTTCAAAGAAGCTCCAAAGTTTACCGCCGTATCTTTTTCTTGAAATAGACAAGGCTAAGAGAAAAGCGCGCGCAGAAGGCAGGGATATCATTGATTTAGGCATCGGTGACCCGGATCAGCCTACTCCAAAACACATAATCGAGGCATTGTACAAGAGCGCCCTGGATCCTGCTAATCATCGCTATGCGCTTGATCAGGGCATGCCTGTTTTACGTAATGCAATTCAGGAATGGTGCAGGAATAGGTTCTCAATAGAATTAAATGCCGAGAGCGAGATCCTTCCTTTAATAGGCTCAAAAGAGGGCATAGCCCATTTCCCACTGGCGTTCCTTAATGAAGGGGATTATTCCCTGGTGCCGGATCCCTGCTATCCTCCTTATAAAGGCGGGACAATACTATCAGGAGGAAAAATTCATCTTATGCCTCTTTTGCAGGAGAATAATTTCCTGCCTGATTTTAGCAAGATACCGGAGGCAATAATAAAAAAAGCAAAAATAATGTTTTTGTGCTATCCCAATAACCCTACCGGAGCGGTTGCAGACTCCGATTTTTACAAAGAGGCTGTCAGGTTTGCCGTTAAAAATAACATTATTATTGTTTCGGACTTAGCCTATTCCGAAATGAGCTATGACGGATATAAACCTTTTAGTATGCTTGAGATAAAAGGTGCCAAAGACGTCGTTATAGAATTTCATTCGCTTTCCAAGACCTATAATATGACCGGCTGGCGTATTGGTTGGGCCTGCGGTAATGAAAAACTAATTTCCGCCCTGGCAAAGGTAAAGTCAAACATAGATTCAGGGATTTTTTCGGCTATCCAGCTTGCAGGAGTTGCGGCATTAAAAAGTTCCCAGGAACATATAGAAAATATGCAGAAATTATATCAGGATAGACGGGATGCGTTGGTCTCCGGGCTTCGTAAATTGGGTTGGCAGGTGAATAATCCCAAAGCTACATTTTATGTATGGATAAAAACTCCTCAAGATTATGATTCCATAGGGTTTGCGGGACTTCTTCTTGAAAAGGCTGATATAGTGGCAACTCCGGGGGTAGGTTTTGGTGAATACGGTGAAGGTTATATACGTATGGCATTAACGGTCTCAAAAGAAAGAATAGCAGAGGCCCTTAGCCGTTTAAAGAGTATTTAATTGATAAGGTTTTCAATGTTGACTTGCTATCTTTCAGTAGGCTCAAACTTAGGAGCAAAGAGGAAAAACATAAAGTTCGCAATAAACGAACTAAGAAGAATAAAGGGAATAAAAGTGCTGAAAGTTTCCCCTCTTATCAGAACAAAAGCGCAGGGAGGCCCTAAGGGGCAGCCTGATTTCTTAAACGGAGCCTTAAAGATAAAGACATCTATTTCTGCGGAGCGCCTCCTTAAGATAATTAAAAAAATCGAAAGTAAAATAGGCAGGATTAAAGCGCCCAGAAATTTCCCGCGTGTTATTGATATAGATATACTTTTATACGGTGATAGGATTGTAAAGAGCAAAGATCTGGTTATCCCTCATCCTAGAATGTTCAAAAGGGATTTTGTTATTAAACCTTTATTAAGCGTGTTATGCTGATTATAAAAGAGCCTAAAGCGCTGCAACGGATTATCCTTAAATTAAAAGGTAAAAGATCTATCGGTTTTGTTCCTACTATGGGTGCTTTGCATGAAGGGCACTTAAGCCTTATCCGCCGGGCGCGTAAGGATAACGATTTAGTTGCGGTAAGTATTTTTATTAATCCTAAGCAATTCGGCCCTAAGGAAGATTTAAAGAAATACCCGCGCCAGCTTAATAAGGATCTATACCTTTGCAGGAAGGAAAAGGTTGATTTTGTTTTTCTGCCGGGAGTTAAAGAGATGTATCCTCTTAATTATTCAACTATTGTTGATGTTGAGGGATTAAGTAATCTTCTTTGCGGGAGATCAAGGCCCGGACATTTTAAGGGCGTAGCAACAATAGTCCTTAAGCTTCTTAACATAACCCAGCCTAATGTTCTCTATTTAGGCCAAAAAGATTTTCAGCAGGCAACAATAATAAAAAAGATGGTAGCTGATTTAAATATCCCCGTTAAGGTGATTGTTATGCCTACGGTCAGGGAAAAATCCGGTTTGGCTTTAAGTTCAAGAAACCTGTATTTAAGGGGCAGAGAGAAAGACGATGCGCTGGCCTTATCACGCTCTCTAAAGACGGCCAGTTTTTTAATCAAAGATGGAGTCCGGGATGCCGCAAGCATTATCAAGAAGATGCGCGCAGTTATTTCGGAAAAAAAGAGCGCTAAAATAGATTATCTGGAAATAGTTGATGAAAAGAATCTAATGCCTCTTAAGAAAATCGCGGGTAATTGCTTAATTCTTATCGCGGTATTTATCGGAAAAACCAGGTTAATTGATAATATTGTAATTAGAAATATTTCTTGCTCTAATTCACGGGGTCAAAAAAGTGGATAAGTTAAAGATCGGGATAGTAGGGTGCGGAGCCATAGGAAGTTCTTTAGCAAAAGTTATAGTAAAAGACCTTTCTGATAAAGCGCAGCTCTGTTCTTTGTACGATATAGATATTCTTAGGTCAAGAAATCTCTCTATGGGTTTAAAATCAACTTCACTGGTTGCCGATAACTTAAAGTACCTGATAAAGAAATCGGATTTAATAATAGAGGCTGCATCCGCAAAAAGTTCTTTTGATATCGCAAGGTCAGCCCTTAAATCGAAAAAGGATGTTATGGTTATGAGTGTCGGGGGCATAGTAAGCGGTTTTGATTTTCTACGTAATCTTGCCTTTAAGAATAAACGTAAGCTCTATATTCCTACCGGAGCGATATCCGGCATTGATGCTTTAAAAGCGGCAAGACTCAGCAAAATTAATTCTGTTACTTTAACTACTACCAAGAATCCGTTGTCTTTTAAGGGAGTAGAGTATATAAAGCAAAAACACATAAAGATCGATAAAATCAAAGGGGAAAAGGTGCTTTTTTACGGAAGAGCAATCGATGCCGTAAAATATTTTCCGCAGAACATTAATGTTGCTGCAGTTTTGAGTTTAGCAGGGATAGGACCTAAGAAGACTTATGTTAAGATTATCGCTTCTTCGAAGACAAGTAAAAATATCCATGAGATTGAGGTTAAAAGTTCATCAGCCAAGATAACCACGCGTACGGAGAATGAGTTGCATCCCGATAACCCGAAAACAAGTTACCTGGCGGTGCTTTCTGCGGCAGCAACGCTTAGAAAGATTCTTGAGCCGGTAGTTATCGGCACATAATTAACAAAAAGGAAGGGGGTGAATTAAAAATATGGCAGAGAAATTGGTGAAGTTGGGAATAAAGAGAGAAAAGGGTTTACTCTATTACATTGACAAGCAGGGTGATGTCTCTTGCGCTAAGATGGCAAGAGGTTCTAAAAAAGGGGGAAGCCCGAAAAAGGTAGCCAAATGCGGCATTAAGAGACAGAAAGGTTATCTTTATTTTCTTGATAAGAAAGGCGATGTCTCTTGCGCCAAGATGAAAAGGGGCGGTAAGAAGAAAAAGAAGTAAATCCCTTTAAAAAAGATAGACCCCTGTAGGCGTAATTAATTAAAGTTTACAGGGGTTCATCTTTTTAAGAAAAAGTCATAAATTAAATTTCATGCAGGAAGAATTTATAACTATACGTGGTGCCAAAGAGCACAACCTTAAGAATATTGATCTTAAGTTGCCTCGCAACAAACTTATTGTTTTTACGGGTTTGTCCGGTTCCGGTAAATCCAGCCTTGCCTTTGACACGATTTATGCCGAAGGACAACGCAGGTTTGTGGAGAGCCTTTCAAGTTATGCGCGCCAGTTCTTAGAGCAGCTTCAGAAACCCGATGTAGAATATATATCCGGGCTTTCTCCGGCAATCGCGATTGAGCAGAGGTCAGCAGGAGGTAATCCGCGCTCCACAGTAGCCACCCAGACCGAAATATACGACTATCTAAGGATAATCTTTGCCCGGATCGGCAAGATTTACTGTTACCGGTGCAAGAGTTTAATTGACCGGCAGAGTAGCCAGGAGATAGTCGAGAGAATCCTAAGCTTACCTGTCGGAACACAGATTAATATTTTATCGCCTCTGGTAAGAGGAAAGAAGGGGGAGCATAAAGACGTTTTTTCTTTTATACAGAAATCAGGTTATTCGCGCACTCGGATTGACGGTAAGATATATGAGTTGCCGATAGTCCTTAAGCTTGCCAGATACAAGAGCCATGACATAGAAGTTGTGGTAGACAGGCTTTCTGTAAAAGAAGGTATAAAACAGAGGCTTACTGACTCGGTTGAGACAGCTTTGAAGGCAGGCAAGGGTACGATTATTGTAAGCCAAATACCTGAAGGGGAAAAAAGCTTTAAGTCAGCGGATACGGTTTTCAGTGAAGAATACTCCTGCCCGAAATGCAAAGTGAGTTACGTTGAAATAGAGCCGAGGACTTTTTCATTTAATTCTCCTTATGGCGCGTGCCCGGATTGTAACGGCCTGGGAAATAAACTGGAGTTTGACCCTGAACTGGTAGTGCCTGAAAGAAGTAAGTCTATTAATGAAGGGGCCATAGCTCCGTGGAAAAGAGGCGGAAGAGGTTATATTCTTTATTATCGTTGGTTATTAAGGGAATTATCAGAGGAGTTTAATTTTAACCTTGATACTCCTTTTAATAAGTTAAGCAAGGAAGTTAAGGACGTATTGCTTTACGGAACCGATAGGGTAATAGGCAATAAGCCGTTTGAAGGCGTAATTCCGCATCTTGAAAGGCTTTTTAATGAAACAGACAGTGAGTATCTTAAAACAGAGATATCCAGGTTCATTTCTACTATGCCATGTGCTTCCTGTAAAGGCGCACGGCTTAAAAAGGAAAGCCTTGCGGTTAAGATTAACGGAAAGAATATATGGGAAATAACGCGTATGACCATTAAAGAGGCCTACAATTTCTTTAGCAATTTGAGCCTTACCGAGAAAGAGGTGCTCATAGCCAGGCAGGCATTAAAAGAGACAACGCGAAAACTAAAGTTTTGTATAGATGTTGGTTTGGATTACCTGACTCTTGACAGAAGGAGCGCCACGCTTTCCGGAGGAGAAGCCCAGCGTATAAGATTAGCGACACAGGTAGGTTCAGGTCTTGTGGGCGTGCTTTATGTGCTTGATGAACCGAGTATCGGGCTCCATCAAAGGGATAACGCTAAGTTGCTTGATACATTAAAGTCGTTGCGGAACCTTGGCAATACGCTTATTGTTGTAGAGCACGATGAGGCAACAATGCTTTCCGCTGATTATATTGTTGATTTAGGTCCCGGAGCCGGCAGGCATGGAGGAGAAGTTGTGTTTTGCGGGACAAGGGAGGAGTTGTTAAGAAGCGATAAGTCCCTGACTGCTAAGTACCTAAAAGGAGCATACAAAATAACTCTACCGGAGCAGAGAAGAAAAGCGGATAAGAATAAAATTCTTGAGATTAAAGGGGCGAGCGAGCATAACTTGAAAAATATCGATGTTAAATTTCCTTTGGGGTTATTTATCGGGGTTACCGGAGTTTCCGGTTCCGGTAAGTCAACGCTGATTGATGAAATACTGTTTCGCGCATTGGCAAAAAGATTTTATCAGTCAAAAGAAATCCCCGGCAGGCATAAAAGTATTCTCGGGGCCGAGCATATCGATAAAGTTATCGTGGTAGATCAGTCTCCGATCGGCAGGACGCCACGCTCAAATCCTGCTACTTATACCGGGGTATTTTCAACTATACGGGAAATATTCAGTAAATTGCCTGAATCAAAAGCAAGAGGCTTTGGCCCGGGAAGGTTTTCTTTTAATGTCAAGGGCGGAAGGTGCGAAGCTTGCCAGGGTGACGGAGTAAAGAAAATTGAGATGCATTTCCTTCCCGATGTTTATGTAAAGTGCGATGTATGCCGGGGCTTAAGGTTTAACGAAGCTACATTGGCAGTAAAATATAAAGGGCGCAGCATCGCTGATGTCTTAAACATGACAGTCGAAGAAGCATTGGATACCTTTAATAATATTCCAAAAGTTAGAAACATTCTTTCTTATCTTTTTGATGTGGGTCTAAGTTATATTCAATTAGGGCAGAGCGCTACGACTCTTTCCGGAGGAGAAGCCCAGCGCATGAAGCTTTCAAGTGAATTATCCAAGCGCTCAAGCGGAAATACTCTTTATATTTTAGATGAGCCAACCACTGGGTTGCATTTTGCGGACGTAGACAGGCTTATCTCGGTCCTTAAACGTCTGGTGGATAAGGGGAATACGGTTATAGTTATTGAGCATAACCTCGAAGTCATAAAGAGTACCGATTATATTATTGATTTAGGGCCTGAAGGAGGAGATAAGGGCGGAGAGGTTGTAGCTAGCGGTACTCCTGAAGAGGTTGCCCGTAATATTAACTCCTATACCGGTGGTTTTTTAAAAAAAATGTTGAATGTTTAAACGCATCTTAAAATTAATTTTAGTTTTTATATTATTATTTAATCTTTCTTGTCCTTTTGTTTACGGCCAGCAGGTCCTCAAAGAAGATGAGCTGTTTTTCGCTGCAAAGAGGGCTTTTGAAGAAGGATATTATGAGGCTAGCCTAGGCTTGTTAAACCGTTTTGCCAAAGATTACCCCGAATCTTCGGAAGAACCCGAAGCATTGATTCTTTCCGGCAGGTGTTATTTGCAACAGAACAGAGTAAGAGAAGCCATAAAAATCTTTGAAGGACTAATTAAGAAGGTGCCTTCTAAAGGGCCTAAGGACGCTGTTTATTACTGGTTGGGAGAGTCTTATCTTAAGCTGGAAGAAAAGGACAAGGCTTCTTATTATTACCGCCTCGTTCTGGATGAATGTCAGAATTCTGATTATACTTCATTAGCCGGTTATTCATTGGGATGGATATATTTCAGCAAAGGAGATTTTAAAGAGGCGCTTAAGATATTTAAAGGATTACAGGAGAAGTATTCAAGTGACCCTTTCCGCCTGCCTTATGTTTATTTTTATATTGCGGAGGCGGAGTATTATTTAGAAAATTTTCAAGAGGCGGTAAATTATTATTTGAAAGCGATAAGTAGCAAGGGGAATTACCTGCGTCCTTTTTTACATCTTGGGTTAGGCTGGTCTTATCTGAGGATGAATAAGGGTAGCCAGGCCGGAATTGAATTTGATAAGGTAGATGAAAGTTTATTAGGAGAGAAGGAAAGAAGAGTTCTTTTTTCCGGCAAGGCTGAGGTTTTTTATTCGATGGAGGAATACGATAAGGCAATTTCTCTGTATTATAAAGCTTTGGATAGTCAGGAAGTTCTTTTGCCTCAAGGATTAATTGATAGGTTAAGGTATAACTTGGCACTTGCCCTAGCAAAGAAAGGCCGTTACTCCGATGCAGTAATTGAATTAAAAAAGATATATCTTGCCGGCGCAGATGAAGATATTAAGTTTCAGGCTATCCTGAAAGAGGGAGATATCTATCAGAGTATTGCAAATTATCCCGAGGCCCTTAAGACCTATGAGCTATTACTGGGTTCTAAGCCTAAGAATATCTATGATCATTATGCTCAATATCAGATAGGGATGATTTATCTTAAACTATCCGATTATGATGCAGCTATTAAGCATCTTCAAAAGCCAGCGAGTTCTGCCGTTGATTCGGAAACAAAGAGAGATGCTTTGTACGCGCTAGCTTTTATTTATTCAAAAAAAGAAGAATATTTGAAAGCCGTCGGTATCTTAGAGAAGTTAACAAATGAAATTCCTGAGTCTGGCGACCTTGCCGGTAAATCAAATTATCTTCTAGCTGATATTTACTATGGTATCGGGGATTTTAATAAAGCGATTCTTTATTTCAGTAAAGTCATAAATAACAGCCAGGATATAAGTGTTTTGCAGAAGTCGCATTATTTCATGTCGGATTCACTTTTTAATATAGGTAAGGAAAAAGAAGCTGTTTCCGGGTTTAATTCAATACGTTCTCGTTATCCCGGGACTCAGATTGCCGCTGAAGCTGCTTTTTGGCTGGGGGGGTATTACTATCAGAACGGACAACAGGGCCTCTCTCGCAGGTACTTTCTTTCTATTGTACAAGACTATCCTGATAGCCCTGCTTTACCGGAAGTTTACTACAGCTTAGCCCTATCTTTTATGGAAGAATCCCGGGTCCGTGAGGCCATAGATTATTTTAGCAAAGCTTTTGCGATGAATAACGCGCAGGCTAAGTTTAAGGCAGCTGTTTCACTCGGTGATATAAAATTTAAGAGAGGAGAGTTTGAGCAGGCGGTTTATTATTATGATGCTGCTTTAAAATCTCAAGATTCTGGTGATCCGCGTTTTTTATTTGTCAAAATAGCCGAGGCTAGAGAACTCCAGGGGAAGCCCCAGGAAGCGATTGAATACTATTTAAAGGCAGGAAATTTTATATCTGATGATAAGAAATTGACTGTAAAGGCTATACTTAGAGCAGCAAAGGTTTACGAAGACCTAGGACAGCAGAAGGATGCTGAGCTTTTGTACCAAAAGATTATTTCTATGGGGGTAGAGGAGTCTTCGCATGCCAAAGAAAATCTTCTTCTAATCAGATCTTCTTATAAAAAATAGTTGACACTTAGAGTTTTTAATATACAATAAATCCATGGAGGAGATATGATTACAGAAATTGGCATTGTAGCTGGTGAAATATGGCATTATTTGGATCAGCACGGAGAAGTCTTGTTGTCGGATCTGTGTCGCGGTTTAGACCGTTCAAGGGATAATATACTAATGAGTTTAGGATGGTTAGCTAGGGAAGGCCATGTTTTACTTCAGCAGGTAGCTAATGATTACAAGATATCCTTACGTAAAGAATCCTAAAATGAGCAATAATAAGAGAGGGGTTGTCCTCTTTATAGTCTTAGGGGTTGTCCTGGTAGGGGTTATTTTAGCAGCTGTCATATTGTCTATTGTCTCAAGCCAGTCCAGGCTTACTCATCACCAGGTTAGCCGTATAAAAGCCTATTATGCTGCTAAGGGGATTATGAACTACGCGAACGAGAAGCTAAGAAAAGGGGATTGGGTTCCCAGTTCAACAGCCGGGACCTTCAAATATGCCTGTCATAGTTCGGATGGTACTTGTATAGATGCGGTTACAGAAGATTACGATATTCCATATGATAATGATTTAGGTTATAAAGTTCAGGTTAAAATCTTTCCAATAAATACAGCTGACAATGCTCAACTTACAGGCAAAGTCACTCAAATCGAAATAAAGACTAATTATACCTACACTCCTTAAAATCTCCAGTTTTATATCCTTTTAAGAATAAGTAAAGCGATAATAATACAAGTAAGTTTATTATAATATTGTATTTCTTGTCGTCGATAATAATATAGTCTAAGTAAGTTTGAGTAAGTATATATAAAAAAACACTTGACAAAATAAGCTTGTTATGATTTAATTAACTCCGCTGTTGTTTATAGAAGAAAGATTAAAAAAATGGCAAGACTGATAGATATTGATGAGTTAGCAGATTATTTAAAATTGAAAAAGCAAACTATTTATAACTGGTTGAGCCAGGGCAAGATCTCCGGTATAAAAGTCGGAGGTGTTTGGAGATTTGACCGTAAAGATGTGGATAATTGGTTAAAAAGCAGTAAGAGAATGTCTAAAACAGGAGTATCTTAATGAGTGAGCTGGGGATATATTTTGGGCCTAAGCAGATTGATATAACTGAAGTAAAGTCTAGAAGACTTGCTAATAACGTTAGCCTAGGGGTTTCAGAGATAACCGGCAATGAGTTAGATGAAAAGGTACCTGCGGAAATTAAAATAACCGCTGCTTTTAATGATATATTCAGGAGAAATAAGATTGAAGCTAAAGAGTCTGTGCTTTGTCTCTCTGGAAGAGATCTTATAATAAGAACTTTTGAAATTCCCGTGCTTCCAAAAGAGGAGATGCAAAGCGCCATTAATTTTGAAGCTAAGAAGTATATACCTTTTAAAGTAGAAGACCTTATTTCCGATTATCAGCTTGAAATGGATAAGGTTTCACGCACCAATATGGTTCTTTATATGGGTATTAAGAAAGATACCTATAATAAATACGTTTCTGTATTTAATCAATTAAACATTAAGCTTAAATCAATTGAATACGCAGGTTTCAGTATCTTAAAATATCTTAAGCTTTCTGGGGTAAAAGATAGCGGTGTCATAGGTGTAATTTGCGCTGATTCGCAAAGTAAAGATGAAGTTAATTTTGTTGTTCTTGAGAATGGTTTTCCGCTTTTTACCCGCGATATCAGTTTGAGCAGCGGTGCAGATGACCTTGATAAAATTCCGGAAACTGATTCCCAGGTAGCTTCTATTGATAAACTAAAGTCAGAATTAAAAGTTTCTTTGGATTATTACCGCCGGAAATTTCCTACCAAAGGAATAAAAAATCTTATTATTATATGCGGGCAAGATTGGCGTTTTGAAATAGAGAATTATTCTGCAGAATTAGGTCTTTCCAGTAAATTTGTAGATTTTGCTAAGGTAGTGGGGAAGCCTGTTTCCTATTCTTCGTCTTTTGCAAAAAGCTACAGTGCGGCAATATTTAAAACAGGCGGAATAAAGATCGGGCTTGATCTTATTGAAAGTAAGAGCAAATCAGAGAAAGTTGTTAAGTCTCCTATTGAAGTTGCATCCATTTTTAAAGGCTTCAGGCTTGATCTACGTTTTATTGTAGCAGCTTTATTGATTTGCGCAGGTACATTCTTATATGGATTTTTTCAAAAAAATCCATTCGAGCAGGAGCTCGAACTTGCTGTAGGCAGTCGTGTTCAGGTTCCCGGAGTTCCTTCCAGCTCAAGCCTTGAATCCTTAAAGTCAATAAGCTCAAAATACAAGAAAACTCTGGAAAACTTGGATAATCTGATAAAAAATCAGCTTTATATTACTGAAACAATGGATATTGTGCCCAGGGTATTGCCTCAGGGGCTTTGGCTAACAAAGTTTTCTTTTAATAGTAAAGACGGGGAATCTGATTTAAACATTGAAGGTATGAGCTATCTTGGAGACGGCGATAAAGAGTTTCAAGCTGTGAACGATTTTCTTAATAGCCTTAATTCAAGCGCTGTTTTCTCAAAATATTTTAAGAGTGTAAATATAGCTTTTATCGACCGGGCTGAATTTGCTAGACAGCAAGTAACCAAGTTTTCTATAAAGTGTAAAACAGCTGTAAAACCGAGAAAATAAAATGGAAAAAAACGAGCAAATAGAAAAATATAGAAATAGAGCTGTGAATGTAATTCTTATTATTGTTGCCCTGGTTATATCTTCGAATATATATAAAGCTAACCAGGCTAAAGTTGAAGAGCTTAAAGGTAAAATAGCTGAAGAACAAAAGAAAAATGACGAGCTTTCTAATATAAAAAAGCTGGATTCCGGAATAAAGTCCTATAGAAAGATTCTTGCAGAAAAAGACGACTCTGTTTCTATGAACGAGATAAATAACATTGCGAAAGATAATGAAATAAAGATACTTTCGATTAAACCTTCAGCCGGTCTTTTTAAGCCTGATTACAGGAAATCCTCTTTTGATGTAAACGTAAGCGCTCCTACTTATAATAGTCTGGTAAGGTTTGTTAATGCGGTTGAGTCTTATAAAAGTTTTTATACTGTGGACGGTCTTGAGATAGTAAATAAAACCGAAGATAAGGATGAGGAAGGTTTAAAAGCTAATATGCGCATTAGTGCAGTGGTTGCGCTTAACCAGTAAGACTATGAAAAAATTTATTAAAAGCTTTTTATTTTGTTTTGCAAGTATTTTTATATCGGTTTTCTACATTCAGGGTGCTTTAGCTAAGTCTATTTTCGTTACTCCTAAAGAGATGGATCCCGAGAACCTTATGGCTAATAACCCTTCTGCAGAGACAACTATTACCGTTAAAAGGCCTAAGATATCTTATAGTTTTAGTAATTTAAAAGATCCTTTTAAGCCTCCGGTTATTAACAGGGAAGATGGAGTTATTCAGCAGGATACAATTGAAAAAGTTCAATTGCCCGAACTTTCTCTACAAGGCGTAATCTGGGGCGGTCTTTTCCCGCAGGCGATTATTAACAATAAAGTGACAAAGGTCGGTGATTTTATAGAGGGAGCCGAAGTAATCTCAATAAGTAAAGACGGTGTTAAATTATTCTTTGCTAATGCGGAGCATTTTGTCCCTGCTCCGGCTGGCACGGGTCGCCAGGAGCAAGGTAAAATAAAGGAGGAAAAATGAAAATTAACCTTAAGTCTGTATTCTATACTTTCTTCATTCTTAATTTTATTCTAAGTCCATTTGGTTATGCGCTTGAAGGAGATGAGCCTCTTATATCTATGGATCTCCAGGATGCTTCATTGAAGGATGTGATGAAGATTCTTTCCATACAGTCATCATTGAATTTCGTAGCTTCTGAAGCGGTTCAGGATAGAAGATTGACTCTTTATCTTGATAATGTACCTTTAAAAGAAGCAATGAATAAAATATTTAAGGCAAATAACCTTTCTTATGAGATGGACAAAGAAGCCAATATTTTTATAGTAAATGACTGGGGTAAGCCTACAACTCAAACAGTAACAAAAGTATTTTACTTAAAGCACGCCACAGTCTCTTCATCTTCTTTAAAAGAGGAAATGAAGAATACTATCAGCGGTACTGGCTCAGCATTAAGTTCTGCAGGTGGCTCTTCTACTACTACCGGTTCTTCTTCAGATGATTCTTCTGGTGATGAAGAAAAAGGTAAATGGCAGGTTCAGGAAGATGCAGGCATAACCAATGTTGTTAAGAAACTACTTTCAAAGGATGGTTCGGTCATCGAAGATTTTCGCACAAACAGTCTTACGGTTACAGATGTCCCCAGCAGAGTAGAGGTCATATCACAAGTTATTGCTTCTTTAGATGTAAAAGTTCCTGCTATTATGATGGAAGTTGAAATGCTAGATGTAAGTAAGGACATTGTTGATAATATAGGTTTTAAGTTTGGACAAACTCCGTTATCCGTTGCGATAACAGGAGGGACTGCAAATCTTGGATTCCCTTATCATAGCTGGACAAAAGCATTCGGAGGGACAAACGGTTCTATTGACATTAACAGCGGTTCAAATGGTACTTCAAGATATGCGGCCCAGCTAGACTTTTTGCGTACACAAACAGATACAAAATTCCTCGCAAGGCCTAAGATCCTTAGCTTAAATAACGAAACAGCGGAGATCAAGATAATTACTAATGAAGCTATCGGTGTTCAGAGCCTTCAGGAAGGGCAGGGATCTGCTTCTTCTACTTTAGGGCAGGCGGAAAGATTTGAAACCGGTATATCATTGAGGATTACGCCTCAAATTGATTTGGATAGTAATGATATAACAATGTTTATTTACCCGCAGGTTTCCGAGGCTTCGACTACTAGCGCGAGCTTTACATCAGCGGGACAAAATTATACTTTCCGTAACCCTGAAATCAGAAGTACTAAAAGCACGGTCCGGGTTAAAGATGGCGAGACTGTAGTTTTGGGAGGATTGATACGTAACCAAAACACTACCGTAATAACCAAGCTTCCTATATTGGGCGACATTCCTTTATTGGGAACTTTCTTCAGACATAAGAATCAGAGCCCGGGTAAAGATAGGGAATTGCTGGTTTTTATAACTCCCCACATAATAAGGGAAGATGGGCAGAGTTTGTCTCCGGCTAAGAAAATGATTGTGCCACAGAGAGAACAGGCCACTGTCTCTGCTTTAGGTAGGCAACAGAGCATTAGTGTCTACATGAACAATTTCGAGGCCAAACGTTAGCTTTTCTAAATTTGAATTAATCTCATGTTTAATAAAGGCAAATATCTGAGATTAGGCGAACTCCTTATTAAGGAAGGCCTGATTAATGAAGCCCAGTTAGAAAAAGCTATTTCTGTCCAGCGTCAGGAAGGCGGACGCTTGGGAGAGATTCTTATAAAATTAGGCATGGTTAAGGAAGACCAGATGGTTTCTACTCTGGGTAAGCAGCTCAACGTTCCTTATTTCTCTTTAGGTACAGGAATGTTAAAGCCGGCTATTGACCAAGGTCTTGACAGGCTTATCCCGCATGATTTTGCGTTAAAAAACTCCACTATTCCTCTTTCAAGAACGCTTCGTTCTCTGACCGTAGCAATGTCAGATCCCCTGGATCTTATTCTTATTGATAATCTGGGAAGGCTTACTAATTGTGAGATTAACCCGGTAATTGCCACTAAATCGGATATTAATAAGGCAATTGAAGATTTTTACGGTAAATCCGCAATGCTGAAACAGGCGGTTGAAAATAGCTATGATGTTTCAGATGCTGAGTTAGCCGCAAGAGAAGGCCAGGAAGATAGCGAGCAGGAGCTAAGTTTAGATAAACTGGTAGCAAGCGCGGAAGAGGCGCCGGTTGTGAAATTAGTAGATTTGATAATAAGGCAGGCTATTGATGAACGCGCTTCGGATATACATATTGAGCCATTTAAAGATAAGATTTCTTTAAGGTATAGAATCGACGGTAAGTTGTATGAAATTCCTCCTCCGGCGAAGCATTTGCATATGCCCATTATTTCACGTATTAAAATTCTTTCAAAGCTTGACATTGCTGAAAAAAGACTTCCTCAAGACGGAGCTTTCCTAGTTAAGATCGGGGAGAGGCCTATTGACATAAGAGTTTCCAGTATTCCTACGATTTATGGTGAGAAAATAGTTATGCGATTACTTGACAGAAGCGAGGTTGTTTTGGATTTAAACCGTTTAGGCTTTGATCCTAAGCAGCTTGAGCCAATACGCAAGGCGATTAATGCTCCGTATGGTTTGGTTTTTTTAACCGGCCCTACCGGGAGCGGAAAGACTACCACTCTTTATGCCATCTTAAATGAAATAAAAAGCCCCACTAAGAATATTGTTACGATTGAGGATCCAGTTGAGTATAAATTGGAAGGTATAAACCAGGTGCAGATTAAAACGGAAATCGGCCTTACCTTTGCAGCCGCACTTCGTAGCTTCTTAAGGCAGGATCCGGATATTATGCTGGTGGGCGAGGTAAGGGACCTGGAAACAGCCCAGATATGTATCCGTTCTGCTCTGACAGGACACCTTGTTTTGAGCACATTGCATACTAATGATGCTCCTACTGCAGTAAGCAGGTTAATGGATATAGGGATTGAACCTTATATGTTAGCTCCTTCGCTCCTGGCAGTTATTGCGCAAAGGCTTGTAAGAAGGCTTTGCCCTGATTGTAAGGAGGCTTACGAGCCTACAAAAGAACAGTTAAAAAATATTTCTTTAAAGGCAGAGTTAATTTATAGAGCTAAAGGTTGTGCCAAATGCAATAATACAGGTTACAGGGGAAGGGCTTGTATTGCCGAGGTTATGTTGGCCAATGATGAAATAAGAGCACTCATTAACCAGCGAGCTTCTTTTCAGAAAATACGTGAAGCTGCAATCGCTCGTGGCATGCAATCTCTTTACGAGGCAGGTTTAAAAAAGGTGGAGGATGGAATAACTTCTTTGGAAGATGTGCTTTCCGTAACATTAGGAGCAGAATATGCCTAAGTACTTCTATATAGCCAGAAACAAGGCTGGAAATAAGGTAAGCGGTTCAGAAGAGGGCGCTACGCAGGATGATGTTATTAATCGTCTGCAGTCGAAAGAGCTCATAGTTATCAGTATTATACCTGAGGCTAGCAGTAGGCAGGGGGCAGATTTTTCAGAGCCTTCTGTTATATCGAGGAGTAAGCTTACAGCTAAGCATGCCCGTATTACTTCAAATGATATAACTTTATTCTGCCGGCAACTCGCCACTCTTTTAGGTGCCGGAGTTACAATACTTAAAAGCTTAGACGTTATTTCTCAGCAGGTTTCAAGCAGGCGCTTGTATACGATTATAAAAGATCTTGAGAAAAATATGGAGGCAGGCTTAAGTTTTCACGAGGCTATAGCTAAGCATCCGCAAGTTTTTTCAGATCTTTGGGTTAACCTTATAGAAAGCGGTGAAGCAAGCGGTAACCTGGCCATGGTCCTGGCTAGGCTGGCCGGTTATCTTGAAAGAAACGCTGCATTCAAAAAGAAAATAATCTCGGCCTTGATATATCCGGCTATACTTCTTATCGCCGGCGTAGCGGCGCTCATTTTTATGACCGTTAAGATTATTCCTACTTTTGTTAATATCTTTAGCGAATTTGATATAAAACTCCCTTTATTAACAGTCATGCTGGTTCAGGTCAGTAATTTTATCCGTAGTTACGGGTTGATAATAATAGGAGTAATTTTTGGCGGAGTATGGTTTATTAAGAAGTATAATGAAACCAAGGAAGGAAGAGAAAGAATCGAAAGAATGTTGTTAAAAACTCCTGTTTTCGGAGAGTTTTTAAGGACACTTATAATCGAAAGATTTACATCTGAAATGTCGACTCTGGTTGAGAGCGGAGTCCCTATACTTTATTCTCTGGAGATATCGGAAAGAAGCGTAAATAGTCCGGTGTTAGGAAATATTATAAGGCGTATCAAGGACGATGTAAGAAACGGAAAGCCTCTTGGTCAGTCGTTAGATAAAGCAAATTTCTTTGATCCCATGGCAGTACAGATGGTTAACATCGGAGAAGAAATCGGAGAGCTTTCAAATATGTTTAAGAGGCTTAATGCTTTTTATCAGGAATATCTCGATACATTCTTGACCAGGTTTACTTCCATGTTTGAGCCCATGATGCTGGTCTTCTTAGGAGTTGTTATCGGTATTATGGTTATCGGGATGTTCTTGCCGATATTTGAAATCTCCCAGATCGGTAATAAGTAAAAAAAACTATTGCAATTTATTTTAAATTGCGTTAATATAAATCAAATACTTAAACCTAAAGGAGGAGAAGAAATGAAGAAAAGAAAGTTTGGTTTCACATTGATCGAGTTGATCCTTGTAATCGTTATCATCGGTATATTGGCAGCAGTTGCTATCCCTAGGTATTTCGCAAATATTAACAAAGCAAAGAAAGCTGCTGCAGTCAGTAATTTACGGGCTGTAAGGGATGCCATGCTTGCATATCACAGTTTTACCGGAGCCTCTTATGGATCTGCTGCTGCAGGAGCAACAATTTCTGCTGATGTAGATGGTGAGACTGTTATAAGCGTTAAGGTTCCTACCGGTTGTTCATCTGACGGTACAGATGTTGATTGCGTAGTTGATTCATGTACCTATACGATGGAGATTGCTTCAGGAGACCTTAGTTCATCAGGAACTGGCTGTATATAATCTCTTAATGTCAAAAAAAAGTTTTACAATTATTGAATTAATTCTAGTAGTAGCGGTAGTGCTTGCATTAGCAGCCGTTGCGATAGTTAGGTATACTAATACACTAGAAAGAGCGCGTTCCGCAGAGGCATATTCAGTTTTGGCTGATATTGCCTCTGCGCAGAGCGCATATTATGTAGAGTTTGATGCATATGCAACTTCCTGGGGCGCTTTAGACAGGTTTGATGCTGCGCCGGTTAGTCAAAATTTTACCTTTGATGTTAATGTAACTTCAGGTTATGTTACGGCTACGCATATATCTGGCAAAGGGGAGGTTGACTATTATATGTGCGTAAAAGGCGGAGTTAAAGGTACAAGTGCTCCAACCTGTAACTAGGGAGCTCAATGTTCACCCGTAAATCCTTCACAATAATCGAGCTTATCATAGTAATAGTTTTAATTCTTATCTTGGCGGGGATAGGTATAGTTAATCTTTCTAAATCCAGAAAGAAAGCAATAAGTAGAGAAGGCTTGGCTAATATTAAAATCCTTGCTGCTGCTGAAATGATTCATAGGAAAGAACAGGGCGGCTATGAGAGCTGTAATTGCGGTCCTGGTACTTGTAATAGCTCGAATGGCTGCAATACTATTCTGGATTTAATGCTTAATACCACAAATTGGACTTATACTGTAACGGCAAGCGGAGCTGCTGATGCTGTTGTAACTGCTGTTTCTTCTACTATTGGATGTACTTATACTTTTAATAGCAGTAATTTTGAAAATGGGACTATTGCTGCCAGTAGCGGGTGTAATTAGAGATGGGGGGGCTAATGATTAGAAAAAAATCTTTTACTATGATTGAGCTGGTATTAGTAGCTGTAGTTATTACAATAATTGCCGCTATAGCTTTACCTAACTTTTATAAAGCAAAAGTCAGGGCCCTCCAGAAAGAAGCTATTTCTAATATTAAGCTTATTGCAGCAGCACAGCGTGTTTATCGTATGGAGCAGGGTTTTTATGCTGATTGTACGGGAACAGGCTGTAATTCGGTCCTCAAGCTTATGTTAAACGCCAATAATTGGGCTTATTCTACTACAGGGACCTCACCAAACACAATCCAGGCTACAAGGGGTGGCTGTACTTATTCTTTAGATAGTACTAATTTTGATGCTAGTCCTACCGGAACCGGGTGTAATTAGCGAAAGAGGTAGACGTTATGGGCCGTAAAGGTGTTACTTTACTCGAGATTATTATC
>CAZSQC010000014.1:16268-19528 GCA_964608955.1 uncultured Planctomycetales bacterium | reverse complement strand
AATAATAAAAATACGCCATCATAACGAGACAAAAGCTTGTAATTGCGGTACGCGAGCCTCCGAATATCCTGACAGTAACCTCCGGAAGAGTGATATAAAACAACAACAAAAAGAGCGCCTCCTTATAGGAAACACCGCAAACTATAAGAAGATGCAAGAGAACGGCCAAAGTTGCCATAGCAAAGAATATATTTACAATTCTTGAGTATAATTTCAGCGGATTACGGAAAAACTCAGCGTAAAGTTTATCATGCAAACTCCTTAATTGTATTTGCTCGTAAATATTTCTTGTAATAAAGTTCTTTTTACTTGTTGTGTTTTCGAGCGAAATAGCACCACCCTTATTCGGGGAATTGACGGTAACTTCGCTTTTGTCGTGATAAGCCCTGATTCTAAACATACTTCTATCTCTAAATAACTTGTCCGAATAATTAGCATAAGCGGGGGAAAGATAAATTTCAGGAAGGTCTTTGTCCAGAGAAATCCTATCTCCTTCAGCCTTAAGGATAGTAAACTCTTCGGAAATGCCGGGAGACTTAAACACTGTAAAGGTTTTCCCGGCGTATGTCCCATTATTATATATTTCACTTGCGGCAAGAGAATAATCATAGTAATACTTTACATCCTCCATCTTTCCGCTGAGGAAAATACAGTTTGCGTTGTAAAAGTTCATTAAGAGCGGAGGCGCACAGTGATAGACCAGGAACCCGTCATCACTAAAAGTATACGGCTTCAAATAATGCCAAAGACCATAAGCGGCCTCCTGACAGGTCAAAGTATTATCAGGTAAAGGGGGAATATAATAGGCGGATAAAATATAGGCAAAAATAAATATAAAGACAAAAAAGACAGTAATTACTCCCTTTTTTGAAGGAGAGACAGGAATAAAGTCATGGATAAGGATTGCTGTTCTCCAAGAACAAATAAAACCTATGTATACGGCTAAATAAATGGAAATAAAATACGCCGGAAGCGAATTAGTCAATTTAAGAAAAAACAATAAAAGATTCCCCAGTAACATTACTACCGTGGAAACAAAAACAACAAAAAGAATTCTTTCTACAAATCTGCGTTTTGTCTTCTCAACAAACAACCCAAGCCAGCTTAATCCCGGAAGAATAAAAACAACGCAAATAATGCAAGCAACTAAGAATATGTTGGACAAATGTAACCGTATAAAAATAACAGCTGTCAAAAGCAGGGAATTGATTAATGCTAAATTGGATATTAAGATACTGCTTTTTTTCATTATTAATAACCTAATGCAGCGAATAAAGCTTACTTTATAGTAAATTCTTTAATATCAACTTCGCCGCTTTCAATAAGGACAAGATTTAGCTATCCCGAACTTAGGATCAATAGCTAAGGCTTTCCTGAAAAAATGACCGGCGATATCCCTCTGGCCCCTTGCGGCGTAAAAAACTCCCGCCATATTTATTATCCTTATTTCGTTCGGGCAGATAGATAAAGCTTCCTTGGTCTCCTTAATAGCCTCATCCAACCTGTTGTTATAATAGAACCACTCCATTAAATCGGTATCATAATCAACCGCTTTAGCAAACCTGTACGGCGGGCAAATAAGGCACGGCGTATAAAGAAACTTTAGGGAAGAGATTACCATAAAAATTACAATTAACGTAACCGGCAAATAAAAGAATCTTCTCTTCTCGGTCCAACGAGAAAGAATTTCTGCGGAGAAGAAAATCGCGGGGATAAGCGTAATCTGTACCCAGGCATGCTCCGCATTCCTTAAAACAGAAATAACTATAAAGAAGAAACAAAAAATTATTGCCATTAGAACATACAATCTTCCTCTTAGAAATAAAAAACCCAGCAGAGTTCCTAATATTAATATAGCCCCCGAAATAAAATCCATCGGATAATGCTCCCAGCTTATAAAACTGCGGTAGTCTATCCCGGACAAGAATCCCCTTAATCTGACAAGATAAAAGTCTATTGCGGATAAGTTCAGCCCGAAATTAAGCATATAGTTCTTATTTAATAGCCTTGAGATGCTTCCGAACTTATAGATATACATAAAATAAGGAGCTAAGATTATAACAAACGAAGAAACAAGAATAGCTGCCGTTTTAATAAATTTACGCTTGCTTTGGGAGCATAAAGCAGAATAAACTAAAAAACAAGGCAGCAGTCCAGCTACCAACTCTTTATTAAGATAGGCTACTGCGATAACCGCTCCGCTTAATGCAATCAAAAAACCCTTATTCTCCTCTGTTCCTTTCCAAAAAAGGATAATAGAACAAAGACTAAAAAATAAAGTCAGGGAATTTGCTAAAGTCGAACTTATATGGAATATATTCAAACCCAATAATAAAATACCGAATAAACCAGCTCGGGGAGAACAAGCGGAGACAAGAAATTTATAAAGAATGATTAGTGAAAGAAAACTGCATAAAAGCGAGAAAAATCTTACGCCTAAGGGGCTATCTCCGAATAAGCTAATACTTAATTTCATGGCATAAACCGCCAGCAAGGGATGTTTTACTAACGGATCTTCAACCGGGAGATTCAAGTTCCGCGAGTCAAATGAAATTTTATGAGATATTACCTGATATTCTCTTTCGTCTCCCCTAAGCGGGCAAGAAACCGTAAAAATAAATCTTAAGATAAAAAGAAAACATACAACAAACAAAAGCAAATCTTTACGAATGAGTAAGGAATTAATATCTTTCATCTTCAATTATTACTTTTACGTCTTCTAAAAAGCACAAAATAATCATTTTCTTTTATAATTTCATAGTCCGCGCTCTTTCTTAAAGACTCAAGTCTGCCGGTTATCCTGGCGTAATCAACTTCCACTCCCCCGTAACCCGTATATTCGTCAACTTTATTGATAAAAATAAAATCGGCATCAAAATCATGCCCTTCGCACCAGTTAACTTCTTTAGTTGTCCCGAAGAAATATACTTTATCGCGCCCGGATAATGCTGCCAGGTAATATTGAGTGGTAGAAACTGAAGCATTTTCCGGTATCAAACTAATAAACTCCCATGCTAACCGGTCTTTTTCATCCATTGTATAAAATAACGGATCATACATGTTTCTAGCATTAATATATTTATTGTCAGGAATAGGATTCTTATTCTCCGACATAACTTCCCTGGATGGCAAAAGTATATTTTGTCCTAAGTTTGAGAAGAAAGTAAAAGTAAGAAAAATTAACCCCGCAACGCAAAAAGCCTTATTTTTCAAATCGCATGGAATTATAGAACGGTGTACCATAAAGTTTATAAAGCGCC
>CAZSQC010000014.1:14175-16258 GCA_964608955.1 uncultured Planctomycetales bacterium | reverse complement strand
CATCAAACTCTTCACCATGGTTATCTATAAAAATTGCTAAATACCTTATATGCTGGGCCATCCCCAATGAAAAAAAATAACTTTGTGCCGAAATCTGCGCAAAAAATAAAGCCGGAAGAATACCTATAATCAGTATCTCTGGAACCAAAAATGAAATAAAATAGATCCGCGGATCGAAAAGTCCAGCAATAATAAACGCGTTGGTTTTTAAGGTATGCCAAGAGGTTATTCTCGTAAAAAGCAAACCAATATTGTCTGATAACAACTTTAAAAATGGCAAATTCTCGGCATTTGTCTCAAACAAATGATTGACATACATACTCTCCATTATCGCATATCCGCCTGTAAAGTAATTCATAACAGGCAGAATTACCAGACTATCAAATAAGAAATAACCGGCTCCTAACAAAACCGGTGACAATTTCCATCTTAATGGCATTTTTCTAAAAAAAGCAAGAATAGTAAATACGGGAATCATAAAAAAACTATCATCACTTTTCGCAATCATTGCTCCTAGGCACAAAAAAAGAAACAGCAAAAATTTATTACTTTCCATAGCATAAAATGCCGATAAAACAAAAAGAATCGAGAAAACAATTAAAAGACTTTCGTCATCTACAAAACTTAAATGATGCAACGGATTAAATAATAAATATGTTATTGAGAATAAAAGAGCGGCGCCTCTTGAATTAAAAGCTCTTTTCGAAATAAAATAAACCGGGAAAACACCTAATCCGATAAATAGATGGCGTACGGAAAGAATTGTATATATGCTTGGGAATATTTTATATATTAAAGCGACAAAAGCATAAAACAAGCTCACATCAGAGTTAAAGAGCCTTTCCCCTATGCTTTGATAAAACCACCTACCCCTTATAGTGTGCCAAAACATATTATTATCTTCTGCCAGAGGAATGCCGTTAAAGGAAAAGAATGATAGATATTTCAAAATAGAAAGCTTGGTAAAGAAAATTGTATAGGCAATAGCCAATACAAGCAAAAAAATATAAATTACCGGCTTTTCTCCGCTCTTTGTCCTTTTTATCATACACATAGATCTAACTTAGTTTTTTACGCAAAACTTACTTTTAAGCAGAAACAATAATATCGCAATTCCGCATAAGAACGCAATAAAACCCAAAACTAAAGCTTTAGGATAATAATAAAGCACGACCTGATGTCGGCCCTGCGGAACGGCAATGCAGCGAAACGAATAATTAGCCTCATATATTTCGGTTGGCTTATCATCTATAACAGCTCTCCATCCGGGGTAAAATGTATCCGAAATAAAAAGAAGGCTATCCTTGGGGGTTTCTGCCAACAGAATTACTCGATCTGGTTTATACTCAACAATCCTTACTTCCTGCTTGGCGGGATAATAATTCCCGCTAGGCTCTTTCAGCCATACAGGAGCTTTGGTAAGATAAACTTTTTCAAGAGGATCAAAACTACGACTAATCAAGGAAGTAATCGTCTTGTCGGGGCTATTGCTTACTTCGTAAGAAGATACAAAAAAAGCCCTCGGCAGGCAATTCTTGTTATCGTAGAGCTTAACGCCTCCATTATCATAAACAAGAGTATATTGTGCGCTATTTAAATCCTCAAATGAAATGATATACCTTACATTCATCATATCAAACAACGGAAGAGATAAATTATCCCGGTTCGCTATCGCACGTATATCCGGGCTTTCTCCATAAACCCCAGAATTCCCTACCAGAGAACGGTCAACGGAAGAAAAAAGATCGCAGTACTTCTTATATGTAAAATTGTAAAAACCTCCGATTCCGAAAATTCTATAACTCATACTAAGATTATCCTGAAACACATATTCACTATCGCCAAACTTTATAAATCTTCCCAGAGGATCTTTAGAATTCACAATATTTTTAATATCACGCTCTTGAACAGAATAATCGGGGATACCGGTAACTTTCTTAACGTTTTTATAATAACATACACCCCAAAACAGGCACTCGGCAATTATAATCAGGTATAGAACACTTAAAAACAAAGAAGAATTTATTTTTTTCCTGACCGCTGCCCACCCGCAACCTATCATAACCGGCAGCAAGACTGATAA
>CAZSQC010000014.1:11112-14165 GCA_964608955.1 uncultured Planctomycetales bacterium | reverse complement strand
GAGCTCCTCCCCCCCGTTCATATACTTTCCGAATGGAAAGAATTTATAAAATAACTCGTAAAGCGGAAAACCAAGTGACATAGCTATTACTAAAACACAGTACACTCCGAATAAAATCATTCTCCTGCCAAGCTTTAATGAGAAAACTGCAGTTAAGAGCGCAGAAAAACCAAAAAACAACACAAAACCCTGATAGTTCTCGCTGCTAAAACAAATAACAGGAGAAAAAATTAAAGTAAGTAACGAATAGGATTTTAAAGGATCTGAATTTGCCACAGAATAAGGTCTTAAACGGTTACTTAAAGCAGTAAGCTCCATGGAAGGAAAAACCTGAATTGCGCTTAGTAAGATTGCGGATAAAAAAGATAATAAAATCCCGTAAAATATAACAGCTTTTTTCTTGCTATCCAAACCTGAAACGATAATAAACACGTAGAGAAAATAAAAAAATAACATAAACAAAAAAAGCTGAATTTGTTGAGCCATAACAGAAAACCAAAAGAAAGCTGTAATTAAAAACAAAAATCTTTTACTCTGCGTAGAAATAAATTTTTCAGTGGCCCATAACAAAAATGGCCACCAAGATAACATAGGCAGGGTTATTTCGTTGCCTGAAGCAATCATAACGGTAGTTGGACCGCATATCGCACATAAAGCAGCGGCTAATGAGGCTGCTGACAAGCTTTTTGTTATAAGCTTAACGTAAACAAAAACACCGGCTGCCATAAGTAAGGTATGCAAAAAGACAAAGAACCTATCGCTTAATTCTGGAGGAAACATTAAATATGAAGCAACTCTCGGCAAATAAAAGAATTGAGATTCCGGATGAGCCATAAAAGGAGTCCCGCATAAAATAAACGGATTCCATAAAGAGGTCAAGCCAATACTATAATTTGTTTTAATAAAATCCAGACGAGGCAGTATAAAACCGCGGTATTCAAAGTCAAACGTCCCTATCCCTTTCGCGCCAAAAAAACAGGTATAATGGAACGCGCCAATAAGAACCGCCAAGAATAAAACAATTAGTAAAATCAACCCGGTTTTCTTCATAATTCTAGTGTTAACAAGTCATCGTACGGATAATATTTCACGGTTGTTAAACAACAATATATTAACCGAATATCCTCTATTTTAAAAGCCTTTTATGCGATAGCGATAACGCGCTGCTTTCCTTATCTATATTAGAAAATAAACAGATAAAAACCAAGGTCAAGATACTTATAAAACTACCCACAATAAAAGTACCCGGAAGGTAATAAAATGTCAGGGAATATTCTCCGCGAGGAAGCACAACTGAAATTAACCCATTGTAAGCCTGTAGTTTCTTATCAATGCCCTTAATCCTCCAACCTCTATAAAAGTTCTGATTAATAATCAGGGTATCACTTTGGGATAATTCTAAATCTACTTTTATAATATTAGGAGTGAAATGGAAAGATTTAATGAGATTACCATCCTTATTGTTTATTAAATAAACCTCCCCCCTATAGCTGGATTCACCGAATATTTTTACATCCCCTTTTTGCACGCCCAAAACTTCATAAGAGTTCAATACCCCGCTGTTGCTTAATAAGGCGGGGTACATAGAGCTTCTGCTACTGCCCATCCACAGATTATAGTCCCTAAACCTTTGCTTAAAAGTGCTATATTTTGCTATTTGAGGCGGTTTTATATTGAAAATGTTATTCCATAAAGGCAAACTTACTGAAGATAGATCATAAAACACAAAGATGATCACAGTAGAAACCAAGATCTTAGCATAAGTCTTTCTTATTAAGCCCTCAATCTTAGAAATCCCAAGCCCTGAAAATATAGAAATAACGAAGACAAAACCCAGAATAAACCTGGAAGGCGCATGCAAAGAATCGTAAATCGGTAACTTATGAACTAAATCCCACAAGCTATAACACGTACCCCTGCCAAGGCTAATCCATAAACAAATAGAGCCAGTAATAAAGAAAACCCAGAATTGTTTAAAATATATCAAAACACCTAATACCGCCAAGATAAAAGGCAACAGCCCTATATAAGCCCCGTATTCGTGCCAACCGTATTCAAATTCATCACCCCGGTATCTTATTTTCTCTTCAGGATTAGTCCATTTCGTATTCTGATAATAATCCGCCTGCTCACGCGAAAACAACGCTAAAGGCATAATAGAAGTTCTCACAGATTCATTCGAAGCTATCTTCCGCGGATTATCTTTTAAAAATTCCAGCATAGGAAGAAGCTTTACCGAAGACAATAAGAAGGTACCAGCAAATAAAAAACCAAGCATTGCTAAAGGCATGATTTTTCTGGCCTTAATTGCTGTCAAAATAGCATATGACGAAAGCATCACTACTGTTATGCTAGTAATATAAACACTCCCTCCTAAGATTACCAGGCTGAATAAGATTATACCAACTGAAATATATTTACGGATATCCAGGCTTTTTAAGAAAACCAGAAATACCCACGGAATAAAAGCCATCGATAACCATTCCAAATGCCCCTCGGCCATATGCAAGGAGAAAACAGAACTAAACATGTAAACAAAAGGAGGCAAATAAGATGAAACGTAATTGAGCTTAATATGCCGGCACAAACAAAACATCCCCATCATCCCTATTACTAAATGCAGTATAATCTGTAGTTTAATCCCGACAACAGGCCCGAACAAGAGCACTAAAACGTATAAAGGCGACAGGAATGTAACGTGCGGTAAAGCAAGAATAACATTCCCTCCGTTACTGAAAGGATTCCATAAAGGAAACTGCCAGTACTTTAGAATAATTTCCCTTGGAACAGCATTCCAAAAAGTAAACTGGTCCCAATCCATCTGTCCCAGATAGTCCATATTTCTGAACAAAGGAAAAAGATAAATTACCGAAGAAACAGAAAAAACTACTAAAGAAAAAATTATTGAGCTTATCAAAGAGCATGAAAACAAAACACAAAAAAACCACAAGATCCAGATAGAAATTAAAACAGAGCCAAATGATAGTCATGAGTATGTCAAAAATTTTGTTGATGCTATAAAAGAATATATAAAGAATGGTTTTAAATTTGTA
>CAZSQC010000014.1:0-11102 GCA_964608955.1 uncultured Planctomycetales bacterium | reverse complement strand
TACGCACCTACTACCTCTTTATTTTGTCTAAATCTACTCCCCAGATCCTTTCCATTGCCTGACGGCGTTGAATTAAAGTAGTATCATTATAAGCAAGGAAACCCTCATCTGACCTTGAAGATCCCTCCTGTAGAAAAACCATCTCCAGGTAAGCCTTAAATTTTCTAATAAACTCCCCAAAAGAACTACATTTAAAAATTTGCTTTATAAGGTAGAAAGGACGCGTAGAGAACTTCACGTAACAGTTTCTTGCAATCCTGTCAATATCTTCATTTGAAAGATCGGTCCAAAATCTCTTAAGGGGCCTGTCTTTTTCTTTGCCAATGACCCATTCTTTCCAGTAATCACAACCTTCGCGCTCGATCATCTCTCTCCAGAGGGAAGTGCCTGGCTTAGCGAGTAGTTTTGAGAATTGAGCATAGTCTAATCCGAGTAATCTTGCGAATTTTACGTTTTCATAAATCATTTTCTCATTCTCTCCGGGATTCCCTATTAAAAAGAAACCGAGAGTCATTATATTTAGCTTCTTACATAAGCCTACCGCATTATAAACCTGCTCAATCTTTATATCTTTTCTTACTCTATCTAAAATATTCTGGTGAGCTGACTCAATCCCAAAATATATCCTGTGGCAACCGGACTTTTTCATTTCAACCAATAGTTCTTCGTCCACGCTGTCTACCCTCGATCTGCAAGCCCAAATAAACTTTAACTTTCTCCTCTGTATTTCTTTGCATATTTCAATAGTTCTATTCCTGACCAAAGGAAACTCATAGTCAAATATATCAATTTCTTTAATGTTAAACTTTTTAACGCACTCCTCCATCTCATCGACAACCTTCATTGGGCTGCGCGGATTATAAGGAGTCCCGCCTGCCTCACAAAAATTACAGCGCATAGGACAACCCTTGCTGGTAACCATAACAGTAAAATTCTTTTGTGTTGTAGGAAATTCGGCGTAGAGCTCATTAGGAACAAGGTGCCTTGCAGGATTAGGATAATCTTCAAACAGCTCCGCGGAACTTAGTGACGGCGTCTGGACTATCGTTCCGTTTCTTTTATACACAAGCCCCGGAACTTCATCAAACTTTCTGCCCCCCTCCAGTTCTTCAAATAATCTTGGAACCGTATACAGCGCCGAATTAACGCATCCAAAATCTATTTCAGGCGGCTGGACAGACTCTCTGGGATAAATACGCATATTATATCCACCCACTATAGTATAAACACCCAGAGCTTCTTTAATATACTTAATCCATTGGCGAGTCTCGGGATACATATAAGTAACAATCCTAAAACCAACTATATCAGGTTTAAATGCCCTTAGTATTTTTACGGTTTCTTCGGGGCCAAGTTGCAGAGTTCTTGAATCAATAATTATACATTTATGTCCGGCTCTTTCGGCTATCGCCGCTACCCACATTTCGCTTAATGGTGGAAATAAACCGAAATATTTCTGTACGATTCTGATATTTTCTTCGTGGATTTTATACTTAAAGGGAGGAAAAACTAAAGCAAATCTCATTTTCTATAAATATTTAACTGCTCGGTTAAAAACCTCTTCCACAGTAATTAACTTAAGGCAGCGGTTGTCTTTACACAATGACTTGCGGTAATTATACGGAGAAAAACATGGGCTGCATGCTAAATTTAAATAAATAACTTCTTTTTTTTCAGATAAAGAGTGGTATAAGATTGGGGTTTCGGGACCAAAAATAGAAATTATATTTACATCGGTAAGCGAAGCAAGGTGGACTGCCCCGCTATCATGGCTTATGAAAAGATCAGAAATACTGAATAAATCTACGAGTTCTTTTATTGTTGTCTTCCCTATTAAATCGATATAACGTTCCGAGCTAATATTAAAAGAGGATTTTGTATAATCAACGCAAACCGCAATAACGAAGATATCCGGGATCACAAGCAGCTTCTTAATTAATTTCTCATAATTCTCTTTAGGCCAACATCTTAAAGGCAATCTACTGTTTAGTTCAGGATTTAATACTACAACCTTGCTGCCGCTTAAAGCTGCCGCACTCTTATGTAACTTACCGAATATCGCATCTTTTTTTTCTTTACCCCCCATTATTCTCGGCAAACAAGTTTTTACATCCTCAAGCCTTCCCTTAAAAGAAGGCATCTGCCCAGGGGCATTCTTTAACGACTCAACCAAAGAAATAAAGTTTTTGCTGATATGCAAATAAGTGTTGAATATCACATTATGAGTATGCAAATTCCCCCTATAAAGCCCCTCAAGCTTATGCCTGTTAAAACCGGATCTTTGCTTCGCCCCGCTCAAGTATGATAAAATCGCAGAAAATCTTGAAAAAAGTTCAATATCTATAATTGTATCTATATTCCTACTCCTCATCCAGACTATGCTTTTTACGCTATCAATAAACAAGAACCAGAAGTTATCGCTCCTTAGCGTAAAAATATTCTCTTCCCTGATTAAGCCCAGCATTTTTACAGCCTCGGACTTTTCTTTAAATATGCAGAAAAACAATTCAGCACGAGGGTAATTTTCATGCGCTATTTTAATTGCAGGATAAGATAATATTGCGCTCCCTAACTCCGATATTCCAAGAAATAATATTCTCTTAGGCAAAATAGCATACTTAGATGTCTTGATAAAAGGCTTTTTTATACGATCAAATAAGGTAAGAATGAAACAGGCGGATATACCAAAATTAATATCAAGTTTTCTTGCTAGATTTATATTCATGGGCTTTTAACTGACTTTAAATACATCCTCTATCTTCCATTATATTATAAACTTAGCGTCGTAAGTTAACAAGCATTTTACTAATACTGATATATCTGTTTTTTAAACCAAATCTCGCTTGGACTAAAGAAGAATAAAAGTTTCTAAGATCTTTAGCTAAGAGGAACCCTTAAATGGACAACGATTTTCTCAAGAAGCTTTCGGACTCTTTCCTTTTTTCTTCAATTGTCTTAAAAACCTTTTCATAATCAACCCTTAAACTGCGCAAATGCATTCCTAAATCTTCGTCTCCTGACACAAAGCAATCTTGCAGCGATAGGTCTTCTACTAGTTCCGAAACTTTAGGCTGGCAATCCTTAAGCACCAGAAAAGGCTTTTTCTTCAAAATCGAGAAGATTACTCCGTGCAAAGTATTAGTTATAACGTATTTAGCATTATTTAACACGCCTAACCACCTAAAAGGCGAAAGATATTTAACATGAAGGTCGCAAAATGTTTTCGCATGCCCCCCCGAAACAAGCGACAAACCCTCCCTCACGCTAAATTCACGTATTTTACGCTGGATTTCTGGCTTATCATTATTAAAATAGAGAAAGGTATATTCATTTCTTAAAAGCGGTTTTTCGAAATTCTTTATATCAAACAAAAAAGTTGGGTCGAGGCACTTCACTGAAGAAAGCGATAAGCTTTCCAATCTCCTCTTCGAGAGTTCGTCGCGCACCGAAAGATATTGAATTCTCTTCAACGCAATTAACGCTTCAGAAGGAAGATCATCTATCGCATTTGGCGTACCAAAGCTTGTTGCATATGAAATAATCTTCTTGGCTTTTATTCCATGCGAAAAATAAGCCGCGACATATCCGATATTTCTATTCTCAATATTCCAGATTTCATCACTTCCTAAAATAACAGCCTCGTAAGGCTTACTTTCAAAAAACGCATCCAAACTACTGACCGGAGCCGAAAGCCTAAGGAATTTCTTGTATTCTTTATAAAAGCCGTTTCTTTCCCGGTAATACTCGAAAACATCCTTTAAGTTTCCCCTTTCTATCAGGAGCTTACGAGGAAAATAAAAAAAAGGGTTTAACTTAAAACCCCAGGCAGGGTAATTAATTATTTCTGCAGCGTGGCCTAAGCCCTTTAGATACTCCTGCAGGCAATAAGCCTGTAGGAAAGCGCCGTAGTTCATGACGCTATGCGCTGTTAAAATGCCTATCTTCACGTAATTTAAGCTTTCTTTTAGGTTTAAATAATTAAATCTTGATATAGGTTGCTTTAAGAGAATCGCCTTTTCGAGATAAATTAAGAAGGCAATTAACTACTTTTTTTAATGCCGACATAACACAATTCTTTTCAATTAAAACTCGCGCTTCCTCATCGACAAATCGTAAATTATTTTCTTTAAACCCTGTTTTCTTAAATAATCTTATATAATCAGAAGGCCTTAAGCCGCTCGACTCGAGCATATTTTTCCTAAGACCATTACTTCTCATAAGTAAATCAAGATTTTTATAAGAGAAATAATACAGATGCTCCGGCCAGTTTACTATACTGCAGCGCTTCCCTAATAAAATTCTTGTCAAAGAATCGAAATTGGGGGTAGTGCAATAAAGAACTCCTCCCCTTTCAAGCATCTTGCTTAATAAACCGACTGTCAAATCAGGCCTTATTAAATGCTCAAGCACCTCAAACATGGTAATTACATCAAATTTTAAACCTCTGCCGCACGCATCCTCTAAGTCTAGAATAATATTTAGATTTTTTCTTTTAAGCTCTTGTAGTTTATTTCCGGAGATTTCCGTTCCGTAAACTTCCCAACCTCTTTTTAAGGCCTCTTCGAGAAAAAAACCGTTTCCACAACCAAAATCCAATATTCTGTTGGTTTTTCTGTATGCTTCAAACTTATCCAACATGTTTGAATATCTAGCTACGGTAACAATTGAAACAGACTTACTTGACTGATAACTGGAATAATGTTCTTTAAGAAATTGCGAATCCGGAATAGAAGAAAAGAATGCGAGTCCGCATTGCCTGCATCTTAATAAATCTAAACTGCCGCATCCGCACAATGGTAAAATATTATCTGAACCACAGATAACACAACGGGCACTAGGAAACATGCTCTCTTTCTTATGCATCTATTATATTTTACCGCTATCGGAGACGATTAAAGCAGAGCGCTTTAAGAAATAAATGATAGACCTCCAAAATAAAATCGTAATCAAAACAATAATCAAACCTAATAATAAATCTTTAGGCCAACTATCTGTTACTAAAAATAACTCCCCGTTTAATAGATGATCGACCAGTCCAAAAATAGCTGAACCGTAAAACATAAGCATAAGATAAAATAATTTCACGGATTTATTCTTTCTCCAGATAAGCGTAGAAATTAATGCTGCGGAAGCAGGCCCAAGATAACACATAAAACCTCCCTTACTAGAAATTGGCTATTTAAAAATTACAATCAAAGTTCCCAGCGATATCAGAAACACCCCTGCCCATTGATAAGGACCGAGCCTTTCCCCCAAAAATGCTAGAGAGAGAACTATAGCAAAAACCAAACTCAATTTATCTATCGGAGCTACTAACGAAGCAGGGCCGGATTGCAAGGCCCTAAAATAACACAACCATGAAAGCCCGGTAGCTAAGGCAGAGAGTACAAGGAATACCAGGCTATGCCTATCTATCAGAAACGGATTCTTCCATTCTCTCCTTGCCGCGACAATCAACCCTAAAAATACTACAATTACGATAGTACGGATAAAAGTAGCAAGATTAGAAGATATGTTTCTGACGCCAATCTTTGCTAAAACTGCCGTTAAACCGGCAAAAAACGCCGAACCTAAAGCAAATATTTTCCAATCCAAGAAACAGCCTCCTTTTTAAAAACACAAGCTCTAAACTAAAATTACGAAATTTAATAATGTACCTACGATAATACTCACCAAAATCATTATCAATGTTGCCTTAAAAAGATATTTAGCTCCCAGCTCTTTCCAGATTACTGCAAAAGTTGCAACACAGGGGAAAGAAACTGCCAAAAGAGTTGCGGCTATAAAAAGCTGTTTGACATTAAGCCCTAAAGGCAATAGCATGCCTACTGCGACATCCTTCCTTAAGAATCCTATTGCCAGAGAAATTATCGCCTCTTTAGGTAAACCGAATAATCCCGTGACTACAGGAGAGAAAATACCGGTTATAATATCCAGTACATGAAAAAATAGCAGTATATTTATTACCAGAACACCCAACATAACGACCGGAACCGCTTCAATAATAAAACCTTTAATACGAAAGTACAATTTTTTCATTAGAATTGAAATCGGAGGTATTCTGTAAGGGGGGATTTCAAGGACAAATTCAGGGCTGAAACCTTTTAATAATTTATTCATAATAAAACCCAGAATAATAACTAAAGAAAATAAAACAAGATATACACCTGCAACATAAAATCCGCCATATTTCCCTAAAAGACCGAAAATCATAGCCTGCAACGGAACGCAGGGTATACCTATTGAAATCAAGGTTGAAGCAATAAACCTCTCTCTCTTTGATTCAAGTACACGCGTCGATAATATTCCGGGGACATTACAGCCAAACCCGAGCATAAGAGGAATAACGGCATATCCGTGAAGCCCTAAACGATGCAGAATATTATCCAATAGTATAGCCAAGCGCGGTAAATATCCGATATCTTCCAATATGCTCAATATAAAGTAAAAAGAAACCACGTAAGGCAGTACCATGCCAAATTCAATATAAGGGGCGGTAGTTAAAATACCTAACGACTGCTTAAAATCAATTTTTCCTTCGATCAAATCTCCTATTAAAAGATGGAACAAAAACCCTCCCTCCTTCCATCCGGAACTTATTCTCTCAAGAAAGGGTTGATAGAAATTAAAGAATATCGGGTCGGTGATATTGGCTATTATCGATTCTCCGATAAGCCTGACAATTTTGAAAGCCCCATACATAACTACTAAAGCCATTAAAAAACCCGTTAAAGGCCTCACAGAAGCATCTTCCAGAGCTTCTCTTACGCTATGGTGCCTATGCTCTAAACGCTGGACCTCTTCGATAATATGGCCGATCTCGCGCCAGAGGTCTTCATGCTTAAGCTTAACCCTTGGCAAAGGCTTTGCCTCTTCGATACGCGAAATAAGCGGCTTTATTCCTGATCCTGTCACAGCGCAAGTAGCAACTACAGGTACCCCTAAAAGCTTTTCTAACTTCTGGTAGTCTATAAAAACGCCCCTATGGCCTGCATCATCGCACATATTCAAACACGCCACAACAGGAAAGCCTTCCTCAATAAGCTGTAAAGTAAGCAACAGGTTTCTTTCCAGATTAGTAGAATCAATTATGTTAATTACGACAACTTCTTCTTTCGGGTGGCTTCTTAACAGAGAAACAGCTACTTCTTCAGCCTTGGAACCTGAATCAAGGGAATAAATACCGGGTAAATCAATAATCTCTACTCTCCTACCATCTATCTGTATAAAGCCTTTAGTAAAACCTACGGTTGTGCCAGGGTAATTAGAAGAAACCACATGCACCCCGGTAAGGCGTGAGAAAACCACACTCTTTCCCACATTTGGATTACCTAACAAATATATCTTATTGATCATATTATACACCTACCGTAATCTTTTCAGCTACACCATGCCCTAAAGCAATTATGCTTCTTCCAACCTTAACTACAACAGGCCCCTTAAGGCCGATATGGCTTAACTTTGAAATTTCCTGATTGTTATAAATTCCTAAGGTCATCATCCTATCATGGAGATTTTTTCCACCGGAGATGCTAATAACCCTGGCTTTATGCCCGGGTTTGAGTTGTATGAGAGTAAGCTCTTTCAATTCTTCTCCTATTAAAAACCCCGCACCCTCTATTTTGACTAGAAAGTGCGGGGCTTACTTAAACTAAGAATAATATTATCTTATTTCTTCTTCATTTTATCCAGGAACTCACCCATAAACTTCCCAGCGAGATCCTTGCAACCTAAACCAAAAGCAAGCGCTAAACCAAGCCCCAAGCTCGCCAAAACTATACTGAGGGTAAGCTGGGTAATCCTAATACCGATCTTTAACTGTTCAAGCGCTACGAATATAGCGAAAGCAACTACCACAACTTCGCATACCTTGCTTAATATCTTACTCTGGCTAAGGCCCGCATTATTTGCGGCAGTCAAAACAATATTCTTAAGTATCGCTGCGGTAAACATTCCAAGAATCAAGATAAAAACCGCTGAAATCACGTTAGGAATATAAAGCACGATCCTGTTTAACAGATCAGCTGCAATAGTTAAACCAACGGCATTTATCGCAACCATAAAAGTCACTAATATACCTAACCAATAGCAGACTATCCCGATCAATTCGGAAAGCGAATAAGCTATGCCGCCCTTCTCTAGTAAAGTTTCCAGTTCGATGCGATCAGAAAGGTCATCCAGCTTAATAGCCCTTAGGCCTTTAGTTACAACGGCCCGGACGATCTTTGACAACACCCAACCGATGATGAGGATAATAATAACCAATAAAATATTTACTACAAACTGGCCGATTTGGGCCAAAACAGCCCTGGCTGGTTCTAGTAAAACGACTTGCCAACTACTCATCCTCCACCTCCTTTTGGTTAAACTGCATAATTTTCATAACTTTATCATAAATATGAAGTTAAGTCAAGAAAAAACTGTTTATTTTAAGACCATACCGTCATAAGCAGAAACAATATCAATCCCCAGGCGCTTAGATAGAATCTTTGCCTGAACGCCGGGATTTGCCTTAACCATTTCCATGCCAAAATGAGTAAGAACTGTCTTTTTAGGCTTTATAGCCTTTAATATGAGCTCTGCTTCCGGAACAGAGAGATGATCGATGCCTTTACGCGGTTTAAGAAATACAACTGACAGTATAAGCACATCAACTTTATAAAATCTTTCGAGCTCTTTGAAGTATCTAGTATCAGTAAGAATGGCGAATGTCTTTCCCGCTAACCTGAACTTTAAACCATATGTCTTTGCAGTATGCTTATGCTGCATGGAGGTTGAAAACATAAAATTCTTAACCCTATAACTACGCTCCGGCTCAAGGATGATTATTCTTTCCGGGAACTTTCTGGCGTATCGCAGAATAACGGGATCCTTACCTATCGCATCCTTAGGGCAAAAAACTACCCCTCTCTTCTTAAAACCTCCTTGCGTCATCGCTTCAATCATAACATTAATATCATTAGAATGGTCTAAGTGCTTATGCGTGAGAACAATCCCGTCTAAGATTGAAGGGTCAAGCCTGGGTTTGCTCTCAGAACAACGCACAATGCTTCCGGGACCAGGATCAACTAATATATTCGTTCCTTTAGCGTAAATCCAAATACCACCTGAAGCACGCAGTTGCTTTATCATCACAAACCTTGCCCCCGCAGTCCCTAAAAACTTTATAAAATCTTTACTAGTGTTTTTCATCTGAGCCATATTTTTTTAAGCTCCTCGTTAATCTTATGCATCTGACTGAAAGTTACTTCTTTTTCCCTGCTTTCCGTCTTGTCTTTCTGACTCCGAACACCTCTAACGATAAAATCCTTAACGCTTAACGGTTTAGCGAGAAATAGCCTCGAACACAGCACTATCTCTTTATCATCAGAAACAACTACCGTATTTTTTGTATTATTGGAAGTCTCGAGCATATCTCTTATTGTATCATCCGCACTCTTATCAAACGAAAAAAGAACTTTTAATCCCTGCCCAAAGATTTCTCCTAACGTTTTATCCGGATAACCGTCAAAAACAACCGTAACCTTGTTGTTTTCACTCCCGCAAAGCTTGTATTGTTTTATTATTTCGATAAGCAGTAGTCTTGAATCAGAATGGCGCTTGGCTTTTTGGTTCCTAAAAACCGTGCTATGTATTACGTTGCAGCCGTCTATGATGTACTGTAAAGACATATATGAGGCCCCCTAAGGCTCCGAATATTATTATGAAAGAAAAATTCAGCAAAGACATTGCAAAGGTCATGTCCTTAGGAACCCCCGCCTTCGCAAAGAAATATATTGCTGTTGCGTCTCTTAGTCCCAAACCTCCTATTGAAATAGGCAAAAGCGTAATTGCCCCAATTATCGGAAGGAATACAAAGAAATAAATCGGGCTAATCCTTATGCCTAAAGAAATAGCGAGGATATAAAAGCTTGCGGGAGTCATTGCCTGAATTAAAACCGAAAGCGCTATGTTCTTAACAACAACCCCTCTTCTGTTTCTAAACAGATGGATTTCTTCATGAAGGTCAGTCAAAAGCTCCCTTATCTGGCCTGAATCAGGAGACTTTAAGAAACTCTTTATTTTTCCGTAAATAAACTTGTTAAACAAAACAAGCAGTACAACAACCAGAATTAAAACAATGATAAATAAAGAAAATAATATGCTTTCTTCCCTCAAAAAGTCCCAACCCAGAAAAAAAACTGAAACCGCCAGAATGACCAACCCGATATATCCGCTTAAACGGTCCAAAAAAACCGTAGCTATAATTTCCTTGGGTTTTTTTGTATGCACGGATAAATCCACGCTGCGCATAAAATCACCGCCTATTGAAGATGGAAGAAAAAGATTGAAGAATAACCCGGCAGCATAGGAAGCAATCGTCCTTTTAAGCGGAAGGTGTATATTAAGCGCCGCGAGCAACATTCTCCAGCGCAAAAAAGCTAAGATATAAGCGCTTAAAAAAACCAATGAGGAAATAACAACCAGAAGTTTATCGGCATTTTTTATGATGCCGGTAAGATTTCTTATATCTATGTTTTTGAATAAAAAGACAAGGATAGCTATACTTATCGCTATCCTCAATAATACTCCGAGCAGTTTTCTTAAAAAACCCATTATTATATTCTCTCCCCGGTTAATCTGAAATATGCTTCCAGATATTTACTGGCGGTCTTTTCAATTATATCTTCCGGCAAAAGAGGCGCCGGAGGAGTCTTATCCCAGTCCAATGTTTCAAGATAATCCCTGACGAATTGCTTATCAAAGCTGAACTGGGCTTTTCCCGGCATATATTGGTCGGCAGGCCAAAATCTTGAAGAATCCGGAGTTAATACTTCATCTATAAGAATCAATTCTCCGCCGCTAATGCCGAATTCGAACTTAGTATCGGCTATTATTATACCTTTGCCAAGGGCATATTCGCTTGCTTTCTTGTAAATCTCAATGCTTTTTTCTGCTATTTTATCCGCAAGGTCTTTACCTATTAACTCTTCGATATATTTACGGTCTACATTCTGATCATGCCCTACATCAGCTTTTGTAGAAGGTGTAAATATTACCTCCGAAAGCCTGTCCGACTCCCTTAACCCGGCGGGAAGCTTTATACCGCATATTGAGCCCCT
>CAZSQC010000013.1:3482-20354 GCA_964608955.1 uncultured Planctomycetales bacterium | reverse complement strand
AAATACTTTATCACGAGCTTATCAGCCACATCGCCAAAGAAATAAAAGACGAAGAAGCAGCTTTTAAAGATACTAGAGAGTGGTTATCACTGGCTTTATTTGCCAGAGAAGCACAGAATAATAAAGAGGGATGGATATACCCTGAAAGAGAGAAAAAGGTAATTTCAATAAAGAACGTACCTTTTAGGGTCTCTCCAAGGCCTTTTTATATTGATGGTCAATGCAGGACTTTCCTGGAAGAGTGCGGTATTGCCATAAAAGAATTCTTTGCTGCTTGCGAAAAGCTTATCAATGATAAACAAGCCATGCCGTTAAATTCACGTTGGCGTGGTTATATTAGAATTAATAGCCATGGAGTACTGCTCGATGCTGATAGTAATTATTACCATGCTGATAATGTATTCGTCAGGCCTGATTTTATCTTAACTCCAGAAGGCTTAGCGCTAACCGAGATAGAGACTTATCCTTTTGGACTGCCGTTGGACTACATATTACAGAATATTTACCGTGATAGCGGGTATGAAATCTTGGGAGACGAGAAAAAAGAATTCCTATTGGGTTTTGCCAGAAGGGCGCTTGGTTTGCAGGAAGACGAGCCTGTTACCGGTAGGAAACTTATTTTTATCTTGAGCGATGGCAACATAAAATTCGCCAGCCAGGTTGAATATTTCGCCGCCCAATTACAGCAGGTTGGAGTATCAGCCAAGGCGGTTATATTACCTGATGTGCGTGGCCCTCCCGGATCAAATAATCTGGTCTTCGACCTGATGAAAGAAGGCACTTTTACAGCCTACAGGTGTTTTTACCTTAGGGATGCATTATCCAGCGAATATATTAGAGAGATATTGTCTCTTGCAAAAGACGGTAAAATAAGGCTGGTCCCCTCTCCGAGCCCTTTCTTCGATAGCAAACTTCCTTTGGCTTTATTTCATAGCGAAGAATACAATTCCTGGTTCAAGAATAATCTTACTGAAAGGTCTTTTGATGTTTTAATGAAAATCATACCTAAGACATGGGTGCTTGATTGTGATGCTATGCCTGAAGAATTAAGGAAGAGGGGGTTACAGAATTGGCAGGACATTAGCAAATTATCGCGCAGCCAAAGAAATTTTGTGTTAAAGCCGGTGAGCCAGTCATGGGGAAGGGGGATTATTTTCTTGGATGAGCTCTCCAAAGCCAAAGTAGAATCAGCGATTAATGAGGCGTTACCCAGCGGGGAAGTTTATATAATGCAGGATATTTTAAATCCGCGAAGATTAGAAACTGATTATTTTAGCGCAGATGACAATTGTTTGATTGGCATGGAATCAGGGATCAGGTTAACGGCATATTTTTACCTTGATAATGCAAGGATGTTTGCGATAAAGGCGACAGCACGCAGCGGGTCCAAATATATACATGCTGCTTCGGATTCGGTTAATATGCCGGTTTCCGTAAAGTCATTTGCGGATAACAAGTCTACGAGTTTTGCTAATCTACAACTGGTCAGGAACAGTAATGCGTTATATTTAAATAAACCCTGGAAGAAGTTTATTGAGTCTGATAATTTTGACGAATTGCATATTATTACCGCAGGAGGGGGCGGGGACATTTTGGGGGCAGTATTTTTTGCCAGGGAAATTAAAGCAGTATTGGATGGAGTAGGAAGAAAAGACACTAGAATAGTTATTTTTACCACTAACCTTAAGAGAGGAGAGGAAAATCCTTTAGGAGGGCCTACTTCTTTGGATAACCTTGGTATTATTCAGAACGGCATATTCCAGAAACTGCCCCCAATTGATTATTGCGGCGGCGTATTCTATGCATTAAATAAGGCTAATATAGTATCAAGGGTGAGCATAAATGACCGATTCTTAATGGTTGATATAAAGGAGGGCTCAATCGTAGGGGATATTGAGAAGACTGGTATTAGCCTGGTGTTAATGGATGTTTCTGTCGGCTCAAAGGCTTTATCTGAAGGTTATGTCAAATTGATCAGCAGCAAGAGAGTGTTTACCATAGGATTAGATATGGGCGGTGATATTTTAGCGCGCTATCCATATGATATTAAAGAAGGAGAGAGAGCAACGCATCCTGAAAAAGACGTAAAGTCTCCGGTTACTGATACAATAGTTCTGAAGATGCTTTACAGGCTTAAGGTAGAGCATAATCATAATGTGCTTTTGGGGATATCGGCTTTAGGTGGCGATGGCGAGCTCGGCAAAACACTTACTGATTACTTGAAAGATTATTTTATATCCGGTGAAATTTCCGGCGTCCTTAATAATCAGGCTTTTGTCAGTTCAGCAGGGAATCTTGCGATTTTAGAGCAGGCTTTAGCATTAAATATAGTCAGTGAAGTCTCTACTAATTTCTTAAGAAGGTTAAAAAGATCGGCTGTCGGGTTAAAATATGAGTCAAGCGAGGGCGAAAAACAGGAGATAGTTATAGGATGGGAGTCCCAACGTTGTGATTTCACGCCATCTGCTGCTTTGAGCCTGTGTGACGAATTGCCGCTTGCTTTCTCCGGTAAAAGAATCAGGAATGGAACAAGGGCTGAAATACTTCCGAAGGCGTATCTTTATACTCTATTTGTCCTGCCGGAGGCAATTTGTAAACGTATTTCTGCGGATACGGCTGTTAGATTAGAAGCCAATGATACGTGGTTTGGGGCCGAAAGAGTTTTCTCTGGTATGGGCTATTTTACTGAGATGACTGACCCGAATAATGTCGAATCCAGAGAAAAGATCATGGAGTTTCTCAAGGTGCTTTCAGTAAACCTTGATGCTGTTAAAAAGTTTTCCATATTGTCAGGTACAAAAAAGATTGCGAATTATTTTAAGGATGCTAATGCGAAGCAAAGGTGCTTAGATTACCTGGAAGAGCTGGAAAAAATATTTTGGGACCCTAAACCTAATTACTATATATTTAGGTACTTAATCACATTTACCATGGAATTAATAGCCCAGAAGTCAAATGGAGATGTCGGATTGTTCATATCTTATTGCGAAGTGCTAAGAAATTTCATAATGCGTATTAACAGGGAAGGTAAAATACCGGAGGCAATTCTGGTGATTTATGCTTTGCTTAAAAAGCAAATTCTTGAAATTATCAGGGTAAGCGCCAGCCAGGAAGAACTAAATGAATTACTTTCAATTCTTACTATAAAGCTCTTAGAGAAGGCTACAATAAGGCACTTTAGGCTTTACGAGGATGAGAACTTAAATGCAATAGTTAAAGATATTGTGTTGTTTTTTAGCCGCAAGAAGAATAACGTTTCATATCCTTTAGCCGTAAGCGAAGAGGAGTGTTTACGAATTGATAGTAGATTCGGAGCAAATAAAGTGATGGTTGATTTGGAGGTAGAAGGCTTTTCGCTTTCCGGGAAAGACTATTTTGCGGAGAATCACTTTGAGATTATGCAGGCAAGCTTAGCATGCCTTAACCAATTGCTAGAAAGGGCACCACCCGGGATAGAGAAATGGCGGCTACTTATTACTACAAACCTTGGGGCAACTAATGGTAATATAGCCTCTTCTAATATTGAGTTGAAAACCGTATTTATCCATCCGTATTTCTTTGAACTCACTGAGGATAAACAGATAGAAATACTCTACCACGAATTAATCAGCCACATCGCCAAAGGGTTTAGAGATGAATCTTTAGCAATGCTTGATACAAATGCTTTTACAAGTAAAGGTAAATACGGTCGTTCTGATAACGAAAGAGCACGCAGGCTGGAGGAACAGCTTATTGAAATAGTAAGAAACAGAACCCCCCAATACGTAAGAGATAATAAACTTATAGATATATCCAATCCAAAGGAATTTAAAGTTATTTTAACCAGGGAGCATTTAGCAGAATACGACCCGGCTAATAACCCGAACGGCCTTAATTTAAGGGCGTGGTTTGCGCTTTACAAGAAAGAAGCAGAGTCTTCAACGGCAGGAATAAGGGGAAATCAGAACATTGATGAGCCTCAGGATACGAGGCTGCCTCAATATCCTTTGCATCTCTTTGCGATATTGCTTGCTACTTTTGCCAAAGCCCAGGTAGCGCGCAGGAAGTATGCGGGGTATGAACTGCATAAGATTGCCGCTAGCGAGGTACGTTATAATTCGCGTACCTTTGTTGAATTAATTTCCCGTATCCAGGCGGAGGCGGGGATTGCTACTCATGTTGTTAAAGACTTGCAGACTATGCCTATCTGGATGGTTTCATTCCTGGTTTTTATGCTCGATTTATTAGGTGCAGAATATGTTACTTCCAGCCATGCCATTGCGACTTTTATCGCTACCAAGGATATTAATAATCAGGGGAGCCAGTATTTACCCGAAGAATCAAAGGAATTTGTCGATGAAATAGAAAAGATGTTTGAGACAATCGAAAAAGAAGGAAGTTTTACTATAACTATAGCTTCCAGGGACCATAAATTAATACAAAGCGGTTTGTTAGATAGCCTTGAGAATGGGATCCAGCTTTACGCGGACTACCTGCGCAAAGGTGTTGCTACGGAGGAAAACCTGCAGAAGATCCGTAGTATGAGAGGCGATGTCATAGTAGATTGCGTCGGTGGCTGTATGCAATCAACCATGTTTAGTATATTCAGGCATCTTGCCCTGGCAAATAAGTTCAAGTGGTTGCACGCATCAGAAGATTCGTTATTCCACGGAATCGGTAAGACAGACGAGAACCCTAAAACTCACAAAAAAGAATATTACGATTTATCCTGTGATTTGGCAATTGCAAAGTTTGATAAAAAGAGCGGAGCAGTATCTATGCCGGTAGTTGAAACAGTAGGTTACACCGAACTTTTAAAAGATTATCCTATCGGGACAGCCCTGTTGATTACAGATCCGGACGGAGACAGACTTTTGACTGCTCAGATTGAGTCCTCTGATTCGGAGGATTTCCTTAAGAATTTAGGTATTGCATATTCCAGGCTTGATGAAGGAAGAATTCTCGCTGTTTATACTCCAAATCAGTCATTTCTTATGACTATGGTTTATCAAAAGAAAGCTTTGGAAGAGGCAGGACTCTGGGGTAAATATAACTGGTTTATTATTAAGACTACCCCTTCTTCACGTTCCTGGAGAGAATGGGCGGATCATAATTCCATACCTGTAATAGAAGTACCGGTAGGGTTTAAAGAAATAGCCGCTGTTTTAAGGAAGGTAGAGCATCAGATTCGCGATAATCCCGGCAAGGATGTAATAATAAGGGATATTTATGAAAGGGATATAAACTTAGGTAAGAACCCTCGGTTGCTCTTTGCGGGAGAGGAGTCAGGAGGAGAAATTTTCGGCCCTGCAGAGCTTATTCGTAGCGCCAATGGCAGGATTGCGATCGCAATGAGGGAAAAGTCTGCCGGAGAGGCGATAATCTTAACCGCAGCGCTTATCGCGGATACCGAAAGAAGAGGGATGACTCTTTCGCAGTTCTTTAAGGAGATTCTTGACTTAAACAAAATAGTTTCGCGTTTTGACTACCGTGAGGATGTCATATACTTTAATCCGAATGAACAGGATCCTGTAAAACTAAAAATAGACACCGACAAAGGCCTGAAAACAAGAGATATGAATTACATGTATTTCTTGAGTATTGCTTTTGCTTTGAGAGATAAAATAATTAATATCGAAGATGTAAGAAATATACTCAAAGAAATCTTTCCTGATTTAGATTTTGCGAATCTCAATAATATTGTTTTTGTAGGAGATGGAGCGTATCTGGATTTCTCAAATAAGATAGTAGAAGTAAGGCCCTCCGGGACAGAGGCTAAGAATAAGGGGTATTCAGGAGGAGAACAGTTAAGAGAGTGCGTTATTTTTGCCGAAAGCCTTTCCAACTATTCAGGAGAGAGAAACCCCCTGCATATGAAGCTTATACCGGAGGAAGTTTTTGCTAACTCAAAGATTACCGCTAACCGTTTGCTTGGTGAATACCAGAGGAGAGGCGCAGATCCTCAAGGTTTCTCTCCGGCTTATGAAGGCGTTTCAGGTTTTATGTCCAGGAAGATATCCGAAGCAAAGATGAGAATAGCAAGTGATACTTACTACCCGTCGCGTTTTATTGATTTTCTAACCCACGAATTCTCCTTAGGCGAGAAGATAGCTAAAATGTTGCGTAATTATCTTATCCCGCAGGGATCTTTTATAGACGGGTTTATTAAAGCCATGTTTGATAGCGGATTGTTCACGGCAGATACGGCATGGGAGAAGATATACTATCAGGTAAGGGTTTCCTGGTTTCTTATCCAGCAATTCTTAAAGAGCGAGGATCCTTTGGTGCTGGTCCGCAATCCTTATTACGGCCAGGGCTATACCGAGTTTGTATTTGTCAGGCTTGAAGCGCCCGGAATACTGGGAGAGTGTGCGCGTGATATCGCTCGCGTAGGAGGAGACATTGCAAAAGATACGTCTTTTGTTTATGAAATATTCGGTATAAAGATTAGCATTCTTTTCTTTGAGGTTAAAAAGTCTTTTAGTAATAATGAAAGATTCAGCGAGGACGATATTTTGATGATACGTCAGAAGCTTTCAAAGAAATACAATGATTTCGGTGATGAAGATATCCAGCATTTAAGGGAATTCTATAAGGCTTGGAGGTTATTTACCCAGCAGTTGATGCTAGGGATAAATCATTTTCCAAGGAGTATAATCTTAAGCTCAATAAATTCCTTCTTTAAGTCGCAGCCTAATATTAAAGAAAGCGATTATCAGTGGTTATTAAGAGCGCTTAATCCCCTGTCTATCTTTGTTGATGCCGTTAAATTGAAAGCTGCCAAAAGCGGCGTATTTCCGATATTAGTTTCTGACCTTGACGAAACTTTGGTAGAGTCAAAGAAAGAAGTTACGCCGCAGGTCATGGAGGAGATAGTAGGGTTTATCGAAAGAGGAGGAATCTTTGTAGTAGTAAGCGGTTCAGATAAATCGGCAGTTGAAAAAGAATTCTCTAATCCTATAGTTAATTTTGTCAGGGCTAAAGGTAAGGCAGAAACAATATTAGAAAATCTTCTGATTATGCCATGTAATGGTACACAGATGTTTACTTGGGAAAGGAATAAAGGCGTTTTTGAGCAGATTTATATTTACCCTATTGAGAATGCTATCGGTTTAGATTGCCTTCAACAGCTAATTGGAAAGATTTCAGAGCAGAGTGACCCGGATAGGTCCTGCATAATTACCGAGTTGCTTAAGAGATTCCGCATTCCTTTAAGGCCCCAGAATGACCAGATTGATAACAGGATTTCGCAGGTTACTTTTTATGCCATAGGGAAGAATTCAACAAGGGAGGAAAAAGAGGCTTTTGCTGATAGGGATAAGAGTAAGCGCAAACCCTGGAAGGAGTATCTGGATAAGCGTTGCAAAGAAGACGGTATCCCGGTAGAGATCCGCATAGGAGGGCTTACTTCAATAGATATAGTGGCTTTAGGAAATGATAAGGCGTTTGCCTTGGGTAAGCTTTTTGATTTCATGGGGATAGGACCGGAACAGGTTATTTTCTTGGGTGATTCATTCGGCCTAAGCGGAAATGACCGCCCGGCTGTCGGGAGATCTGATATATCTGTTAATGTAGGAGATCCGGTAGTAAGGCAATTCCCGGGCGAAGATAAAATATTTATAAATTCAACCGGTTATGGCCCCCAGGCAATATTGCCTTACCTTAGCGCGGCAAGACAGTTGTTGGAGCAGGATAGCCATAGCACATTACTAAGGTGGAATAAAAAGAGCGTAGAAACCGTTGAGGCGATGAAGTGTTCGGATTTAAGGCGGCATAAGATTAAATTCGAAGAAATTAAGTCTGCCGTTAATGCTTCAAGAAAAAGGGTGCTATCAAATAAATATGTTGATACAGCTCTATATTCGATATCACTGGGGCATCCTAATATTGCGCTTAAGATTGCAAAGATACTTCAAGATTATAAAGTCAGATTAATAAAGGTTGAGCCTAAGCCGGCAATGGAAATATATTCTATGGGCAGGCTGTTTTACAGGCTTGTGCCACCGGCAATTTATATCGATCCATCTGATTCAAACCACCGTGCTTTCAGTTTCTGGGAGAAAGAAGCCAGGTCAGGAAAGGACGGGCTTGATATATATATATCATCGGGTTTTGTTGAGTATTGTAAGAAAAATAATCTTGAGAAACTTCTTATTGCTTACCTCGCGCATATTTTACTCGAGTTTTGCGGTTATATGCACCACCAGGCAGCAATAATAGCCGGTGAGATATGCGGTAGCAAAAAGGAGAGTAAATACGAACTAGTTGAACAGGCAAAGAGGGCTCTTATTAATAAGTTTGAAGAGCAGCACGCAAGAATAAAGGAAAGTATTCCTAATCATAATAATCATAATCACGGATATCCTTTACCTGTGCCTGCCAAAGAGCAGGAAGGCGCTGTTAGGCAGTTTAAAGCCGGCTGGCGTTCTTCTGCCGTAGAAGTTGAAGGGTTTACCCTTAAGAGCATTTTACCATCAGGATTAACTCAAGCCCATGCAGAGGCAATCACACGCAACTTAGCTGAATTAGAACAGTTACTAGGCAGGGCGCCTCCTGTGCTTTCCGCATGGTCGCTGTTAATCACTAACGACCCCGATTTATTAACCGGCGAGCATGGATATTTAAGTGTTGCTGCCAGCGATATTGATAATAGAACCGTTTATCTCCATCCTTATTTCTTCAGCCAGAACAATTCTCTACAGATAAAAATATTATACCATGAACTTATTTCTCATATTTTGCATCAAGAACGCAGCGAAGAGCTAGCATTAAAGGATACCATTGCATTCTTCGGTTGCGTAGATCTTTCAAAGCAGATTGGCTTGCCCGCCTATGTCGATATGAAAGGTTTGGATGTTATCTACGGCCCGCAAGCCAGGATTTGGGTACAGCACTGGTTTAAGAATTTCGGCGCTAACGCTATGTCTGGCGCTCCTTTATGGAAGAGTTTAATGATGGCCTATCGGTATACGGATAGCGAAGGTAATATTATCGAGCAGCCGGAATTAAGCAGCTATGGTAATCCAGATGCAGTACTATACAGCGGACAGCAGGGCCCGTACTGGAATAATTTTAATGTTTGGCTTATGCTTCAGGATGCGCAATTAAGGCCGGATGTAACAGTGCTTCCTGCGGGAACAATCCCCGCTTTCCTTAACGGAGTACGTTATGAAGAGTATATCCGTACTGAAGGCCATCATCACAAATCGAATCTCCCCGAAGTATATGAGAATAATTACGGTTATAACATCTTCCTGCTATTTAAGGTAAAACATCCTCTCCCTGAAGAAGATGCTTCTATTAATGAGCCGGGTTACGAAGAAATAGAAGATGTAATGGCTGTTTTTGCCGAGCCAGGGGACCATGTATTATTTCCTCCCGGGTATCAACATATTACTATTAATATAGGTAACACGCCTTTTGTAATGACGGATTGGGTTTCAACCAATGCGCAGTCAAGCTTTAAATATATTAAACGCCATAATGGCGCTCCTTATTGGGTGGTTAAAGGCAAAGATGGAAGACCTGAATTTATCCCGAATCCGAGATATAAGAATATTCCTCCGGTGCGCTTAGTTACCCCTGCCCGGGAAATTCCTGAATTCGGCTTAAAGAAAGGCGAGCCGATGTTTGATATCGTAAGGCGCGGCCAGATTGATAAGCTTGCTTTTCTCAATGATAAGAATGAAGATGGGAAGTACGATAGTATTTACGAGAGAGCATTTGTGTATATGGTAGATAGCTATATAGAAGACCTTAGGACGGGATCTTTAGATGGGTTAGTGACAAGGAATGCTCAACAATTTTATACGGCAGGCGGTTTTAGGCAGAGAGAGATAAAGGGGACTTTTGGTTATTTGTTATTTGGATATAGAGAGATTTCTGCCCGCTTTAACAGAGATAAAAGAACTTGGGATATTAATGATGGTAGGGCTCCGAGAAACAAATTAGCATTACGTGAATATTTAGAGAGCTTAAATATTCTTTTTAATCCGGATATTAGAGGTTCAGTGCGAGATGATTTCTCTGCTGAAGAGCTTTATTCAGTGGCATTGAGGCTCAAGAACGGGGGACCTGGCAGGGAGATTAAGATTGATAGAATGAATGAGTGGATGGAAGGAATTAAGGATCGCTTAACGCAAGGAAATTATTCAGAGCTATTAAAACTTGTGGCTTTTTCAGACAGTTCATCCGATGTTTCATACACTGATATATCTACAAATCTAAATATTCCTGTGGAGATAGATGATTCCTCAGAGCTGTTCGAGAGAATAAAGAGTATTCGCCGGATTAGCTGGATTACCGGTACGGCGAAAGGATTATTTGCCGATCTTTTCGTTATCCAATTACTGTTGGAAAGAGGATTTATAAGCTGTGCCGATATCATAAGTAAACGTTTGGGTGCAGAGGATGAGGCGACGCTGGATAGTGTGCACGCTTTGTTAAGAATGAGTGAATTATCTTTGTTGAAAAAGGCTTTTCTGCGGGGAGAGGTTAGGATTATAGATAGTGGGACCTTAGGCATTGGGACAAATCTCAAGCAGGCAACCGAAGAGTTCCGTAATGTAATAAAAATTGTACAGGAAGGTAAATCAGTCTTAATTGCCAGAGGAGAAGCCAATAATATTACTTTAAACCTTTTAGATGCATGCCACTACCGTATTGCTTTAGCGCAGGAAAGACTGACCGTACAATTTACAGGTTTATTTTGGGATAAAAATGAAACCAAGCTTCCGTATCCATTTGTAGTCAGAATACCTGCTGGCATACGGCCGGCAGAGGATTTTTCCGGAAAAACCAAGGTGCGCCAGAGCTTGCTCCAGTTTTACCAGGCAAGAAAGTTTGCTGAAAGAAAAGGTATTTTAGATTACCGGCCGACATCAGAGAAAATGAGAGCGCATGGTACTACATTTGTTGAAGAAGTCGCTCCGGGACTTTTACTTACGAATCCAGATGGTAATTGGCAACCAGAGCAGAAAGATTCAGCCGCTAGCATTATAGCAGAAATCGAAAGAAAGAATCAGCACGATAGAGCGGCTTTCGTTAATCAAAATGGCGGACGGTATTTAAGGAAAGTATACATATTAGATGATGTTGTTGCCGAAGGAGATTTGCACGTACAGGATTCAAAATCTGTTGAACTTACTCAGGTAACTGGGGAAACTAAAGTTTTAGTGAATGTCGTTGAGCTGGCGTTAGACAGGGTTTCTTTATGTTCCGAGAGAGCGCAGAATATCGCTGCGAGTATGCATGGCGGATTGAATCCGCGCGAGCTTATACAACATTCTACAATCGCCAATAATTATCCGTCAAGTTCGTTTATTATTAACGGCCTCTATTTCTTTACCGAAACTTTATGGAGGCAATATAATAGCTTAAGAGAAGCCCGCGATGAAACTATTGATGCCTCGTTTAAGAATATCTTTGTCGATAGTTATTTACGTACAAGAAAGGACGGTAGCAGGGAGATTACAGCCCCGCTTTATAATAAGCCGTTTATTGCCTTAAGGAGCGACGGGAGTTTAGCGGTTGAAAGGTTAAGATTAGGTGCAGGCAGAATTATTTTTGGGGAGAACCTGGCTATTGTTCCATGGCAAGATAGCGATATAGTCGATTCGTATCAAAAACTTGAGGCTGTACGCAAAGAACCTGGTGAACGGGATATCTTGGTATTTACTCCGATGTGTGCAAAAGACACGCCGGAGAATATCAGGGATAAAAACGAACGGTGTACAAAGCCAGAATATCAATTTGAAGTCGGTGAAGGCAGAGTAAATGTCGTAGTTATAGACAACAGGATAGCTTTGATTAAAAATGGCCCTGTATTTGTCTCTCCTATCGGTATAGTTATATCGCTTTCCGTTAATTTATATAACACATATAAAGACAAATTTGACGCTGCATTAGTTAACCCCGAACTTCTTAGGGTTTCGCTTGATTTACCATTTAAAGCAGATGAGATCAAATGGTTACTAGGAGGGAGCACGCTTCTAGTCAAGGATGGAATTAATTTAGTTTCTTCCAGAGAAAACGAGACTGATAATTTTAGTCTTGAGGGTTGGTATAGAGTTACTTCTTGCCAGACTCAGGAAACGCAGGTTCAGGATTGGGTAAGGGGCCCAAGAATGATAATCGGCCTGACCAATAAGAGAAAATTATTTATGGTCTCTTTTGACGGAAGGACGGAGAGTAAAGGCGTAACTTTTGGGGAAGCCGTGGCTATAATTAAAGAAGAGCTAAGCTTAGACGATGCGGATATCGCTTGGATGCTTAATTTGGATGGTGGTTCGTCTGTGGGATTGAGCGTAGTGAAAAAGGGAGCGGCCTATACTTTGAATTATCCTGCTCCTGGTCCGGATAACTGGCCGGGAAAGATCAGGCCTATAAATAGTTTTATAACGGTTCATAGTACGTCTCCCTTGATTAACCTGTCTTGCGAACGGCTAATTGTAGTTGGAGATTTACATACTGACAATGCTGCACTTGAGGCGATAATGAAAGATATCCCTGAGGAAGAGCTTAGGTCAGGCAGGACAAAAGTTCTATTTGCGGGGGATGCCTTTAAGACAGTTAACAAAAAAGATTTTGAAATTATAGCAAAAGAGCTAGGTGCAGTAATTAATGTCGATGAGCATTATTCTGATGAGCAAGTATCTTTGCGTACAGGAAAACTTTTCAGGATATTGGTTGATTTAAGGAATAAATATCCGCGCGGTTTCTATATTTTAATTGGAAATGCCGAGTTCACGTTTGATTATCCCGGGGAAATGTCTCAAGAGATCCGTGATTCTGTGGGGAAAGAGAATGAAGGAGAGGCAAGGAAACTTATTGAAAGTTCTCCAATGTTTGTTCTGGCTGAAGTAGCAGGAAAGAGGTATCTAGTTAGTCATGCCGGCTATGTCAAAGAAGGCGATGTAACCGAAGATTCTTTAATTACTTTTCCGCGGTTGCCGCTTGCCAGAGTCTCGGCTCCCCAGGAAGATGATAACTTTAAGTCAATGGAATCACATTCCATAGTAGGCACATTTAAGCGTTTGGTAAAAGAGCATGGTGAGGATGGGTATCTGCGCTTTAAGGAAGCTGTAAGAAGTACCAATGAAAAGTTGGGAATTGACATACAGATTACAGGACATATCCATCTATTCGGAAGGAATAAGGTGACTGAGCAGGACCCGATGATGCTAAAATCCGATCCGAAAGAGAAGTTAAAAGCCGAAGGAGAAGGGTTTATTGTTATCAATTCTTATTCTCCAAGTGGAAAAGATTATGCTCATTTTGATTCTAAGAGAGCTGTAGTCGTAGGGCCGTTAAATGCTTATCCTCTCCCTGTGCCTGAATCTGCTCAGGCGAAAGCACAGGAGAAATTCGGCAGGAATTGGCGGTCTTCTGTTATTAAAGTAGAAGGCTTTAAGGTAAGCGAAGAGTCTCTTCCGGAATTAAAGAATATGGGGCTGGAAGTTATTAGCAGACGCCTTGCGGAACTTGAGAGGCTCCTTGGCCGTTCGCCGCCTGACCTAAATTCATGGGAGCTAATTTTTACGACTAATTTAGAAGCCACCGGATTTAGCGCGGCAGCCTGCGATATTGCCGCAAAAAGAGTCTCTCTGCATCCTTATTTCTTTGAACTTTGTCCCGAAAGACAGTCTGAAATACTTTATCATGAGCTTTGTAGCCATATTTCGCATGGGATAACTGATGAAGCCGAAGCTTACTCTGATACAAGTAATTTTCTTGCCTCTCACTTAGTTGAGTTCTATCTAAAAGACAGAATAAGCGTAGAAACTATTTTAGACAATGTTGAGACAAAGAAATATGAAAAGTATATTTATAAAGCTCTTTCAAGCAGCCAGTTTTCTATAATATTCCCCGGGATAAGAATAGCGTCAATAGCTAAAGTGGTAATAGCAGGGTTTGAATCAAGCCGCGGCAGGGATATTATGTCCGTTAATATTTATCTTTATAGCGGAGAACTTATATCTTGCAGAATTATATTGTATAACGAAGGATGCAATCTTGAGCTGTCAATTGAAGATGAATTTGAACGTTTGGCAAGCAGGTTTGTGGAGAAATACAGAAATTTTACTTTTGATGAATGCAGAAGCTATCTAACCGGGATAGGGCTCGATCCGGATGTTATGGTTGAGCTTATGAAATCTGCTTTCGAGAATGCCCTTAAGGATGAGGTATTCCAATTTTTCGATGCAGGAGGAGATGCCAGTGTTTACGTAAATTCTTCCAGGACCCTGGTTGTTAAGAGGTTAAATATAACTAACCGCGATATAATCAAGATGCCCGAAGATAATGCCGGCCCTCCCCGCGGGTATCTTTTAGCTAGTAAAAATCTTGGCCATTTGGCGATAAGATTCATAATGATTGATAACCTTAAGATTAAAATAAGAAATAAAGAAGGCCAGGTTGAAACTGTGTTAATTGAAAAAGCCGTGGTTCAGAAGTTTGTAAAAGTTTTCTTTAAAGAGGGCTACCCGGAAGATTCTAATGAAAGGGGCTATGTGGGTATATTAGCCGAAGCTATCGCAGAGGGGGATGTAAATACTGCCAAATTACTGATAGATGAGTTCCTTCTGGCTATAAGGGCTATTATAATGCGCGGCGTGGTAGATTGGGATGTTAAGTCAGAGAATTACGGTTATGACCCTTCTGTCGGGCACATAGGATCACTTGATTTCGGTAAGGTAATACTCTGGCACGAAGTGGATCTTTATATGGCCAAGGTTTTTATAAGAAATCTGCAAATCACCTGCAACGATATATACTCTTGGGCTAAACAAAAGCTTCCTGCGGCGGTTGCCTTGGAGCTAAAAGAGTACTTTGAAAAGTCAACGATGGACATATTTAGGATACGCGAAGATTTCTGTTTTGATATCAGGAAGTCTGTTGATCAGTTAATTGATGAAACCTCATACGGCGAATTGAACGAAGATATTATGGATATTGCACGTGATTCGCCGGTAACTCCTTTGCCAGTCTGTTATATTGGTTCTAAAAAAGTCCGCGCAGAGGCCGTAAAGTTAATTGCCTCTTATTTAAAAGAATCCGGCAAAGGTTACCATGCTATTGCTATGATATTTGCAAAAATAGGCTTTGCTAAGTCAGAGGCTGAATACTACACTAGTAAATTCTTCCAGAGGAGCTTTATTCTGCAGAAGATTGCTAACTTTAGCATTGAAGATGATAAGTACTGTGGTATGAAGATACGCGCAGTAGGCGAATATCCTTCCCTACAGAGTGTTTTGGTAAAGAATTCTTATGACGGCGCAGAGTTAAGCCCCGAGGATAAAAAGGAGATATTAATTAAGGCGGCAACGGCCCTCTTAAGGTATTATTCTCCGCAGGGAGATGTTTATCTTTCTACGGCTATAGTATTCGGTTTGGATGCTAGCCTCCGTATTGATGACCGCCTGAATATAGAAAGAGAGTTGTCCCGTATAAATTTCGAGGGATTATCTGTTATCGAAGAATGGTTCTTGAGACAAGTTTTTAAAATTAAAGAAGAAAAGATTGCGGCTAAAGATTTACTTTTAGCAATCGATAAGATTTCCGAGAGCAGGCTTATCCCGGTTTTTATCTCCCTTAAGGATCTTGTGGTTAACAAGATTGAGGGAGAATTCCAGGTAGCTATATCCTCTTTGGGAGGATATATACGCAAGGGGCGCGAAGTGGAATTACTGTTGCTTCTTAACCGTGATTTAAATATTTCACTCGAGAATATTTTTTCTGCCTTAGAAAATACTTTTGGAGTAAGGGGCGCGGTAATGTTCTTAGAGAGAGTTATCTTTCAGTGTGCGGATGTATATCCCGACCTTAAAGAAGAGATAGCAGCGTATCTTCAGAATATAGCGGATAATCTGAAAATAAAGGGTTACATTATAAAGGGGCGCGGAAATAATAAAAATAATACAGGGGTAAAGACTTATCCACTTATTGTCCCGGAAGAACAAAGAGAGAGATTTGGTAAAGAGTTCGGTTACGATGTCGAAATAGCCAGGATTACAGCCCGTAATCTTTCTTTGGATAATGCGGTAGGCTTTAATATTAATTATCTTTCAGTTATAGAAAAGCGCCTTACAGAATTACAGCAGGTTTTAGGAAGGGCTCCGCCGGAGTTGGCCAACTGGTTTTTAATTCTTACCACCGATTTATCTTTAACCTTAGGCAATGTCGCTTCCTGCGATATTGCATCTAAAACAGTATTCATTCATCCGTATTTCTTTGAACTTTGCGCTAAGGAGCAGTCTGAAATACTTTACCATGAATTGATTTCCCATATAGCCCGTGGCTTATCCGATGAAGAATTAGCAATGTTAGATACCCATAGGTTTACTCAAGGCATAGAACTTGACAATCTTGATAGGGCTAATTTCTCGTGGGATAGAAATCTTAATGCTTGGGTTTATTCCAAGAACGACAGCCAGCACACCTTAGTATTAGGTGGAGTGCAAGATGTGTGCCCTACAGAGAAACCGAATAGTTTTCCTACTGACATGATTTATGATGTTGTTATCAGGACTCCTTACGGTTTTAGGGTGTATGTGTTTGACAGCCACGATAAATCTGATTTATATCTTAATGATTCTATCGAGAGGGGCGAGGTAATGCCGGAGGGTAATACGCAGCTGTGGATAGACGCGCATTCGGATGATTACCGTCCGGATGATGACTGCGGTTGGGCAGCGGTTAAGGTGGCTTCCCATAATCGTATTGCAAGGCATATCTGGGTTAGTAGGAAAGGAAGCGAAGCAGAAGATGAAGAATTGCTTAACAGAGCAAAGAAAAACCTTTTCATTAATGACGAATGGGTGCGCGGTAAGGGGAGAGAAGTTCTCAAAGGGTTGATTAAGGAATTCAGGCATTTTAATTTTGAATCTTACTTTT
>CAZSQC010000013.1:0-3472 GCA_964608955.1 uncultured Planctomycetales bacterium | reverse complement strand
GAGAAATTGCAGAGTAATTATAAATATCTGTACTGATGTTGCCAAAGCAGAAGAAATAAATTCTTTTATCAGAAGGCTTTTCTTGGAAGACGGAGTTTTGCCTTCTGTAGTTCATATCAGCACTAGCCCCGATCATAACTCTGCCTATAGCGGTTCGGGTTATCTGACAGGGTACGGCAGCATTTCTATATGTAAAGAAGTCGCAGCATATATTTTACAATTAACTACCACTTCTCTCTCAAAATTTTTACGAATTTGGAAAGCGTTTTCTATTATTAGGTCGCTGCGGAATAGGTTTGTGATTGGTCTACCTTCCGTGGCTGGTGGGGATCAGTCCTCCGCAGCGGCCTTAAAATTTTATGCCCGTATACTATTTATATCAGGAACAGGGATGCTAGGGTTAGGGTTTACCGGCAGCGCTGTTTTTAACATTATCGGCGCGGTAATCGTTCTAGCGGTTATCAGTGCAGCAATATTTTATCTTTTCCATAACTCAAAATCCTCAAGGAAGAACGTAAAAGATGTCGAAAGCATTTATATTGAAGCTATATTCAATAAGAATCCCGAGCTCGGTATTCATCTTAAAAACTCCCCTGATTATGATTCTGCGCTTATTATTGCCCGTAAAGCAGTAAAGAGCGTATTCGGTGCTTTTGATAATACACATGATAATTTAGCTATGATGCTTGCTAGGAGATTCCATCCCGATAATTCATCCCATGGCATAAACAACCCAAAAACCAGAGAGCAAAAGCTTCATTTAATAGCCTTGCCCGTTATTCTGGGAGTTTTAGGCTCCGAAGTTTCACTGTGTGTTTCTTTAATTGTGATTACCCTCATTTCAATATCTGCTATGGTATTTCTTGTCGTTAAGTTAATAAAAAGCGATGACGGAAATAGGCATTCCAGGATCGATAGTTTTCTGACCGCAGATAATAAATTAAAGCTGATTAGAGAATATGCCTCTCAATGGCTGGGAAAGAAGTCTTCTAAAATAATCTCCCTGTTATTTATTTCTGGTGCAGGATTATCGGGATTGGGTTTTATGGGAAGCTTAATTGTTAATCTAGCAGGAGTTTCTTTGTTAGCAACTGCCTTGGTGGTTGCTATCTTTATTTATATCTTGAAAAAAGACGCTAATGGTAAGAATAATAGAAGTGACATTGAATCAGTTTATATAGAAGCGATAGAGAAGAAAAACCCGGGTTTAGATGAGAAGCTGAAGTCAGCTGTTGATTATAATGCTGCATTGTTGATTGCCCAGCAGGCAGTAAGAAATGTGTTCGGGGCATTTGACCGTTTTCATGATAATTTCGCCGTCATCCTTGCCCAGAGGTATCATAAGGCTGATGTGGTTGAGTCCGGAAATTCTCCTAAGTCATCCTCTCACGAAATAAGAAAAGGTAAGAAGCCAAATTCTTCCGGCGGAAGCCGCCTTGTTGTTGATTCTCCCGCAGAAGATTCCATAAGGGGCGTGAAAAGCGGGAACATAAAACTTAATCAGGATCTAAGTTTCGATGTTTGTTTCTCGGATAATCATCTTAAGGCATATCTTAAAGATAACCTTAGAGCTGTTACGAGCCATTTAAGGAAATTGTCTGCTCAAAGAAAACTGCCGGGTTTAACTTCCGGAGAATGGGTTTCAGTCAGGTTTACTTCACAGACTCCGCGCATTTCCGACCCGGATTCAAATTTGAGGCTTTCGGGAGCTGTATTTAACGAGAAGATATTTTTTCACTGGGCGGTTTTTCTACGCGCACCTCCTTTATTGGCGCAAATTGTAATTCTTGAGGAGGTCTTACACCGCTATCTTACCCTCTCTGAACATATGGCTCATCAAATAATAGACGAATATATCAAAACCAATCTTTTAGTTAATTTTAACGATGCAATTAGAAAATCTGAAAAGGCGGGATTCTTTCCGGTAGATTCATGGAGTGACATTTGTGATTTACCGGAGTTTTTAACTGGAGCCCGCGATACAGCTGAAAGGATGTTTGAGCGCAAAGATGGAAGGTTAACCGTGACCATCAGATCAATCCCGCGTACTTACGGCCTCTACAGATGGCAAAGGATATTTAACAAGATCTCCTTTTCTTTAGGCAAAGAGTATACGAGGGCTTCTACCTCTTTTCTTAGAAAAAGTGAAATTAGAAGGGAGATGCGTTGGCTTAATGGATTACGTATGGAATCTTACGCTTTAGGGGAGGAGAGGGCCGGGAGGATTATAAACCTAGGCCGGAGAATAGAGAACAGGCTGGGTTCAGATGATTACTATGGAGTTGCCAGAGACTTGAATAGTTTAATTACCTGGCCATTTTTGAAGGAACCTGATTTTGTAGGAATACTTAACCGTGTTTCCGATACCTTAAAGAGCATTAACGAATTAATATCTTCAATAGAGAAGGAAGCGGTATTGTTCCGGGATTTACCACTTACGGATGAGCAAGAGGATTTAAGAAGCCGCGTAATGGCCAATATCGGATATATAATTTCTGGCGCTAAAGAGGTTATAGAAGTTTACAGGTTCTTTAAGATATTTAACCCTAGGGTTGACGCGCTAAACTTCAGAAAGATAAAGGAAGCTAAAGTTCTGACCGAAATATTCGAAGAATCATTCCTGGAGTGGCTAAAAAGTATCCAGTTTTGCAGGGCCGGTCCCGGTAGGATATACTGGAGAGCCAAACTTTACAAAACAGTTTTTATCTCAGAACATTCCCCGTGTTTCGACGCCTGCGATACAATTCTTTTTGCAATTAAAGTCTCTGATTTCGGCGAATTAATAAGAAGTCTTACAAATCATAATAGATTAAATCTCCAAAGGGTATTAACTCGAATGCTGTCTTCAAGGGTTCGCCGCGCTACAGCAATACCGTTAGGGCATAGGGCCGCATTCTTAGAAGAGATGCTTCAGGCTGCCTATTTGGATTATTCTCTGGCTGACGCAGAGAAGGAAGATGCAAAAGCGCTTTATTCGGCATTCGGTATCTGTAACAGTGTTTATCCGGCTGGTTCGGAAAATGGCTTAGGAGTCAACCGCTCTGTTTTAGCAAAGATAGGCACGATGTATATCAAGGAGATATCCGGTAATAAGGTAAAGCTTGCGATCTCCCCGGTGTTCTTAAATAATATCGCCTTTATAAATATGCAGGATATTGCATTAGGTGTTAACGTTAAGGAGGCGGGGGGAGTTAGGAGGCTGATACTCGGCGCTAAGTCAGATAGGAAGATAAAACTGGTTGATTCTATAGGTTCCAGTGTCTGGCTCCATGAATTTGCCCATATTCGTAAGGAAAACGGAAAGCTCATTATAGATAGTGATGAATTAAGGGCTAATTCTATGAGGGGGAATATTTACCTCTACCTTAATATAGCGGCGATGATATGGTACTGGTTTTATTATGCCGACCGTTCTTTATCCGGAGAAACAAAACAGAGCATGAAAAGGTTACGTTGCCTTATAGCAACAGTT
>CAZSQC010000012.1:0-21346 GCA_964608955.1 uncultured Planctomycetales bacterium | reverse complement strand
CTTAATTACATCTGAAAGGGTTGTGGGTTTTCTTGCTTTGATAAATGCACTGAGAAAAGCAAAAACATGGTTATCCGCAGGAGTATGCATGCACATAAAAGGAATATTAAGGAGCCTGGCTGCATCGACTACGCGTGCATGATTCTGCGGGAGCAACCTTCTTTCTACTTCCCTGATACGCTCCTGCAGGAATTTAAAAGCTGTTTTTTCGTCTACCCCCGCCTTCTTTAAAACATCCAGCTGCATCCACATAACATCATGCAAACTGGCATAAGCCCTTCCTTCCGGATGATGCGAGACAACAAGATCAATTTTCCTTGAAGAACGCAATCTGTCAGCCAAAAGAATTTCACCGACCTCCATGTCTATGCCTATTAGAAGCGTCTTTATCTCGGTGTTTAAATCCCCGTTTAATACTGCGCTATCAGGAAAAAATTTCACTTCACCTTTCCTGTAACGCGGATCTTTCTGTCTTCCGAATTTAACAACCAAATCATAAAACTTACCGAGTTTCATCTTTTAGTAAACTCCTTTTCAATCTCCAAGACAGCCTTGTTCCTGCTATCTTTACCGCTTAATTTTGAAAATAAATTCTCGCATAACCAATTATAAGTACCCGTAGAAACGGAAAAAACCCTTGGCCCGAAATATGAATGCTTTACGCTAAGCTTAAGGTAATTGACTGGTGATACGGCCATCACAAAAACAATAAAACTCACCAAAAACAGGGACCTTAAGGAACCTAGCAAAAGCCCTCCCCATTTATTTAAGGTAGAAACAGCCTCTATTTTAAGAAGGTTATTTGTTATATTGCGTAATACAACAAATACAAGGTAAGTTCCGATGGCTAGCGTGAGAAAAATGACAAAATCCAGGACTTCTGCCGGGATATCTTTTATAACCGGCACAAGCGCTCTAACTGAATCTGAAATAGCCACATAGTAATGCATGGAAACACAACTAGCCAAAAGCGTGCCTATAAACTTAAAAAACTCCGAAGGAAGCCCTGTTTTTGAAGCGATATAACAAATTCTCAATATTATTATAAGAATGAAGATATCCAGCCAGTTCAATTGCCTTAAACTATTCAATAACATGGGGTTAGCCTTTCTTCATAAGACGGGATTAAATTCTGTAAGAGTATAACATAATTTAAAGCCTATTGTCAAGGAAAGGGCTTTCTTTTTTAAGAAAGCCGGCTGAATAGATCCGCAAAATCTTGCAGCGAGAGTTCTTCAGGACGCACATTTATATTCAAACCTTTTCTTTCTAATATAGCCGCAACTTCTACTTTGCCAAACTTATCGCCCAAGCTGTTTCTTAAAGTCTTTCTTCTTTGGGAAAAAGCCTTGCGCATAAAATTAAAGAATTCAACTTCATCCTTTACATAGACCAAAGGAGTATTTCGAATCTTTAAATAAAGCAAAGAGGAATCAACCTTAGGTGCCGGCCGGAAAGAACCCTTCTTTACGTGAAAAAGGACCTCCGGTAAAGCGTAATACTGAACAAAACAGGAAAAAGAGCTATATTCCTTACTGCCCGGAGAAGCTGCTATTCTTTCAGCAAGTTCTTTTTGTAACATTATGAATATTTCGCTTATCGCTAACCTAAAGTTCAAAAGATGTTCAATTATTGGCGATGATATGTAATAAGGAATATTACCGAAAACCTTTAATTTACAATCTTTATTTGACAGAAGAGATTCTATATCGACCTTAAGTATGTCGTTATTGATAATTGTTACATTTGAAAATCCGCATACTTTATCAGAAAGCTCCGGAAGTAACCTTTTATCAATTTCAACGGCATAGAGCTTACCAACGCAAGGAGCAATTAAAGATGTGATATCCCCTTTTCCTGATCCTATTTCTAATACCGAATCGGAAGGCTTAAGCTCCAGGGCTTTTAATATTTTACCGATTATATTCTTGTCAGTAAGAAAGTTCTGGCCTAGGCTCTTTTTTGGGAAGATACGCATTTTATAGCAAGATTTATCGCAGCTATAAGTGACTGCGGGTCAACAGATTGCGGATTTCTAGCAATATCAAAAGCTGTTCCGTGTAAAGGAGAGGTTCTTACAAACGGCAGGTTTAAAGTCATATTAACCCCTGACCTGCCTCCGGTAACCTTAAGAGGGATTAATGCCTGATCATGATTCATAGCAATCACAGCGTCAAAATCCCTGCTTAACGCTTTATAAATGGCTACATCGGCAGACAAAGGCCCTTCTATTAGAAACCCTGCCCTGCGCATATTATTAACAACAGGCTTAATAATTTTATTCTCCTCATCTCCTAACAAACCGTTGTCCGAAGCATGCGGATTAAGGCCACACACAACCAGTTTAGGACGATGAATCATAAAATCCCTTATCAGGGTACGCTTGGTTTCTCTAATAACATGGGCGATCTTCTCTTGGGTTATAGCTTTAGGCAATTTCTTAATGCTTATATGGCGCGTAACCAAGCTAAACCTAATCGACTCGTTTAAAAGCATCATTACCGGTTCTTTTATGCCGGTCTTTCTACTAAAGAATTCGGTATGGCCGGTGTACTTAAAACCCGCTTTATTTATAGATTCTTTTGATATAGGACAGGTAACCAACCCGGAAATAACTTTTGAATTAATTAGCGAAAGTGCTTTATCAAGGTATCTTATCGAAGCTTCCCCGTATTCAGCAGAAATTCTTCCAAAAGCAAAATTCTTCCGGTTAACCGTACGCACATTAACGATATTGATGTTTTTTCTGAGTAAGTTTCTAGGAAAATGAACTTTACTAAGCACAAATTCGTCTCCGATTATAAAGAATTCGGCTAAATTAAGAACTTTCTTCATTGCCTTAATAATAGCTGCCGGGCCTACCCCCGAGGGGTCTCCCATTGTAATCCCGATCTTAATCATTCATCACCTTTATATATGAATTCTTTTTTATCTCTTTAATCCATTGAGTCATGGCTTCCTGCATCTTCTGCTCAAAAAGAATCTCCTTTATCCTTTCCTGGGATTCAAGCAAATTCATATTTCTTGCGGGTATAACACTAACCAGCTTAAAAATATAATATTTTTCGTCTATTTTTACGGGCTCCGAAACTTCGTCAATAGAGAGCGTTAAAACAACATCAAGGATCTCTTTACGAAGCTCATCTCCCCGGCGTAATAGAATTTTGTTAACCGTCAGAGGATACCGAGAAGCTAATTCTTCAAACTTAACTTTGGACTTAAGGCCGTATGAAACTGCTTTAGCTAAATCTTCGCTTTCCAGCGAAATCGCCTGAAACTCCTTGCCTTCCCCGGTATTAAAGGCCTTCCTATTGCTTTGAAAGAAATCCGTTACCTCTTCAGGCTTAATAATAATTTTGCTGCGGATTTTTTGATCAACAATGGCGTAAGTCATAAACTGCTCCCTGATTCTCTTTTCAATGTCACCCTGCGTAACGCCCTGTTTCATTAGTTCTGACTGGAACGCCGCATCACTCGAATATTCTTTTTTTATCTGGCTTAGCCTCGATCTTACCCGCGAATCCTCTATCTTGATATCGCTACTTTTTGCCTCTTGTAGTATCAGCCTATCTTCTATGAGGCGGTTTAGAATATCCATTTTCATTCCGTTAAGTTTCTCTTCAAGCTCTTTTCCCTTATACTGCTGTGAGAGCTGAAGCCGCATGAAACTTAAAAAATCCGCTAGATCTTTTTGGGTAATGACATCCTGGTTTACGATTACAATGATTTTATCTTCGCAATACCCGGGGGCCAGAAAACTTAACATCGGGTACAAAACTAAAATAGTAAGAAATAAAAACTTAATTATTCTTTTCATTCAGCACTCCCGCTTTTTTAAAACTTAAAATCGCCTCTCTTAGCAATCTGCAGTAAAGATCAAAACCCACCGAAACAATAAATCCGTGCTGCTGCTCGCCTAAAAGATTACCCGCACCCCTTATTTCTAAATCCTCCATCGCAATATTAAATCCCGCGCCTAAGCGCGCATAATCCACTATAGCATTAAGCCTTCTTAATGCATCTCTTTCTAAGGCGATATTCTTAGGTAGCAAAAAGAAACAATATGCTTTGCGGTTAAATCTACCCACTCTCCCGCGCAACTGATGCATATCCGATAATCCAAACATATGGGCATAACTTACAATTATCGTATTTGCATTAGGAATATCAATACCCGATTCGATAATAGTCGTAGAAACCAGGCAGTCTATCTCTCCTTCAAGGAATTTAAGCATCACGTCCTCGAGTTCTTTTGGACGCATCTTACCATGCCCCACCCCTATCCTTACGGAATCAGGCAATATTTCCTTAAGCCGAGAACCTACTTTTCCTAACTCATCGATTCTGTTATGTAAAAAGAAGACCTGCCCCCCTCTCTTTAGCTCTCTTAAAATTGCCTGGCGGATAAGGTCTTCGTCATATTCTACCACAACGGTCTCTATAGGCAACCTATTTTGGGGAGGCGTATTAATAACAGAAAAATCCCTTGCCGACATAAGGCTCAAATATAGAGTGCGCGGTATTGGCGTAGCAGTAAGCGTAATAACATTAGTGTTTGCTTTAAGGCTCTTAAGCTTTTCTTTTGCCCTTACTCCGAAACGCTGCTCTTCGTCTATAATAACCAGACCCAAATCTTTAAATTCAACATCTTTAGACAAAAGCCTGTGCGTCCCGATTACTATATCAACACTTCCTTTCTTAATGCCTTCAACTGCTTCCCTTGCTTCTTTTTTCGAGTTAAATCTGCACAGGAGCCTAATATTAAATGGGAAATCTTTCATCCTGGAGGAAAAGTTCTGAAAATGTTGTTCGGCAAGGATAGTTGTCGGAACCAGGTAAGCTACCTGCTTTCCTCCTATAACAGTTTTAAATGCAGCACGCATCGCCACCTCTGTTTTACCGTAACCGACATCACCGCATAATAGCCTATCCATGAGCTTTCCTGATTCCATATCCTTTTTAACATCATCCATTGCCTTTTTCTGATCAGGTGTTTCCTCGTAAGGAAAACTTTTTTCAAAATCTTCCTGCCACTGGCTATCTTTAGGATAAATAAATCCTTTGGAAGACAGGCGTATTGCCTGGAGAGTTAAGAGATCCCAGGCAAGTTTCTGGATTTTACTGCGTACGCTGCTTTTAATTCCCTGCCATTTTTTGCTTCCGAGCCTGTGCAGTTTTGGCCTGCGCGAATGAAAGGCGATATATTTCTGGACAAGATGCATGGACGCAGTAGGAACATAAAGCTTCTCTCCGCGGTCATACTGAATAACCAAATGATCTTTTGAAGCAGCGCCTCCCTTTATCTTTGTTAAACCCAGAAATTTTCCTATGCCATGCTGCGTGTGTACAACATAATCTCCTATATTTATATCAAGAAAGTTAGAAAGAGGAAAATCTTCGGTGACCGGAAAGCTTTTTAAGGAAGAGCTTCTCCTAAACGGCAGGATTATGGCAATACCATGTTCCCAAAGAAGTGCTCCGGTCTTAAAATTAAAGGTCCTAACCGAAGAAATTGTTTCGTCTTGAAATTCCAGCCTGATTGGAAGCTCGAATGAATAAGGAAAGATATCGAGAATGCAGCCCCTAAGAGAAAAATCCCCTTCAGCCTGGACTAATTCCTGCCTCTTATAGCCTAATTCAGCAAGCAGAAGGGTTAATTGCTCCAGTTTGATATCGAGCCCTGAGAAAATCTTCAGGGATTTAAACATAGTCGATTATTTTTTGGCTTTACCGCTTAAAGCAAACACCAAAGGAGAAGCTATATATACTGTAGAGTATATTCCGGAAACAAAACCTACCAGTAAAGTAAAAGCAAAATTATTGAGAACTTCTCCTCCGTATATGAAAATAGCTATAACCACCAAAAGAGTAAGCGCGCTGGTAAGGATTGTCCTTGAAAGAGTTTGGTTTACGCTAAGGTTAATAAGCTCGTAAAGGCTTAATTTCCGGTTAAAGCGCATATTCTCGCGTACGCGGTCGTATATAACTATAGTATCATTAATGGAATAACCGGCAATAGTTAAAAAGGCAGTAATACTCAAAAGATCTACCGGTCTACCAGTTATAATAAGAAAGAAAAAAGCTATCAAAACATCATGGATGAGCGCCACAACACCTGCCACAGCAAAGTTTAAATGCTTAAACCTAAAGGCAACATATATTAAGATTATAACTAGGGCCAGGTTAAAGCCCAGATTGCCTTATTCTTTAAATGCTTGCCACCCACAGGGCCGACCCTCTCAATCCTTAGAACCTCTATTTTATTACCGGGAAAATTAGCTTCAAGGCTGGCATAAAGCTCTTTGCTTTTATCCTGCGTTGTCTTTATCATGACAATCTTTGGATTATCTCTTTCCTGCTGAATTACAGCTTCGGATAAGCCTACCTCTTTTAATACATTTCTTATCTTCTCTACATCTGGCGAAGTCTCAAAGCCGTATTCTTGAATTTGCCCGCCTGAAAAATCAATCCCGTACACATCTTTCCCTTTTTTTACATAAAAAAACGTACCCGTCAGTATAACCGCCAGCGAAAGAATATAACAAATCTTCCTTGTTTTAATAAAATCAAACCTGGTTTCGCCTATTAACTTCAGCATCGGCAAATTGTTCTTTATCCAACCTAACTCTATAATAGCTTCCAGGATGGTTCTAGTAACTACCACGGCGGTAAACATACTGGCTATAATACCTATGGTTAAAGTTACTCCAAACCCTTTAATAGAACCGGTCCCTATTAAAATAAGTATGATTGCCGCAAAGAGAGTTGTAATATTAGAGTCCAGAATAGCGGTAAAGGCCCGGGAATACCCGGTAGAGACCGCGCTACGTAAACTCTTGCCAAGGTTAAGCTCCTCACGTATGCGTTCATTTATCAGGACATTAGCATCTACAGCCATTCCAAGCGAGAGGATCATACCGGCAATACCGGGTAAAGTTAAAGTAGCTACAGATGCCCCGAATAAATAAGGCAACATGCCTAAGCATCCTAATATAATCAGAAGATTAAGGACCAAAGCAATATTTGCTATCAAGCCTGCTACAAAGTAGTAAATAATCATAAAAACAAGCACAAGAGAAATGCCGACAATACTTGCGCGTATACCTTTACTTATGGAATCTTTACCCAATAGAGGCCCAATAGTTCTTTCTTCTTCAACGATTATCGCAGCAGGTAGCTTACCGTGTTTAAGTATTTTTGCCAAATCCTGCGCCTGCTCTATCGTAAAATGCCCTGTTATCACAGCCTCTCCCAAAGGTATGGCTTCTTTTATGTTAGGCGCGGATTGCACTTTGCCGTCTAATACAATAGCCAGCCTCCTACCAATGTTTTCGGCGGTAACCTTTGCGAATACCTTAGTACCTTCACTGTTAAAACGCAAAGAAACAACCTGTCCCCCAAAATCAGCTGAGCTAAAACTGACCATGGCATCGCTTAAGGCATCTCCGGTAAGCACTGCTTCCTTTTCCAGCAGAACCGGTTCATTATCATCCTTAGTGTATTTTAATTCATACCCTTGCGGAACATTTCCTGATATTGCCTCTTTTAATTTTTGGGTATCATTAGAAACAAGCTTAAATTCCAAAAGGCCTGTCTGTCCTATCTTACTTAATGCGCGCTCCCTGTCAGTAATACCGGGCAGTTGTACTACTATTTCGTCTACTCCATGCCTCTGGATAAGTGGCTCGCTTACTCCTAAGTCATCTATCCTGCTGCGCAGTTTCTCGATTGCCAAGTCTGTAACGCCTTCCCTTGAGCTCTCAGGTACCTTGCTTGTATCAACTTTAAGCAAAAGCTGCATTCCACCCTGAAGGTCCAGGCCTAAGTTTATCCTTTTCTCCAACGGAAATGCATAGAAAGCACACAAAGCAGTAACTGCAACAATAAAAATAACCTTATACAATACCCTTCTCTCCATTATCAAATTCTCCTTAGGAATACTTCAGTTTAAAACTACAAATTTATTCTGTTTTAGCCTTTAGATAGGCTATACAGTTTTTCTCAACCTCTATTTTCACGTTTTCGTCAACTCTTAAAATAAAGGATTTGTCCTTGACATTAACGATTGTGCCGTGTATACCTCCGGAGGTGACAACTTCGTCGTTCTTTCCGAGGCCTTCAAGCATTTTCTGATGTTCCTTTTCTTTCTGTTTCTGCGGCCTTATAAGCATAAAATAAAAAATAACAAAAATAAAAGCTAAAGGTAAAAGATTAAGGATCGGATTGCCTGCTTGTGATTGCATTTGTTATTCTCCTTTTTTCAATAAATTTCTTACTGTAGTAGAAAGTACGGCGCCTTTTTTAACCCAACTCTGAATATTTTCTTTTTTAAGCTTTGCTTCTCCGGTAACCGGATTATAGTAACCGAGCTCTTCTAAGACTTTTGCGTCACGTCCCTTACGGTCATCAAATACCGAAACCCTGAAATAAGGTTTGCCCTTTGGGTTTTTACCTATCCTTCTTAAACGTATACTTACCGCCATTTTTACTGCCTCCTTATTAGTTATTAGTTAAAGAATCAATCAAGGCCTTGGCCTTATTTAATGTTTCACTGTATTCCCTGGCCGGTTGAGAATCCGCTACGATGCCTGCTCCGGCCTGTACATAAGCAACCCTTCCCTTTATTACTATTGTCCTTATCGTAATGCAGGTATCCATATTATGCGAAAAGCTAAAATAACCCACAGCGCCGGCGTAAATACCGCGGCGAGTATTCTCTAGTTCATCGATTATCTGCATTGCCCTCACCTTAGGGCTGCCGGAAACCGTACCTGCCGGGAAAGAAGCTTTCATTACATCATAAATATCATAGCGCCTATTGTCAAGCTTTCCCTTAACCTCGCTTACCAGATGCATAACATGGGAATATCTTTCGATATTCATGAATTCGGATACTTCTACCGTACCGGGAATGCTAACCCTGCCTAAGTCATTCCTGCCTAAGTCAACCAACATAAGATGCTCGGCACGCTCTTTTTTGTCTTTGATAAGTTGCTCTGCAAAAAGCTTGTCTTCTGCTTCGTCTTTCCCCCTACGCCTTGTGCCTGCAATCGGCCTGGTTTCAAGTATATTATCTTCGCAGCGCACAAGCATTTCCGGAGAGGCGCCCACCAAAGATAAATCCCCTAATTTTAACAAATACATATAAGGAGACGGATTTAAGCTTCGCAGCCTGCGATAGACCGTAAAAGGATCATCTTTTATTTTAAGGCTCAGGCGCTGCGAAAGGACTACCTGAATAATATCTCCCCTCCTGATATATTCTTTAGCAGCCTTAACGCGTTCCATAAATGCCTTTTTGGTAAAGTTTGAGGATATTTTAATACGATTACTTGTTAATGAAATATCGTGGTTGCATTCTGCGCTTTTATTAAGCATTACTGAAATCTTATCGATTTTCTTTAATGTCTCCCCGTAAATCCTCTTCTTTTCTTTTAGCGTAAAATTCTTTTTACCTGTAAGGATAGCGTTGCTTACGATCTTAATAGTATGCCTGACATGATCAAATACCAGCAGGTCATCCATAAGCATAAGTACTGAATCCGGGGTTTTAAGGTAATCCGGATTAGCATCCGCAATAGGCTCAAAAAAACGCACCATATCATATCCGATATACCCGACTAATCCTCCTGAAAAACGCGGCAGCCCAGGCACGTTAACGCTCTTAAAATTAAGCATCAGTTTTTTTACCTCATCCAGCGGAGTAAGTGAAGTCAGGAATTTAACCGACCTTTTGCCTTTTAACGACCTTATTTCTATATTTTTACCCTTGGATTTGAATATAAGGCTGGGATTAAAACCTAGAAAAGAATAACGCGCAAGTTTTTCCTGCCCTTCCACTGACTCAAAAAGAAAAGCATATTCCGCTTTCTTAATCTTTAAGAAAGCGGAAACCGGGGTATCAAGGTCTGCATTAATCTCCCTATACACCGGGATAACATTCCCCTTTTTTGATAACTTCAGAAATTCCTTAAAGTCAGGTTTTTGCATTATTGATTTTCCTATAAAAACAGCTTCTATTGCCGGTATGACAGGCTACGCCTACCTGTCTCACCATTACTAAAAGCGCATCCATATCACAATCATAACTTACGGATTTTACAAACTGAAAGTGCCCGGAAGTTAAACCCTTAACCCAATATTCCTTGCGTGAACGTGACCAGAAGCACGTTTTACCCAATTTTAAAGTCCTTTTCAAAGATTCCTTATTCATATAGGCAATCATAAGAACATCTTTTGTTTTATAATCCTGAATTATCGCGGGAATCAGGCCTTTTTCATCAAACTTTAAATCTTTAACCTGAAACTTTTTTTCTCTTTTCATATTCTTACCGTTATCCCCTTAGATTTTAGAAACTCTTTAACCTGCGATATTGTAAGCTCCCCGTAGTGGAAGAGAGAAGCAGCTAATGCAGCATCTGCTCTTGTCTTGGCAAAACAATCGAAAAAATCTTCAAGCTTGCCTGCGCCTCCCGAAGCAATAACCGGAATATTAACTGCATCAGAGACTTTAGCAGTAAGTTTTAAGTCATAACCGCCTCTTGTCCCGTCATAATCCATACTGGTCAATAATATCTCTCCGGCTCCCAGATTTTGAGCCTCGATTGCCCAGCTAACCGCATCTATCCCGGTAGGAGTGCGCCCGCCGTTAATATAAACCTCCCATTTATCTTCCAAAGGAGACACTCTCTTGGCATCAATTGCCAACACAATGCATTGGCTTCCGAATCTTTGCGAAGCATCCGAGAGGATTTGCGGGAATTTTACTGCCTGGGTATTAAGCGAAACCTTCTCGGCACCGGCATTAAGGATATTGCGGATATCGGCAATATCCCCTATGCCGCCGCCAACAGTAAAAGGCATAAATATATTCTGTGCTATTTTCTCAACCAAACTAACAAGAGTCTTGCGTTTCTCAAAACTTGCGGTGATATCCAGAAACACAAGCTCATCAGAGCCTTGTTCGTCATAAATCTTTGCCGCACTAACCGGATCCCCTGCATCTTTTAGACCCAGGAACTTTACTCCCTTTACCACCCTGCCGTCTTTTATATCGAGACAGGGAATAATCCTTTTAGCGAGCATCTATTTTACTTTTTGAGAGAAATATTTTCTCAAGATTTCCCAGGTCTTTTTACCGACTACACCGTCTGCCGGAAGATTATTTGCCGCCTGAAACGCTTTTATCGCATCGCGAGTCTGTTTTCCCATTTTACCGTCAACCTTTCCGGGATTATAACCGGCGTTTCTTAATGCGGTTTGTATTTGTTTTATATTAGGACGCGTCTTAGGCTCAATAATATTCTTCTCCTGCGCAAAAGACTGCCTTTCGTTTTCAATTCTCTCCAACTCGCTTCTTAAGCTGCTTATCTCCTGATCTTTATTCTGGAGCTGCGTCTCTAAAGCTGCGACTTGATCTTTTAATCCCTGAACCTCAAGATTTTTCTTTTTTCCGAAAGTCGCGCAACCGCTTAAAGTAAGTGCCATTACGAAAATTAAACAAGCTACTCCTACTTTCCTTACCATTTTCCCTCCTTTTCTGGTTGTTAACTATATTTCAAGGCCTGCGGCAGCGTAAACAAACCTTCATATAACGCTTTACCGATTATCACCGCAGAAACTCCGTTTCTTTCCAATTGCTTAAGGCGCGAAACATCTTCCAATTTCGAAATCCCGCCGGAAACAATAATATTTAACCCCGAACTTTTTAACACTGCTTTAACTTCTTTTATGTTGGGGCCGGAAAGCGTACCGTCTTTTAAAGTATCGGTATAGATAAATTCCTTAAATCCTAGTTTTTTAAGTTTTAGAGCAAAAGAAAGAGCCTCAACATTCTTATGGCCCTTTTTCCAACCCCTAGTCATTACCTTACCTTCCTTAGCATCTATCCCTACGATAACCTTATCCCCAAATCTTGAAAAAGCTTTTTCTAGGAACACGCTGTTTTCTACTGCCTTAGTTCCTAATACAACCCTGTAGATTCCTGAACCCAGAATATCCTTAATCGCCTTAAGACTTCTTACGCCTCCCCCGAATTCAACAGGAATAGAAATGCTTTTTGCTATTTTTTTAACAATAGCTAAATTCTTGGAATTACCGCTAAAAGCACCGTCTAAATCAACAATGTGCAGGAATTTTGCCCCCTGTTTTACCCAATGCCTGGCTGCCTTAACAGGGTCTTTGGAATAAACTTTTTTATCATACCTGCCCTGAACGTATCTTACCACCATGCCGTCTTTTAAATCTATCGCCGGGATTATTAGCATAGGTTTACAAAATTTTCGATAATCTTAATACCGGTGCGCTGGCTCTTTTCAGGATGAAACTGCACCCCGTAAACATTTGCGCGATTTATAATACAGGCGAATACCTGACCGTAGTCACATGTTCCGGCTTCATCATTCTTATCCGTAACTTGAGGATAATAAGAATGGCAAAAGTATAGATATGAATTATCCTCTACCCCATCTATCAATCTGCATTCTTTTTTACTTACCTGTACCTGATTCCAACCGATATGCGGAACCTTAAAGCCCTTTGCCGAAAGTTTTCTTACCGTACCTTTTACAATACCAAGCCCCTGGGAATTCTTAGCCTCTTCGCTACCTTCAAATAAAAGCTGCATTCCAAGGCAAATCCCCAAAAGAGGTCTTCCCGAAGCGCAAAAGTCCTTTATGGTTTTAACTAAATCCTTCTTCTTAAGTTCCTGCATAGCGTCATCAAAAGCGCCGACTCCGGGAAGAACTATTTTTTCAGCCGCCAGAATATCCGCGGAACTATTGCTAACTGCTACTTTCTTTCCGCAGGATTCAATAGCTTTTTTCACGCTATGAATATTTCCCATTCCGTAGTCAATAACAGTAATCATAAATCAATCAATAACACCTTTTGTAGAAGGGACACCTTTTCTCCTGGGGTCAACCTGGGTAGCCTGATCCAAAGCAATACCTAAGCCTTTAAAAACGGGCTCCAGGTTAGTGTGCAAATCAGGATTTGATCCCGAAATGGCTATATCTAAATTCATACCCAACCTTTTAGCCAATGCCTCAAAAAAATGGTTGGCATAGTCAATAGAGTATCCTTCTTCTTTTTTCGAAGAATCTTTCTTTGTAGAGCTAAGCTTAATACCGCTAAAAAACCCTCTTCCGCTGATATCTACCACTACATTGGCAACCACATCTTCCATAGGGACAGAGATAGAACCGAACCTTTTGATCCCTTTCTTGTCGCCCAGCGCCTTCTTAAAAGCATCTCCCAGAACAATGCCAATATCTTCATTAGTATGATGGATGTCGATCTTTAAATCACCCTTAGCTTTAAGGTCTAGATCAAAAAGACCATGAAAAGAAAACAGTTCCAACATATGATCCAGGATTCCTATGCCTGTATCAATATTGGACCTTCCTGAGCCGCCGATGGTAAGATTAACCGTGATGTCCGTTTCCTTAGTCTTTCTTTTTACGCTTGCCAATCTTTTCTTCATATATACCTTCCTTTAAAATCTTGCCCTAACTGAATCTATGTGCTTTGTTAACCCCTCAATCCCTGCTATTTTTTCCAAAGGTTCTTTTGCTCTATCAAGCGATTTCCGCGAATAATTTATAACGTGGATACTCTTTAAGAAATCCGCGACAGATAACCCAGAGAAAAACCTAGCAGAGCCAGCAGTAGGCAGAACATGGCTGGGGCCCGCAACATAATCCCCTACGGCAACCGGACTATATGGCCCTAAGAAAACTGCTCCGGCATTTTTTATTCCCTTCAACAGCCTGTTAGGGTTATTAACTAGAATCTCAAGATGTTCCGGCGCAATCTTATTACTGATTTCTACCGCTTCATCAAGATTCTTAGTCAAGATTATATAGCCTTCCTGGTTATAAAGCTTCAATTTTACTTCCGCAGCCAAGGATCTTGAATTAGTTATTAATATCGCCATCCCCCGTGAATGTTCGGCCTGCGCCGCCAAATCCGCAATAATAAATTTAGGATTACTGAACCTGTTAGCTATCACCACCAGTTCCGTAGGTCCTGCTATCATATCTATATCCACCTTACCAAAAACCTGCCTTTTTGCTTCGCTGACATAAATATTTCCCGGCCCGACTATCTTATCTACGGCATGCACAGTCTTAGTGCCGTACGCTAATGCCGCTATGCCCTGGGCACCGCCTACGCGATATATCTCGTCCACCTTTAAAAGATTTGCTACTACCAAAATATGCGGATTTATAAAACCGTTTTTATCGGGAGGAGAAATAAGAGCAATTTTCTTTACGCCGGCTATTTTAGCAGGCAACACTGTCATATACACAGTGGAAACCAGCGGAGCTGTTCCTGCCGGGATATAAACACCTACTCTCTCCAGCGGTATATAATTCTCTCCTAATGATGCCCCGTCAGAATCTTTTATTCTCCAGGATTTTTTGAGCGCCTTTCTGTAAAAACGGTTGACGTTCTCAATAACAGTTTTGAGAGTTGAAACAAAATTCGGCGATATATTCTGGTAAGCCCCGCTTATTTCGATTTCGGACACCTTTAGCTGACGCACAGGCAGCTTTACTCCGTCAAACTTCTTGGTGTATTTTAATAAGGCATCGTCTCCGTAAAGACGGACATCTTCGATGATCTTCTTTACCTTTTCCTCAACCCTTCTATTCTTAGAAGTAGCGCGGTTGTATATTTTCTCAAGCTGTTTACTGGTAGCTTTTACTATTTTCATTTTTTTATTTTTTTAGACTCTAGGCACAAAACACCGTCAGCCTAACTTTTCAATTATACTCTTTAATTTATCAAATGCCAATCTAAAATTATCGGGTTTATTCCCTCCTGCCTGCGCAAAATCTTTTCTCCCTCCGCCCTTACCTCCGATTAAGGGAGCTACCTCCCGTATCAAAACTCCGGCATCTACTCCCTTAACAAGTAAATCAGAAGTAATAGCTATAACCAAGCATGCTTTTTCTTCATTTTTGTCACCCGAAGCCAAAGCTATCACCGCATTATCAACCTTGGTCTTTAGCGCATCTGCCATTGCCCTTAACCCTTGCATATCTAAATCTTCTTCGACTAAGAATATAGCATTTACCTTATTTAATTTTACGGACTTACTAATAGCGTTTTCGATTCTGTTATTAATGATATTGACGGTTTCTTCCGCGCGTTTTTTCTCCTGCGCTTTTATCTCTTCCAGCTTATTCTTCCTTTTTATCTCTTCAATAGCCTTTTCCTCCTGCAGCTCGATAAAACGTTCGGCAAAACCTGCGGTAACCGCCTCTATCCTTCTAATCCCGCTGGCAACAGAACCTTCACTGATAATTTTTATAATTCCGACTTCCTTGATGTTATTAAGATGCGTGCCGCCGCAAAGTTCATTTGAGATATCTTCAACCGTAACAACGCGCACGGTTTCTCCGTATTTCTCTTCAAAAAAAGCTAATGCGCCTTTATCCTTTGCTTCCTTTAAAGGCATCTCTTTGCAATTTACGCTGTATCCGTCTTTAACAAATCCGTTGGCCAGCTCTTCAACGCGGATGATTTCATCTTTAGTTAAAGCCTTAAAATGCGTGAAATCAAAACGTAATCTTTCTTCGCCTACCAAAGAACCCTGCTGTTGCACATGCGTTCCCAAGACTTTTCTTAAAGCAGCCTGAATAATATGAGTTGCCGTATGGTTTCTGGCTATACTCAACCTGCGCGCGGCATTAATTTTAGCTGTTACTATATCACCCGGACGCAAGAAGCCCGACTTAATTTTTCCGCTATGCAAAAAAACATTATCAACTTTTTTGGTATCCAAAACCTGGAAAATATTACCTTCCGATTCTAACTCCCCGGTATCTCCGACCTGGCCGCCTGACTCGGCATAAAAGGGAGTCTGATCCAAAACAATCTGCAAGATATCCCCTGCACCCGCAGATGCCTCTTTTATTTCTCTTCCTTCTTTTAAGATTATCAGTATTTTCGCTTTTGAAGAATATTCCTTATAACCGGTAAACTTTGTGTCAGCAACTTTTAGGCCCAATCCCTTAAAATCAAAAACATCCCCTTTCATTTTGCTGGATGATTTTGAAAGGTTCTTTTGTTTCTCAAGCTCGGACTGAAAAGCTGCGTCAAAATTATCATTGACCTTGATATTTCTTTTAAAGAGCTCTTCTTTGGTTATCTCCGCAGGGATACCGTTAGTGTCATAAAGCCTAAATCCCGCAATGCCCAAGGCGCCTGAAGTAGACGACCCGGCTAAAATATAACCACCGGCTTTGGGATCCTTTTCAAGGAGAGAACTGGCTTTTTCTATCTCTTCTCCCACCAGAAACCCGCTCATACTAAGGGTATTAATGAAATTATTTTCCTCATTAAGAATAACCTGAGCAATGTCTTCCTGTTTTGCCTTTAGATGCGGATAAGGCCTATACATAATTTGAGCGACCAAAGGAACAAGACTGTGTATGAACGGCTTGGTTGTTCCCAGCGCCCTAAGATGAGAAACAGTCTTGCGGATAATTTTTCTTACCACATACCCCCTGCCCTCATTAGAAGGAAATATGCCGTCGTAAATCGAAAAGACTATTGCCCTTGCATGATCGGCAATTGCGTATAGCATTTTTTTGTCTGCGGCAGGCACTTTAAGAGAAAGGCCCCTTAATACCTCTTTTATCAAAGGTTGAAAGAGCTCTGTTTCAAAGTTATTAAGCTTTCCCTCCATTACCGCAGTTAACCTTTCAAGCCCCATTCCGGTATCGATATTCTTGTTAGGAAGAGGGGTTAAAGTTCCGTCATCATTACGGTTAAACTGGGTAAAGACAAGGTTCCAAACCTCCACAAACCTTCCGCAACCGCAAGCCGGAGTACAGTCAGGTTTACCGCAACCTGCCTTAATACCAAAATCAAAGAATATTTCCGAACAGGGCCCGCATGGCCCGTTTGGGCCTTTTAATTTTGCCTCTGCCGGCCAAAAATTATCCTTATCTCCGAGCCTTACGATTCTTTTTTCAGGAATACCTACCTGCCTTAGCCATATTTCATACGCTTCATCATCATCTTTGTAAACAGAAACCCAAAGTTTATCCGCGCTAATCTTTAATTCTTCAGTCAAAAACTCCCAGGCCCAAGAAATCGCTTCTTTCTTAAAATAGTCTCCAAACGAAAAGTTACCCAGCATTTCAAAAAATGTATGATGGGCGCTTGTTTTTCCAACCTTATCTAAATCATCCGTTCTTAAGCAGCGCTGCGAAGTTGCGGCGCGCTTAAATCCGCTCTCAAAACCCAAAAACTCCTTTTTAAACTGGTTCATCCCCGCGGGAGTGAATAAAACCGTAGGGTCATCCTTAGGGACTAAAGAATCGCTTTCTACAATCTTATGCCCCTTAGCCTCGAAGAACTTAAGGAATTTTTCTCTTAAGATATCTGCCTGCATAACTTATTTAAAATATCGGTTACTACTTCCGGAGAGAATCCGCGACGGATAAGAAATGCGAAGGTGCGGTTACGCGCTTTAATCGGATCTGATTTTAACAACCTGCCTAATCTTTCCTGTGCCAATTCTTCTACGACCTTCTCCTCGCAATACCCGCTTTTTAACCGGGCAAGTTCACCGTTAACTAAGGATTCGGGTATTCCCTTCTGGAATAATTCCAGCTTTATCCTTCTTACCCCTAAAGGCCTTGAGAGCCTTGAAGCGATCCATGACCTAGTAAAACTTCTGTCATCAATAAAATTCTTTTCTTTCAAAAATGCGACAACCTTCTTTGCTTCCTGTTCATCAAACCCCTTAGCCTTAAGACGGGAATACAGCTCTTTTTCGCTGCGCATCCTGTACTTAAGAAGCAAAAAAGCGTATTCCTTGGCACCTAAAGAATATCTTATTGTCCTTCTAGGCAATACTAATCTTCTTTCTTATTTCTTTTTCTATTGAATCCTGGAGCTTAGAATTCTCCTTTAAAGCCCTTATTGCGGCGTCTCTGCCAACACCTATTTTTTCGCCGTTAAAGGATAGCGAATTGCCGGATTTGGTGATAACTTCAAGATTTACTCCCGCATCAATAATAGCGCTTGTTTTAGCTATCCCTTCGTTATGGAGAATATCAAATTCAGCTTCACGGAAAGGAGGTGCTACCTTATTCTTTACTACCCTTACCCTTACATGCCCTCCGATTACCTTTTCTCCCTCTTTTAAAGTCGCTATTCTTCTTACATCCAGCCTTACTGAAGAGTAAAATTTTAAAGCCCTCCCCCCAGGAGTGGTTTCAGGAGAACCGAACATCACGCCTATTTTCTCTCTCAACTGGTTTATAAATATAACACAGGTGCGTGATTTACTGATAGCCGCTGTAAGCTTTCTTAATGCCTGGCTCATAAGCCTTGCCTGTAAGCCCACATGCGAATCCCCCATCTCACCTTCAATCTCGGCGCGCGGAGTTAAAGCAGCGACTGAATCAACCACAACTAAATCCACTGCATTTGAACGTACTAATGTCTCTGCTATTTCAAGCGCCTGCTCTCCGGTATCCGGCTGCGAAATCAACAATTCATCGAGATTAACGCCGATTAACTTCGCGTAAGTTGAATCAAAAGCATGTTCTGCGTCAATAAATGCGGCCACTCCCCCTTTTTTCTGGTTTTCCCTAATAGCAGTAAGAGTTAAAGTCGTCTTTCCGGAAGCTTCGGGCCCGAATATCTCAACCACTCTCCCGCGCGGTAAACCTCCTACCCCCAAAGCTAAATCCAGCGTTATTGCTCCGGTAGGGATAGTTTCTACATTAGCTTTTACATGTGCGCCGAGTTTCATAATAGAGCCTTTGCCGAATTGCTTCTCAATCTGAGCCAAAGCAAGCTCTAGGGCCTTTCCGCGATCAGAAATACCCTGCTGTTCATCTTTCTTTTCTTTTGTAACCATGCCTGCCTCCTGTCCTGCTTATAAAGCCAGGTAATTGTTAGTTTTAGAGCAAATATTATAACCTACACCTTAAATACTGTCAAACGAATAATGCCGCTAAGATATACCTCCTTCCCGCTTAAATAGATACTTTAAAAGCCCAAACCTAACAGAAATAAAAGCGCCATAGGCCTGCTTGACAGAAGATATAAAATATGTTAGATTTAAAGCTATTATGGAAGAAATTACCAAGCTAAAAAATGAATTAGAGCGCACAAAGCTGGAGTTAGGGATCTTATATGAGATCTCTAATGCTATGCGTACAACTTTAAAACTGGACGAAATCCTCTATATAATCCTTACCGGCGTAACCGCGCATATCGGATTAGGTTTTAACAGGGCTCTTCTTTTTCTTATTAACGAAAAAGATAAGCTTATTGAAGGAAAAATGGGGATCGGGCCTGAAACCGGCGAGGAAGCAAACCGTATCTGGAACCTTATTGAAGGCGAAAAGATGGACCTTGATGACCTGATAAGCGCCTATAAAAACGCCAGCAACAAAGAGAACGGATTTGAATCTACGTTCAGCAAGCAAGTCCAGCGCCTTAGGTTTTCAATATACGACTCTAAAGAAACCCTCCTTTCTTTAGTTGCGCAGGAAGGAATGCCCCTACACATTACGAAAGAAACAATCTCAAATTATAAAGACTCTCCGATAGTGCAACTCCTTAAGAACGAAGAAATTGTACTGATACCTCTTAAGGCAAAAGACAAAATAAACGGAATAATTGTAGCTGACAATTTTATTACGCGCGAGCCGGTATCAAAGGACGACATACGCATGTTGACTATGCTTGCAAACCAGGCAGGTCTTGCTATTGAAAATTCTCAACTTTACGAGAAGACATTAATGCTCGCTAACATGGATTCGCTTACCGAGCTTTGGAATCACGGGTATTTTCAGCATCTTCTTAATAGCGAACTTGAAAAAAGTAGGGCGATGAAACTCCCTCTAAGCCTCGTGATGGTAGATATAGACTATTTTAAAATCTACAACGATAATCTGGGGCACCAGGCAGGAGATAAAATACTTAAAGAGCTTGCTACGCTTATAAAGAACCAGTCCAGAAAAATGGATTATGTTTGCCGCTACGGAGGCGAAGAGTTTGCGGTAATCTTGCCTCAAGCTGACAAAAAAGAGGCAATTTTAATTGCGGAGCGCCTAAGGATGGATATTGAAAAACACAGCTTCGTACGTGAAGACATTTTACCCGATAAAAAACTTACCGTAAGCTTAGGAATCTCCTCTTTTCCTGAAGACGGACTTCTTCCTGCGGAAATCATTACCGCTGCAGATAAGTTTTTATATTTTGCAAAGAACAAAGGCCGCAATAAAACCTGCTATTAAACAACACTTACCGCTTCATCCTTATCTTTTTGCTTATCGCTGGCAAATTTTACAGAAACAATCTTTGAGACTCCGGAGTTCTGCATTGTTATCCCGTACATAACATCGGCATTAACAATAGTCTTTTTGTTATGCGTTATAACAATAAATTGCGAACCTCTGGCAAACTCCTGGAGCGCCCTGGAGAATCTGTCTACATTCGCCTCATCAAGCGCCGCATCAATCTCATCAAGCACGCAAAACGGTGAAGGCTTCACTTTAAATATCGCAAAGATAAGGGCAATAGCAGACATAGACTTTTCCCCGCCGGAAAGCAAAAGAACATTCTGGAGCTTTTTTCCGGGAGGCCTGCAAATAATTTCAATTCCGGACTCCAGCGGGTCCTGCTCATCAATAAGATAAAGCTGGGCATCTCCTCCGTTAAAAAGCAACCTAAAATAATTTTTAAATTCCTCGCGCACTTTCTCAAAAGTTTCCATAAACATCTGCCTGGTAGTACGGTTAATCTTAAGAATCGCCTGATGTAAAGACTCTTTGGCATTAGTTAAATCCGTATGTTGCTGAACGAGAAAATCATATCTTTTCTTCAGTTCGTCATACTCTTCTATTGCCACCAGATTTACCGTACCATAGGAATCGAGCCTTTTCTTTAGCTCATCAATCTCCTGCGTTAAAGAAGATATATCTACTCCCTCCTGCAGTGGCATAGCAGTATCAAGGTCTATTTTGTACGCCTGCAGCATCCGCTCCTTAACAGAATTATACTTATAATCAATATCCTTATCTTCCATCTGAAGCTCGTAGAGCCTGTTCTTTATTCCGTCTAACTCTTCTCTCTCTGCCTCCAGTTTTTTAGTAAAATCTTCCGCTCCGAAAGAAAACTCCTTATAACCATCCTGAATCTTTTGAAGCTATGTTTGCTTAATTGCAATATTATTGCTCAATTCATCCTTACGCAATTGGCAGCTATTTATCTCTTCCTCCAAACCTTTAACCTTTAGAGAAGAATCTATTATCTGGTCCTCGATCGCAGAAAAACTCTGCTTATCACTGTTGTATGTTTCCTCTAA
>CAZSQC010000011.1:0-22079 GCA_964608955.1 uncultured Planctomycetales bacterium | reverse complement strand
AACAGAATTAAACCCAGACCTGCGAGCTTACATCCCGAAGAAACAGAATTCCCGGGTGTTTTACCCAGTGAAACGCCCGAAATAACTTTGTGCAGTTGGCGGTTTTTTCTCGCTATCTTAGCCAGTATCTTCTTTTCTGCCGCAGGGTCTTCGTGCATATAATGCAAAGCTACAAACTGATCCGTAAACATCCTCTCAACGGAAGCAAGAAAATCTACACGCAAAAATTTAAGGGACACCAAGAGCCTAAGGCTTCTTAAGATAGAAGCATACCTTGCAATCTTCTGCACAGAAGTTAACTTATTTTTATTAATAACTGCTATAGAATTACAGAACCACTCGGCTACGCAGCTAGAGAGCTCCTTACCCGAGAAAAAGTCAGCCATAACTTCTTCGGCATCCTCATCCGAAGGCATCGCCTCATGGAGCAGAATAAGATTAAATAAATTAGGATCTACCATTTCCCTCTCAAATCTAAAATGGATATCCCCTTTTTCATCCTTATAAGCAAGGGGCACGACTTTAGGGTTTAAATTTACGACAAATCCGTTGCTGGATTCCAGGATGTATTCGGATGCAGCCGGATCAAACCGGGGAGCAAAATAATCTTCCAACCCCCTAAGGCAGGAGCCTAACTCCCAAAATCCCTTAAATGCCCCGGCTGAATTCCTATGCCTTCCTGCGGCATCAAACATAATACTGCTCGTTATCGCATGACCATCTAACTTTACACCGTCGAGAATATTTTCACTGCTTATTTTTCTGCTTATTCTCATTACATGCACTTCATTCCTGTGCAAACCTACTGGCAGGCCATATTCCTTAAGAACAGCGCAGTTAAACTTAAAGGTTAGCTCTTCAGGATAGATAACTTCTAAAGAGTAATCCTCAAGGCTATCTCCCAGCATAAAATCTAAATTTAGGTTAACCCATGACTTACTGTCTCCGGGCTCAATATCTTTACCGAGGTGTACGGCAACAATAAACCTTTCTCCGTTATATTCCCTCAAGAAAGCAAAAATGTTCGGGTTATTCTTAACCTTTGACGAAAGAATTCTGGTTGTCCCGAATCTAAAAACCGGCATACCGGATAATTTTAAAGCATGAGAATAGAAACTTTTCAATTCGGAATCATAGTTATCCCAGTTAATCGGTGAAGCTAAATTATGATGATAGGCATACCCTAAAACACCCTCTATTTCTCCGTTGTAAAACATAGGGACTCCCGGCATCGTAGCCATAACCATAGCAAAAACCTTTTCTTCCTCCTTGGTCATATAGCGCAGCCTTTCCATGCCAAAGCCCTGATGCTTTACATCCCTTATATCATGGCCGTCCTTATGGTGAATTCTGCCGCCTTGCTTTGAGAGGCTCTCGGTGGCATAACCTATAAATGCACTGGCAGGAACAAAACCCTTCAAGCAATCATAAAGCGAATAGCTGAACGGACCGTCAAGGGTAAAATCTATCCCACATTCCCTAAGTAAATCCCTATATTCATAAAAAGCTTCGGCGATAAAAACAGCCTTAGGGTGTTTTAAGCGCAGCCTTGCGATTAAAATCTCCCAAGGTTCTTGAGTGAAGTTTTCTTCCACATCCTTAAGCCTGTTTTTGTACCAATTCTGCTTCATGCGTTCTTTGACAAAAGCAATCGGGGCATCAAGTCTTAAGCCGTCAAAACCGAAATCTAACCAATGTAAAGCAACTTTGTATAAATAATCAGTAACATCATGATTAAGAAAATCGAACTGCGCCAGATCATCCCAGAAATATCCTGCTGCACAATTATCAGTTGCGCTCTGTATCCTGCCCTGCGCATCTTTAATAAAGAAATCGGGATGCTCATCACAAAGAGGACTTTCCTTGGAAACATGGTTAACAACAAAATCAGCAATTACTCTAAGTCCTAATCTTTTCGCCTCAAGAATCACTCCCCTTAATTCCTCTTCGGTTCCGTATTTAGCTTCGGCTTTCATCGGGTCAATAAGGGCAAAGGGATTAGTTGCCCCGGAGTTAGAAGCTATTCCCGTAAGCCACACAGTGCCGATACCTATTTCAGCCAAACGCTTAAGGTCGTTTCTTATAAAAGTGAAAATACTTACGGAGGAATTTACAGGAGCATAATCTTTAACCATAATCTGATATATGGGCTTTCCTGCCACTGCTTTATTAAGTCCATTGGAAGAAAAATCAGAAGGGCCTCTATTAAGACATAATGAATACGCAAAAGAATAGAGTTTCTTTCTTATGGATAACGGAATGTACCCGCAGGAAAGAACCATGTTTACAAGATGCGGGGTCCTGGCAAAGATTGCGAGCAATTCATGTAAAACGTCTTCAGGAAGCGCATCATGCCTTAAGAAAATATTAATCTTACCATCCGGCAATAGATTACTATTTGAGTATAACCAGAAAGCTCTTCTCCTAGAAGAGAAATGGATCATTAGGAACCTAATGTCCTCTTCTTTCTTAGGCAATAGCCTATTTGTAAGATTGTAATATTTATTTATACCCTCTGAAACTATCCTGTCCTCATCCCTTGATACCCAACTGTAAGAATTGGGGTCCTTTCTGACTCTTACGAGTTCTGCCTTTGCTTCATTTTCGCTAAAGCCTGTAAAAATTGATTTAAGCCAAATATAAATCTGCATAACAACAAAAACCAAGAGAAAGATCGCTATCGCACCAAACAAAGGGATAACAAAGCTGTCTACGAGAGACAGCGAACCAGCTAAAGCAAATACCGGCAAAATAAAAGCCGGCAAGGAAGCATTGCAAGCTTCCTGCGCCCTGTCTACTTCGGTATTTATTCCTCCTAAAGCTTCATACCTTTTAGATAAATCAGAAAAGAACTCGCATGTTTTGTTCCTGAAAACAGCAATATCGCTATGTACACCTTGTGATAAAGGCAGCTCTTTTTCAAAGGAAAATAAGAGCGAGTCCAGCAGCGTAATATGAGTTTTTGCTTCGGCCAATGCCTTTTCTACTAACAGGCCCGCCTCATTCTCGCGTTCAACTGGCCAGTTATGTCCATAGGGTACCCCCCTTAGATGCTTGATCTTCCCGGCAACGCAGGAGAGAATTGCAGAAAGCCTTTCATACTCTTCGCTGCTTAAAACTCCTTTTTCTTTCAAATTAAATAAACAATCCAACACAAGGCATTCTAATTCATTACCCAGCCTGTCATTGGTATACACATATACCGCAAAAGCCAGAAAACGTAATGAGCTCTCGGGATAACGCAATTTATTATAAAGTGATGCTTTTTTCATGAAAGCTGATTCAGAAACAGCCTTCTCAGGGAAGCCAGATTTAAGCCCTTTTTCTATCCGGGCAAGCCTATCTTTATGGTTAAGCACCCTTACCTCTTCAAAAAGGCGTTTTAATTCATGTTCCCTTATTTGAGCATAAAAAAGTCCTAGCCTTGAAAGATCTTTTCTCAACACAATATAGTTATGAAGCCTTAATGTAAAGTTTGCCCTGTCTCCGTAATAATACTCTACCTGCAAATATCTTTTTACCTTATCCTCTGTTGATAACCCTGCCTCATCGAACAAGCCCTCTGAAAATCTATCTATCCAAACTTTAGTTGTCTCACAAAGATGCCTAAAGCTTGTACGATACCCTAAATCAATCATTTTAGCTCCGTGCGCAAAGATTATTTGCTGCCAGATTTTCTCTCTTAAAGTCTTTCTTCTGCCTTCTTTCACCCCGCACTTTTTTAAATCCGCGACTAACCTTGTAAGCCTTCCCTCATCATTCCTCTCCTGCTGAATATAAGCAACATCTAAGTCTCCTAAGGCATCAAAAGGAGCCAGCCCTTCGGCAGTTCTAAGATACCTTGCGCTGCCTACTAAAACTATACCGGTAACCTCTTCAAAAAGCCTGGCATTGAGCCAGACCACTCCGTTACGCTCGAAAATAATATGCAACCCGCAGATATCTTTAATAGCAGGACGGAAATCCGCAACCCTTAAGGCATTCTCTTCATTAATCTTGCAGTCATTATCAGGATAAGCAACAGCAAAAGCTTCGTGGAGTATGGATATTACTAATTCCCTGGCGAGGTTAAAATCATGCAGTAACGACTCATCATAAGAAACAACCAACCTGCCGTCTTCAAGATAACGGCCTGCCCATATATAGGTAAAAGGACCGGCCCGCGTTACAACGGTATGCCGTAACATTTTAAGAACGGTCAAAACAGCTTGATTTTCTCTAGGGCAAATCTTTATAGCGAGATCCGCCATCTGATAATAATATTTTAATTCTGGATTAGTTAACGGCCTGCTCTTAACCAAGTCCTCCTGTAACTGCGAAATAGTAACAGTTACGCCCGGATATTTTGCGCGGTTAGGGTCAAGAGAGGCATCGAGAATGAGATCCGGGGTTGCGCAGTCAGGAGACAAAAGAACGCAAGGCACGTATTCAAATTCATTAAGATTTACAGTAACTGCTTTTATTCTGTTGGCGTGGTCATGGCTGAATTTTACGCCCCTACTGGCGCCTAAAGCAGCCTGGAATCTCTGCGGTTCATCCCCCTGCGTAATCCTTGGCACGCTGAATCTCTTATATCCTTTATCTTTCAAGTATCCAAAAAGGTGGTTGCGTAAAGCTGTGCCGATGTGCCTACCGCGGAAATTTCCGTTGACGAAAATCCCGTTAGCCCAAACAACACAATCATATGAATGAAGCTCTTCGGGGATAAAAGAATAGACTGCCTGCGGCGCTCCGAAGACGTAAGCCACCATCGCATCAGGATATCCGCTCTCTCCCCAATTAGCATAATTCTCAAAGGGCCACATATTTGATTTTCTCACCAACGCTAAAACATCCCTGCGCTCCTCTTCTTCAAGATCAGAAAAAAGCCTGAATTCAAGATCAGGAACGGACATCTTGTAAAGAATTTCTCTGTAAGCAGCTATATCAGGAGTGCCTTCGAATGCTTTAAGGGGAATTTCCAGCCCTTCTTCGTTGCTGCGATATAAGTTTTTTAACACATCGGGAAGCGAAGTTAACAGGAATTCTGGTATTATAACCGGGACTATGCTTAATTTGCCTCTTAAAGTATCCGGGATAAACTGGTCGGCAGTATAATCCAATATAAAATTTACCCCATCTAACACCAGTATGACGTAAAAATGTCCGCCCCCTAAACTCATCCTTACTCCGGATTTAAAGCCTTTTTCATTAAGAAACCAGCATACCGCGGATGAAATATAACCGCGGCCAAACGGATAGACCTCTTCATTAAATTCACGTAAATTTCTATAGACTCCTCTTACTACCTTATTAAATCTATCTAATATGGACAAGAATTTCTTTGCATCCGGGCCGGGATTTAAGTTGTTCATCCGCATTACCTCGAGGAACTTTCTGCTGTCTACTGAACAATAGGCTAAAGAAAGCGGAAAAGTCCTACGCATCTCATAGGCAGCTACATCCAGTTCTTTTTCTTGCTTATCGAAATAAAAAGGCACGCCGGAGGGGTAAGCGAATAAGAAATCCGGTTTTTTCTTCGTATCCCTAAGCGTTGAAGCCTCTACTCTCAAGCGACGGGCAAGCTTATTCCAGAAACTTAACATTGCGCCTGATTTAATCTTAATCGAATGGTAAATTGCTCTTTCCTTCTTAATGTCCAGTTCTGCGTCGAGAACAAGAAGTAAAGCATCCCACACCAAAGTACCGATGCCTCTTTTTCTTAAGTTATCTTTTGTCCGTATATAATCGACTTCAATTAACTTTCCGCTATGCAAGGTATACATGATAAAAGCACAAACCTTATTGTCTTTTAATAAAGCTATGATATCCTTCTTCCCTGATAAAACTTCCTGCCTAAGCCATGCTCTATAATTGCTCACTCCTTTCAGCCGCATCATAAGCACGCTTTCATAGACAAAATCTTCTACTGCCTGCTTTTTATCTGCGTCCGTTAATCTCGAATACCTTAATAATGCCTCATTAGAGCCAAGTTTTAAAGATAGCAACGGGTAACTCTCGTAAAGCCGCTGCGCAATCTTCTCATTCTCCCTGTCCTCATTGTCAGGGTAAACCTGGGTTAGGGCTTCATGGATAATAGTAATAATGAGTTCTCTTTGGCTGGATTTGCTTAAAAGTGATGGGTCAAGGTGTAGCTGTAGTTCGTGGGAATCTTTATCCGGGCGGATGACGCCGTAAAGATCAGGCATTTCTCCCTGCGGAGGAGCCCTTACAGGCATAGATGCCATCTTCTCTAACTGGCTGGCTAATGCTGCATCCTCGCGCCCGAGAATCCGCGCTATATTTAAACCTTCAAGATAAACATTCCTCTGTGCCGTAGTAAGAAGCTTGTTTCCTGCAATCTGCTTGAGAATATTAGCTTCAGTCGGTTGTTTACCCGGCTTTGCGCGGTGGGGGTCGCGGGAGAATAATTTGTCAAAATATGCCTTAGAACTAAAAAGTTCTCCGTAAAACCCGCGCGGCAGCTCAAGAGTAACAACGCTAATCAAATCGGAAATCCCCGGAATATCAAAAAGGATTCTCAAAAATTGAACCTTACTCGATACTCCTTCAAAAATCATCACTTTTCTGTTGCTTCCAAGAAACTCATGTAACATACTTTTCAAGTGCTCATCCGAGGTTACCCAATCACCTTCCTGGCAGAAAACATCGCTTACCAATAAACCAAGTCCCCCTAAAGTAAACCAGTGAGAAAGAGCGGTCTTTCCTACTCCCTGATCTCCGTCTATAACAATAGCTACTTTCTTAGCTGAATTTGCTACTTCCAAACGCGTTAATTGAATAGCCCGGGAAATCGGAATAAGATTTAGATGCGGCTTTGGTAAGGCAGATACCTGCTCGCGCAGCCAAATAGCGCTCCTTAATCTCGCCACATGTTCTTCTTTTTCAACATCAGATAATTTACGGCTTTTGGTTACAGCTTTGGTCCCGGCTTTAACAGGATTTTTATTTCTAGAATTAAAATGTAAGGTTTCCGATAAAGCCTCGCCCATAATTTTAACAGCGTCTCTTTTTAATAACCCGTTAGCACCCATGACAAAACTTAATTTTTCCCTGTATTTGCTGTTATCAAGCAGGGTCAAAGCTGCATCGCGCCAGGTAAAAACACCGGGGTCATAAATTCTCCCCTTAGCATAGAATGCGTGCGCCTCTTTTAAAGGCATAACCAATACACCGTCAACAATCAAATGCTTAATATGGCCCTCTACTTCTGCGGGTACCCCCTCCGGGAATGCATCAATCAACCACCCGTTATTTTCATCCCCGACTTCCACCCATGTCTGGAATAAATCATCGCTCCAAATAGGAGAAGAGTTCCTAATTACAAGGCTCACCATGAAAGCCATGCCGTTGCACAAATGTTTTTTCATCGGGTTACCATCTTTAAGGACCCATCTCCTTACAACCGAAGCAATTTCTATCAGTTCTTTTCTGGAATAATTTTTAGAGGGATGAGATTGTAACGCACATCCTAACATAGCTCCCGATAACAAAACTCCGGCAATAACATCAGAACCAAAAAACATAGTAACAACTGTTAAAACAAAACCAGCCAGCACTAAAAGAACTGCCTTTCTCTTCACCCAGTCAAGAGGGACAATTCTGCAGTCCCTGCCGTCGCTTCCAAAGAATTTATCGAAATCAATGGTATAGAACATTTTAAGCGCTTCAGGATCATTCTTAAAGAGAGCGGGGAGTATCCCTTCAAAGGATCTGGCGTATTCAGGTTCATCTAAAACAAGGATTCCGATGTTTCTCTTAACGGTTATATAGACCTCTGAAAGCTGGCCTATTAATTTCTTCTCATTATAATGGGTTGAAATAATCTTGAGTTTTCCTGATTTCTGGAAGTTAATTACCTCCCGGGCTATGATGAATCTCTGCTCTATCAAATCCTGTTTGCGTCCGCTGCTAAACTCCGAAAGGTTGATGATTTCATCCAGGCGTAAAGCAATCTTCTGAAGTAGCCTTAAATAACTTATACTGAACTGCCCTAAACCTTTCCTTAACCTCCAGGCAATCTGCAAAGGAAGCCCCAATAATCCAGTTCCCCAGGGTAAAGGAGCAAGTAACAAAGCAACCCAAAGGTTGATATTCTTTTTGTATTTCAAAGTATAAGTTACCCAGAAATAAATTATGCATGATACTCTTAATAGCGGGCCGCATATAGACGGAGCAATTAGCAATACGCCGGCAAGCCATAAAAACCCTGTAAAACTGGCTAATGCCGCAAGAGGCAAAGTTAATAACCTGATCGGCCAGATTATTAGCTCCACTGCGACAAAGAAAGAACCGATCCTAAAGAAACACCTGCTTTCTTCCGAAGACAATCCGTTCTCCTTCATCATAAACTTCATTAAATCAATATAAGAACGTATCTTACGGGCCTGTTTCTTAGAATAACGCGCCGCCAGAAATATTATTTTATTCTCGCTGACAACGCCATAGATTAGTTTATCTACGAGCCTTAGATGTATCTCGCGGACAATGTGCCCCTGAAAATCATCCCTGTATGTGTTGCTGCTCTTTCTATCCCTTGCCTGATTAATATGAGGAATTAATACGCGCTTAGCAAGATCCCTGGCGTAAAGATCCTGGAATAACCTCTTCGTCATAAATATAGTTATCCTAGGCTTCCTGCCGGAAACTGAACATGCTGTCTGTACATATTCTCCGTCATCATCGATTAACCTATGGGCATCGCCATTTGTTTTATCCACAAGTACTATTTTTATTCCGGATAGCGGAGAAGGGGTAAGGTTGCCTTGCCCGCTTAAGTCTTTCATATGCTTTACAGCAATTCTAACTTTTCTTAGATAACTAAAGTCATCTCCGTTTCCGGGCGAATTAAGATACTCATTATCTTTGATAACAACAGTACCAGCATAGGCAAGCGCCTGTTTCAAGAAATTCTTAATTCTTGTTTTATAGAAATCCGGGGAATAGGTGGCGCTTGTGCCAAAGTGGAAAACTGCTCCTAGAATAGGTAATAGCAAATAGCCGGATACTGAAGGATAAACATAACGATGAATTAATAGAAATAAAACAGCCGCGATAAATAATGCGGGGAGAGAAAGCTGAATAATCTTGTTCTTATTTACCCTAACCTGCTTAAGATTTTCTGCCAAATCATGCGCCAACGATTCATTCTCCCTGTCCTCATTGTCAGGGTAAGCCTGGGTTAGGGCTTCATGGATAATAGTAATAATGAGTTCTCTTTGGCTGGATTTGCTTAAAAGTGATGGGTCAAGGTGTAGCTGTAGTTCGTGGGAATCTTTATCCGGGCGGATGACGCCGTAAAGATCAGGCATTTCTCCCTGCGGAGGAGCCCTTACAGGCATAGATGCCATCTTCTCTAACTGGCTGGCTAATGCTGCATCCTCGCGCCCGAGAATCCGCGCTATATTTAAACCTTCAAGATAAACATTCCTCTGTGCCGTAGTAAGAAGCTTGTTTCCTGCAATCTGCTTGAGAATATTAGCTTCAGTCGGTTGTTTACCCGGCTTTGCGCGGTGGGGGTCGCGGGAGAATAATCTAACCGGGATATTATCAGTCGAATTGAATATTGAAGCAAAGCCTTTTCCTCCCCTTATCTCTTCCGGGAGCAGAACTTTATCGCTAATATCAAACACCTTCTCAATCGTTATCCCGGTTCCCGACATAATTTCGTTGAACTTTTCACAAACGAAGTTATCCAGTTCTTTAATGTAATTAATAATTTCTAATCTTTCTTTATCGCTAAGAACTCCGATAATTAAGTCAATATCAGAACAAGGGCCTACTTCTTCATCGCTCTTAGTTATGCTCCCGAAGATCCATAGCCCAAAGAAATCTTTGTAAACAAACGAGAGATTGGTAGAAAGCAAAGACGCAAGAACCTGCCTTATTTTACTGTGCGCTGACTTACCTTCATGATAATTGCGGAGTCTATATATCAGTTCAGCCCTTCTTTCTATATTTAAAATCCGGCAAGTTCTATCAAGAGCAAAAATCCAAAACTCATGAGGATTTAAAAAGTTCTCCACAGTAAACTCCTGCCTTGGAAGATTCTGCCCGTTAATATATATAGCGGCATCAAAACGGTGCATAAACTTAGCCGGCAGAGAGTTATCAGGTAGTTCCGTATAATTAAGAAGCGGCATTTCATCTAAACCCCTGAAAAGTCCTAGTAGTTGTTCGATAATCGCAACAGCGCTAAAATCATAAGTCTCTTTTGACTCCTCAAGCGCCTTATCCAAAGGAGCCTTTAATACACGCATGAGATAAGGAAATTCATAGCCAACCTCTATATTAAAAGTTTCATCGGCATTAACCCAACTGCTATAATTTATGTTTACCTGCTGATGCCTTAAATGCTGCCATCTTGTTATGACATCAATCAGATTCTTACCCTCTCCTACCTGCTCCAGTATTAACCTTAAAATCCTTAAGTTAGCAGAAGTAAAAGGTTGGTTTTCAAAAAGCCTGAGGTTAGGAGCGGTATTTGTAAAAACAGAGAATACTTTTTTAGGATCAAAACAACTTAAGAATTTATTGTCGAGCGCATAATCTCCGTAAATAAATATAATTCCTCCATCCCGCAATTTATATATTAAATCAAAAAGCGCGGATGAGGAGTGAGGATAGTCTAAATCCAGAAGATGAGTAACAGGGCTTGATTGAGGATTACTAGAACGCATGGCTTTTCTAACCGCATACATCAGGCGATTTGCAAAAAATGGCTTTCCTACCGCGGTTGGCCCCGAAATCATGACATAAGAACAAGCTCCAGCCGGCAAGGTGCCTACTATCTTACTCGCAAGGACATCTATCTCCCTTTGTATTTTTGCTTCTAATATTTCGACCAAAGAAGGATACAGCCCAAGATTGTAAATAAGGTTTAACTCCTCAAAAGTCTCATAGTTATCGAGCACGCTATAACCCTTATAAGGAGAATAGGTTTTCTTTAAAAGAGCCTCTTTGAGAGATTCATCATTTGCAGCTTCTTTTGCTACCATAGCAGCAGCAACTCTCTTTAACGCTAAAATAGTCGCGCCTATCCTCAAGCTTACCTTATATTCCTGCGCACACTCAAAGACCTGCGCACTTGAAACAGCAATTCTTTGTTCTAACATCTTCTTTAGCGGACCTTCAAGCCAGTGTTCTCCGGATAAATTCTGGAGCCATTCAAGATAAGAAACTACCACCCCTCCTATATTAGCCAGGATATCCGGCACAACCAGCGGCCCCTTAATAGGTAGATTATCCCAGACAAAACACCCGCTCCTCTCTTTTCTATAAGGCTCTTCAAAGACTGCGTCTGCTTCCGGGGTCGTAGGTCCGTTTGCACCTTCAACTATTAATCTTGCCTTTATCCTGTGCGCGTTCTTCTCGGTAATCTGCTTTTCACGATAGCAAGGAGCGAGCACATTTACAGGCAGCTCTAAAATAGCATCTATGGCTTTTACCGCTCCGGGAGTACCCTGATCAACAATTTCAAGGTTCCCGTTATCTTTAATCAAAACATACTTATCTCCCGGGATAAATCCGGGGGTATCTGCAAAAGCTTTTCTCATGCCGTCTTGCTTAATTCTAAGTATTAAATCTGCAACATCAATTCCGTTCTTATCCCAGAGAAGTCCGGGAAAATCGCTTAAACCCTGTACTACTGCTTTCTCCTCATGATATATACGGGCAGCGTGCGAACCTACCTTACCCATACCCTGTACTGCCACGCTCTGGCCTTCCAACCTGCTGCCTATTCCCAACCTCTCGCCAAATTCCCTTAAGGCCTCAATAGTAGAAAATACAACCCCCTGTCCGGTAGCTGCTTCGCGGCCTAAAGAACCTCCTACTTTAATTTCCCTTCCGTCTGGAAGCTTAATTGTAATAGGCTTACCTGTGATTGTCCCTAATTCAATAGTCCCTCCCATTTCTACATATTTTATAATAAAGGGGACTTGGGTAATATCATGCTCTTTATCCAAAAGCTCGGTTAAGCCCTGAAGAAATCTTTTTTCCAACAACCCAAGTTTAGTCTTCATTTTTATGTGCTCATCTAAAAACCAGGCCATGATCATCCCGCCTGTGCGCATATCGCCCGCCGGAACATCCACATACGGACCAAACAAATACTTATTCTGCTCGTATCCTTTTTGCACGTATTCTCTTATTATCTCGGCGTGCAAGGGGCCGACAGCCTCTTCCCCCCTTGAGTCTCTGGGGACAATACTTAAAGGAACACCGACGCACCCCTTGCCACCTCCATAGGGTATTCCTCCTACGGCATTTTTCAATGTCATTGAAGCAGCAAGGAAATAGTTTTCATCGAGTATGTGCGCTATTGTCCTCTCCAATTTATCGCTATCAAGCTGATCTAAGGCCTCTACGTCATCGAAACGGATACCGCCTTTAGCCGCTCCGCGCGCATCATTATGAACTATCCTGAACCCGATTAGTTTCTTCTCTTCTCCTGCCACCTTAACCGGAATATCCATACGTACTTTCTTGAAATGCTCCGGATTAACCATTTTCTCAAGAATTCTTTCATCGAGCCCCATTCTAAAAGCAGCTTCCTTAATCTGGCGCACTACATTAGCAAAAACGGAGTTTTCAACTACCATCCCGAGAAATAATAATCCAAATCCGCTTCCTAAAGATAAACCCAAAGCTGTGCCGGAAGACGTACCCAGCATTCCAATAAAAACTAAAACTGATAAACCTGTTACTGCTAAAAGCGAGAAACAGGCCAACGCTCCCAAAGCATTCCTCTTAAAGGAAGACCATTCATACAAGTCTCCTTTACGGCTCAACGCAAAATCCCCGGTTCTAAAATATTTCGATACTAAATTATCCCTCTTTTCTTGAGAATCCTGTTTTGCTTTAGCTAAAGCAACAGCTTCCGAAGCGCCGATACACCTAAAAGCATCGTTAAGATTTATTCCTTTTCTTACGGAATAAGCCCTTGCAACAAATAAACCCGGAGTTTCTTCATCGGCAGCAAAGATTATCTCTAACCCAACCTTATGCTTAGATTCCCTTAAAAACTCTTTCAGGTCTCCAAAAGAAGGAGTCAGGTCGCAATACGGATGGAAATGATAGGAAATAACCACCTGATGGTGGAAGGCAAAAACATCCGGATAATATATGCCGGATGTTTCAATGCTTCTGTCATGTTTTAATGTCAGAACCCTATTCCCGCTTGAAAGATGCCTTAGTTGATACCCGCCTTTTGAATCCCTTACTAATACTACCCTGCCGCTTATTTCATATTCCCACGGCAACCTGGGCTTGACTATTCTGTGTAACGTAACAAAATTATTAAGAGGAATTTGTCTTTTGCCCTGCAATACTACTATCTGCCATAAGGGCGCCCCTTTGATAAAGTCACCTGTCTTAGGACGTATTTTGAATAAACCCAGATTACCCGCATTAATATATCCGCTTCTTGCCCCGGTAATTTCAAGGGCAAAAGGAATATTCAATAACCCTCCTCTTTGAAGTCCGTTGGCGAAAACTATTATGCTATCTCCTACCTTAAACAGATTACGCCTTAAAATGTTACGGACTATGGCGATTCTTATTCTCTGTTCGCAAAGTGCATCCTCCGGAGAAACAAACTCGCCTGCAATCCAGCAATCAGAAGAACTTATATCCGACAAATAAAGCTCTCCATCCTCGCAAACGTGATAAATCTTCTCTCCTCCCGGCAAAATCCTTAAAAGCCTCAATTTAGCATCCTGAAGATAAAGCGGCGTTAATACTTTATGCAGAAAATCGCTGCGATAAGCCGGAGCTCTTAATACACACTCACTGCCGTTAGCCTCGTAGAAAATTTGCCTTAAAACACCGGGAGTATTTAAAGCTGCGACTTTAAGCCTACGGGCAATACCGGTATGCCCTCTTTCGGTTAAGAATATATTAATGCAGTTATCATCGAGTGATTTATCAAGGTCAGCTAACGGGTAGGAATAACTTCTGATTTTAAGAAAACGGCAGAACAGCAATAACGAAATGAGTGCTACAAAAACAGTTAATATTACTCCGAACGGCCCTGCCCTAGTCAACACTCCCAGCCCTACCCCTGCCAGGCTAAGTTGCGGAGTCAGCAGGCCAATAGAAAATAAAGAATTCATATTGACGCAACCGGATTCATCTGCCCTTGGACAAATAACAATATCAGTTCCCCGCCCTTCTTTCGCACCGCTAAAAAAGCTCAACCTTTTACCTGCATCCTGTAAAAATGCGCAGGGGTTCTCTCCTGCCTTTTTTGAAAGAAAACAAATAGAAAAAGAATTTCTCCAAGCGGAATCCAAAACTTTTTTTACACCCTGACAATGGCCACCCATATAAGCAGGAAAATAGCTAGAAGATTTATAGCTCTGATAACGGCAGTTAGCCACATCCGCTAATTGTTTTTTATCCATTCCTATCCCGGAATCTGATAAAATAAACCTATGTGAACCATCAGGGAAAACAAAAACTTTAAACCGCACGAGGTCGCCTGAACCTATAAGAACCAAATCTCCCCTGTCGATTCTTTCAAATACCGCATCAACGGCATTAGGAATAAGATGTTCAAGTAAATCTAGCAAACTCCCGGTTATTTTCTTATTTAACCTCGTGTTACCCTTAAGTTCTCTCTTAATTCCCGCATGAATAATCCCGGCGCTGGAGATAAGCGCATTGTTCCTTTTTATATTAGCAGTATAGTCTCTCCCCGGTTCACAGTAATCCACTCCAAAAGATAAATCGATAACCGGATTTATTGTAAGGCCAGAATATCCGTTCTCCTCCCAGATGCCTGTATCGATTACGTTATCATTGAAATCAGACATAAGAATGTACCCCTGGGATGTGACAAGGGCGCAAGCTGAACATTCGTCTTGGTTATCAGGATGCCTTAAAACTATCTTAATAGATTTGCCTAGAAAGCTATTCAAAACAGTGCCCGCAATGCCGGTTACCGAATCGCCTCTGGGAGAAAATAAGATTTCCTGCGCGGTTAATTCGAGCCTTTTTAATTCAGCTACAAGCCTTATTACCTGCTTGTCTATTTCATGAGCCCAAACATGCTCAAGCAATATATAAAAATTACCTGAATTATCGGTTAATTTCATAATAAGAACTGCGCAATCCCTGACTTTATCGCAATAAATATCAATACCCGAACTTTCGGGGATTAGAATCGCCTGCCCCGCAAACTGAGCATATGTAAGATTTCTTGCAAATGGCGCTTTTACCCTGTTAAATACAGCAAGAGGGCCTTCTCCTTCAGAAAGGAGCTCTTCATAAGTGTTTACCACATTGTCCGGTAAAAGGCCCCCTGTAATCTGTAGATTCTCGCCCTTAATAAGAGAAACGCATTCTTTACATTTATCTTTCAGGTTGATTACTAATTCCGGAGATAAAGGATAATCCGTTCCGACAAAACCAAACATCAAGAATAAACCCATAAAAGGAAATAAATACTGCCAGCTTACGGTATTTAATAATGATAAAATAGGGAGAGCAAGCAAACACGCAAACACCGGATAAAAATAGCTTCTCGTAGATAGACTTTCAAAATGCGGATATATTCTCGGGAACGAACGGCTCAACAGGAAATTACGGACAGACTGATAGATACTTTTAAAATGTCGCCTGCCAGAAATGTCATTTTTGGAAAACTCATATTTTACTTCCTCTAATACCTGATCCAGGCTTGAGAGTAAATTAAGATAAGGCCTTATACCCACTATTGCATCAACTAAATCTGCCCACCAGACTATTTCGCAAAGATAACGCACCCAGGGGTCTTGAATCGCCCGCGGATTATGATGCCACCTTATTATCTGAATAACCTTTTCCTCTAAAATAATACCCTGCTCTCTAAGCATGCGTAGGGCATATTCAGGATGCATATTGATAACACTGCGCATTATACCGGTCTTATCCATAGCCATTATCAAATCAGAACTTATCAAACCCCAGATTTCTACGTCATGTAGTTTACCTAAATCATGCAAAGAATAGGCCGTAAGAACAATCCTCCTGTCATGATCATCTAAACCCAATTCTTCGCAGATATATTCGGCTATAGCCCTTCCGTTTCTAATATGCCTGATAAGCCACTTCACATCTTTTTCGGATCCAAGTTTTCTATAAGCCCTAAAGTATAATCCATCGCAAGTATCGGCGTTAAGCGCTAATCCCTGCAAGTAAATACGGGCGCTGTCATTTAAGGGTTCCTCTAGTATCGCGTTCTCTGAATGATTAAGCCCTAAGAAAGCACCGAATTCATGGCGTATGGTTCTGATTAATTCAGGCGGGTTTGAAAGAAGAGATTCGTTTAAGAATAGACCTTTACAAGGATGAAATGTTCCATAAATATCTTTGGATGGCCCTGCTCTTATACGTCCGGAATCCTTAATAAACTCGACAAAAAGATCTATTCTTCTATTTCCCAAAGACTGCGCTAACGGTTTTAAAGCCTGTTCGCACGCCGAAGCAATAAGGCCATATTCAACCACCTTTAATCTATTCCACTTTTTCGCGATCCTGCCGGACTCAAAAACGGCGTCTTCTTCTCTAACTCCGGGTATCGGACGCGCCGGATCATTTAAACGCTCGCTCAGATAATTTTGCAGCGTGCATAAAGCAACACGCATACTGTGTAATATTATTGCAAAATAAGCTTTCTTCTCTTCAGATTTATTGTCTTGCACAAAAGCTTTCACCAAAAGGCACAAAACAATATCTTGATAGGCGGCAGGATTAATATCAGCCCCATGGTTACTTTTTATAAGCTTTTCTATGGCAGGCCCGTTCTCTTTCTTGCCTAGATCTAAAAGCAACTTTAACAAGAAATCAATATCTTCTTTTGTCTTCTCTATTATCTGAAGAAAAATCTTTTTATCAAGGGTTCCGCGTGTCTCGCCCAAATCCAAGAACCCCCTGAAAGCCGAAAGATCTCCGTTTATATCATGCATAACGTGCGCAAAATGGCATTCTCTGATATTGCTGCCTTCGGGAAGATATAAAACACACCTATGAATACGCGAAGCAAGCCTTTTTAATTTTATCAAATGGTTATAATAGGATCCGAAAATCTTCATCGGATTTTCCTTAGGGTCAATTCTAGGGGCAAGGAAAAAACTTATTCTAGTATCAGCCTTATTTTTATTTAGCCTTAACGGCTTAACTGTCTCTTGCATGAATTTTGTAACATCGGTCAAGGCGGAGAGAATCCCGGAAACTCTTCCCTGGCCGTCTAAAATCTGCTGTTCATTTATATAAACCCAGATTTGATCTCCGTTTGATTTGCGGTATTTCCTCACAAATGCAGGCAATACTCGAGGCTCTTTTACTTTATAAGCAATTAATGCGCGTACCTCATCCTGCAGGTCTTCAGGAATAAATTCCCATATCGGCCGCCCGATCATATCTTCAACAGAATATCCCAGCATGTTAGCTTCAAACTGATTAACCTTGACTATAGTGCCCTCGCGGTCAATCTGATGATATCCTACGGGAACATTGTCTAAAGTAATCTGCGCCTGGGCATAACGTGATATAAAATTAGGCGCTAAATCATCAACCGCCTGCCTGTCTAAAACAACCGTAACATTGGTATGCTCAACAAGCTTTGCAACCGGAATGTTCCGTTGGGGCGCGCTGGCAAAAACATCTTTAACAACCTGTGATTTACGCTTCCCGTTTGCAAACAAGAATATTTTTCTTGATTTTAAAATATCTCCTAAAGACATAGTATAAGCCCAAGGGTTATCGACTATTCCGGGGTAGCTTTCTACATTAGAGCTTATTGTGCTCTCTTTAAGATGAACCAGCTTTAATCTTCCGCATTCCTCTTCGTTATAATCCTCCCCGGCCTCGTTATATCCAATATGCCCGTTGGAACCAACTCCGACAATGGTGATATCAGCGCCTCCTAAATCTTCGAGGACTTTCATATAACCTCTTAAATCGGGATTTTCTCCGATATAATAAATCCTTCCGGCGTCTTTATTAGAATAAACCCTTCTGAAAAGATTCTCATAAAGCACTCTCGCAAAAGAATATTTACTTTTTAAACCGATCCCACGGTATCCGGACACCTGAAAAGAATTAATTCTCTCCCACTGAATGCCGGGAATCATGGCTAATTCATTTAAGAAGCCGATCATGGTTTTGCCAGCTGAAAAAACTATATTTATAGGCTCATTTGGCTTTTTAATACTTTGGAGCCGTAAAATTTCACCGGCTACCTGATTTGCGCTGAATCTTGCAAATTCTCTTTCGCTCACAATATGAAAACCTAAATCACCTAAAAGCCTTCTGACCAATGGAATCTCTTCGTCTTTTTCCATAACCTTAAAAAGATAAGCTGTAATCTGTTTTTTAATTGCGGGCAGCGTCAAAGCAAGCTTCTTGATAATCTCCTTGGTATGGGAAAAGAAATCTACCTCGCTTTCAATATAGAATAGCCTGATCTTATGATGTTCTGCTTTTATCAGAACCTCGATTAACGCTTCTGAGAAACGGGGTAATTTACCGGATTCAAGAAGAATAGGAAAGAACCTCTCAAAAAAGAACTTTGCATGCTGCTTGCTTTCTTTCGCTAAAACTTCAATAATTGCCTCAAGCGCCGGTCCAAAAATATTCTCATTGCGGCTTGATAAGACACGCTCAATTAACAACTTCTTACACACATCCGAACGCAACTCTGATTGGAAACCCGGCGTACGCTTTCCAACTGGAGGAAGTATATTGAGCAGTATGAGCTCTGTTAAAAGCCTTTTGCGCTTTTCGACCAAGTCACGTATTGCGTTAAACCTGTAAACATTTATAATCCTTCCGAAGAGACGATAAACTTTTTTATAACTCCTCCTGGAGGAATCTTTTTCTTTAACGCTTGTAAGAATACGAGCTTCATGATTAAGATAATAATTAAGGATCTGTTTCTGGATAAGCCTTCCTCCGACTAAATACACGAAAATTATCCCGGCAATTGATAAAGTGACGCTTGTGGCTGAAGCGCCAAAAGATATTGCTAAAATAAATATATTTGAAATTATAGTTACTGCCAGTAAACATAATCTTTTACCGCCTGCGCCAGCGCAGATTTCTTCTAAAAGGTTCTTACCGGGTAAAAATAAATACCTATCGAAGAACGTTCCTAAAAAGAAACACATTAAAATGCCGGGGCTCTCTAATCCCGTTTGCGTAACTATTGAAAGAATTACTAGAGCAATAAATACCGGCAGAATACCAAAGAAAGGTTTATTGCGATTTCCCAAAGCAAGTTCCTCGTTATGAAGAAGATTCCGCGCATCTTTTTTTGCGGTTAGCATTAAGAATAGCCCTATTAAAACCAAGAAGCGTAACCCGGGGAGAAGAAATCCAAGAAAAATAAAAGATACTCCGAATACATAGCTTATTGCGAGAGAAAAGTTGGTAGCCTTAAGCCTGTCCATCCCGCAATAAATAAGAAGGCCCCTAAAAATTCTTCCGCCATCCATAGGATAAACAGGCAAAAGGTTAAAAATAGCTAAAATTAAGTTTATTCTCCATATATAGCCCAGAATATTTAACCAGCCGTTAAGATTTAAAATAAACAAAACCTCGGGGAATAATAAATAGGTAAATATCAAACTTAACGCTGCAATAAAAATACTTACAAGTGGCCCTGCAAAACCGATTCTTATCTGTTCGGGTATATTTCTTCCGACACTTTCTAAAGTAGCCATACCCCCTACCGCAGTCAGCAGTATCTGCTTTGACCCTATATAGTATCTTCTGGCCATTAAAACGTGGCCCAGTTCATGCATGGTAACGCAGGCGAAAATCGCCAATAACAGCACAACGCCTTTAACCCCTGCGGTAAGAGCAGCGTAAGCTAATACAACAAAAAAGCTCCAGTGTAATTTAAGAGGCACGCCTAAAATACTTAAAAAGGAAGGGTTTTCTTTTCCGCTATTAAAAGAAGAGCCCGAAGGAAAGACGGAAAAACCTCCGAAGTAATTACAATCTTTACCCTCGGGTAACCCGCGCTCCAAAAGCAGGCGCCGGATTTCAAGCGTAACTAATTCTTTGAGATCAGTTACAACCTCGCCCTGCGTTCTGGAAGTAATTCGTTGTGCATCGCAAAACTCTGCTAAAGCCTGGCTTTTATTCTCGACGTTTTTGCCTATCCTTACCCTGATTATCTTCGCTGCCACCTGAGCGCGTATTGAAGCAGGGATTCTTTTGATTAATTTCTTTAATTTCTTATCGCTCCTGTCGCCTATTAGGATAAAATCTACTTCGCTAAGCGGGATATCTTCACCTGAAACATCGGATTCTTTTACGGGATAAAGACGCATACCCGGATCATCATATTCAAAAGTATCAATATCCGGGACTATTTCAAGCTTACCCTGCATAGCCCAACGGTTTGCCCTCTCTGAACGCACACCAAATATTACTGCATCCTTGCTGTCCCTAAGCCATCTGTCTTCGCTTCCGATTATTTCAGAAAGATCAAGCGTAAAAAAGTGCCCTCTCCTGTCTTCGTGTATCTTGCTATATTCCAGCCTTCCCTTTCGCAGAACACGCTTCAGACCAGTATCGAGCCTACGATATATAACTCCCCGAGGCACATAAGGAAATTTATAATAATTTGAACGCCTAAATGCTTTATCTTTTACAAACCTGAACGCATCTTTTAATACACCCAAAAACTGTCTGTCGTTACGCAATACCCTTGGGACATTAACAGGACACACAATGCCAAATAAGATTCCCGCGAAAATATAATCTATGACTTGCGGCAAAACGAGAGCTACTAAGGACTTAATTATAAATAACAGAACAGCGGTAAGTATAACGTAAGATAGAAGCCTTACAGCTTTTGTAAGCTTAATCTTCTTGGCTGTAAAATTAACCACCGATAGAAGGCATTCGGTATCCTGCGAAGAAACAACTTTGTCATTACTAATCTGCACCGGGAGGGCTTTTCTATCTTCATGCAGGATATACCCTACCTTACTTTTGAATCCTAAAGTAACGTAGCTCGAAGGATAAAACTCAAAAACAAAACTATCATCAGGTATTATGTTATGTCCTACTATAAAAAATGTTTGATCGCATTTATAACCCAATTGATTAAGAAAATTTTCTATATGGCGTTGATTGTAGGCTAAAGTATCTAAAGGCTCGCAGGACTCCTGATAGCGTCCTTGCAACATATCAAAAACTGCCTGAAGGTTTAGATCCGAAGCCTCATGGCGCATTAAATATTTCAAGGAAACCGGATACTTGGAAGGACCGCCGTGAACGCCAACTATTCCTTTTCCTAACAAAACTACCGGGCTTATCCTCAGAAACCTTAAGTAGCTCCTTACATAAGCACTACTAAATTCCCTGTGCAAAAATTGGCGGAAACATTCACTTTGGTTAATCAGCTCCTTAAGCGGCTGTTTATAACAATCGTATCCGAAAACATCGTGGTTGCCTAAAAGGTAGTGTACATTATCCGGAAAACGCACCTTAAGCGCCATTATCATATGCATTAGCAGAACGGAATCATGCATATCCGTATAAAGGTGCTCGACAAATTTGTTAAAATCAGTGTAATTTCTATCCCCGTCTTTTTGCGTTACAAAATCAAACCTCGCGTCCTTTAAGCTTATTTCTTTATGCAAAGCATCACCTAAAAACACCAAGAATACAGAACCCTTAGCTAAATTATCAAGAATACTGCGGCCTTCCGCATTCTTATGGGTGAGAATCCTGATAAAATTACCAATGTTTGCATGAAGATCACCGACTAAAACGATTTGAGCACCCTGGGGTATAGACCGTAAATCAACAACAGAACCCTTCTGATACTTAGAGGACTTTACCGCATTAATACAATTTTCAACTAAGGCCTGCGGATGTAAACTTCTTATTCTTTCGTAAAGGATGCCTCCTTCATTGGAAACGCCTTCAATATTACTAAAATCAGCCAAAACAAGTTCTTCTTCAAAATCATCCCTTTCTAAGCCATTTTGCCCGTCTTGAATCAGTTTCTCCCAAGCTCCGAGGAATATATTTATTCCTGCGTTCATATCGGCTTTATTCCCCTGCCTGTTAATCAT
>CAZSQC010000010.1:22983-23807 GCA_964608955.1 uncultured Planctomycetales bacterium | reverse complement strand
TGTGGCTGATAAGCTCGTGATAAAGTATTTCGGTTTGTTTTGTTTCTAAGAGGCTAAAAAAGTAAGGATGAAGATATACAACTTTTGCGTTTATATCACAGGAGGCTACATAAGGCAGGCCGGTTGCAGGATCTATGCCTAATTTCTTTAAGTCAGTGGTGATAACTAATGCAACTTCCGGAGGCGCCCTGCCTAAAAGCTGTTGAAGCTGCAAAAGACGCTCTTCTAATGTGTTTCTCCATACAACTTCGAAAGCGCTTTCGTCCGAAGTTAAAATAATTTTGCCGTCCTTTAGGACTACCTTGGCAGAAGCGACATCGCGCTGGCCGTATTGAGATAAGGCAGCACCTTTAACTTTTTCAGGAAGTACTAAAGGATGGTTACTATTCTTACATATTCCGTTGGCTCTCTCTTGTTCCACTATTTTTATTAAATCAATTGGGGATCTTAATAATTGAACCAAACCATATTCAACACATAACTTATATATTCCTTCAATATACTCCCTAAAACAATTTGGTTTTATTTCTTCAATAGCGAATATAAGAGGATTGGCTAAATTACGTGCATCTCCCGAATCTGTATATCTTACTCTATATGTCTCAGACCAGTCACCTAATCCACCCCTTAAAAATGGTTCATCGTCAAACAAACTATGGATAGTCTCACGGCTTAAAATGTTAATTCTGGGGTTCTTTAATAACTTTTCGTTATAATCTCCACATTCTATGTCAACTGTATATATAGGAAGTTCCTGATTTTCTACCTTAATCTTAGCCTTAATGAAATTCAAATATAAGATCTCTAGTAGTAACGCTTCCCGT
>CAZSQC010000010.1:0-22973 GCA_964608955.1 uncultured Planctomycetales bacterium | reverse complement strand
AAGAACAGATCTTAATTTACCTACAGCATCCCTCAATCTATCGTCCCGCAATCCATGTACTCCTGCCATTTCAAATAAATATTTAATTAGTTCCTCCTCTCGATATGAAGATAGAAATGCCATGAGGCAACGTAAATACACATAATTATCCAAATTAAAATATTCAGATAGTTTACCTTCACCTGCAACAAAAACCCACTCAGGATATGATAAATCAAGTTCTTTCAAGCTTTGAAGCAACCAAACGCTTTTTTGAGTGTCTTTGTAAACTTCTTTAAAACCTTTAAAGCTAGAATAAAATCCGCTAACCAAAGAATTCTTAGGACCTTTTACATAAATACCTTTTATCCCCCCTTGAAAATTCAATCCTAAAAGCCTTTTTAAAACATAAGTTAAAAAAGTATTCTCAATTCCTAACCCGATAACACGACAACTTAAGCAGAATACTTCTATTTCATTTTCCGGGTTAATAATCAAAACCCCAACTATTCCGGCATCTCCAAACTTATCTGAAAACTCCATACTAAAAACTCTATATCGAGAATTATTGATAAACGAGGCAATCTCTTCTTCTGAGTACCTTTTTAAAGTTAAATTAAACTGATTAGTTCTTTGAGTTAACTGCGCAAGCCTTGAAACAAAATTCTTATTTTGGGAACCTTCGTAAATAACCACTCTCATATTAAGAGCGCGATATTTCTCTTCTAAGCTATCATAGCAAGCCATAAACTCTTCTCTTTGTTTCCTCGCCCCGATTAACTCTGTCCTTCTCTTATCTTCGTTGGTGATAGAATGATCGGACTTAAATACGCCGTCCAAGAAAGTTACCCACTCTCCGGGATTATCAGAAATATCCGGTGTCAATACCTCCGGATGTGAAAACTTCATGAAATCTCTTTCGCGCTGGCTATCATCTAAAAATACCATGCTATCAAGGCTGATATTTAATTCCTTAGCTATCTCTGAAATATTCTTTGATTTATCCTGCCAATTTACCCTTACAACAGCAAAATCCTTCATTCTTAGTATCATGTTAGGGTGATTCTCGAAAACATCCTGCACATCGCTAAGGTTGTTCTTGCTATTTAACGCTAAGAACACTCCTCTTTCTTTAAGCTCTCTCACCTTACGCTGGAATTCAACATATGCCCCAGAGACACTAATACCGGTTAATCCGTCTTCACCCACTATCCCCCTCCATAGGACACCATCACAATCAAGAACAAGGCATTTAAGTAATTTCTTTTCTGTTATTATAGAATGTGTTATAAATTCCTCTTCTGTTATTATAGATAACTCTCTAAATAAATTGGCTTCGGTTGGAAATGTTGATACCGTCATCATCTTTTTATCAAATTCTCCAATTCCTACAGGCGCTTCAGCTTCATTTTGCATGTTCTTTATATAACACCTTAACTTATCTATAGTGGTTAATTCTTTAACTGATACTTCACCATTCCTCACCCCGTTTGCAAATGCTCGTACAAAAAATACCATACTTTTAGGATCTATAAATAACACTTTGTAATAAGAAAATGCTGTTTTACTAATCTCTGAATATCCTCTTTCTGTATGGCCAAAATAACCTCCCAAATCAAGACATTCCCAATAATACAACAATTGTCGCCTAAATTTAGTAAATAACCCCACAAACTCATGTTCTATTAATAATGCATCAATAAAATCATTTGGGTTTTGAAATTCAGCGGCAATCAAAGGTAATTCCAGAATCAAATTGCTATCTAAAATATTGTTATTTCTGAATTCTTCCCTTAGTTCGTAAATAAACCTTAACACTACTCTTAGGAGTTCCTGATCAAGTATTCTTAAATTACCAAGGGTATCAATAACTAATTTCCTGGTTTCTTGAGCAGGGAGAAAATAAGGAGAAACATAATCTTGGTCGTACTCGACATAAAGCCGCGTATGGTCGTTATATTCTGGTATCCCCTGATCAAAGAATGAACTTAGTTTAATAATTTTACTTAATTCGAGTTCGATTATCGTATCCATCATGGCCCTATCTTCATCTTCAATACCTTTGGCGATGTGGCTGATAAGCTCGTGATAAAGTATTTCGGTTTGTTTTGTTTCTAAGAGGCTGAAGAAATACGGATGAAGATATACAACTTTTGCGTTTATATCACAGGAGGCTACATAAGGCATGGCGGGCAGGGACTGTCCACGAAAGGGACTGTCCCTAAAACCTAACCTAACAGGATCTGTAGTGATAGCTAATGCAACTTCAGGAGGCGCCCTGCCTAAAAGCTGTTGAAGCTGGGACAACCTCTCTTCAAGTATATTTCTCCATTGGGCATCGAAAGAGCTTTCAACATCAGCTAAAATAATTTTTCCGTCCTTTAGGACTGCCTTGGCAGAAGCAATATCTCCTATAGCATATGTAACCCGGGCCTCCTCAATAACCTTAACGGGTACCGGAAAGGGATAATTTCTTCTATCGGAAGGAAGACATTCTCTTCTATGCCTCTCAGATATTATCTTGACTTGTTGTGCCATCTTTATTCCATCAGTTATCTTGACTGATGTAACTCCCGGGGTATCTACCCATGGCATACCAAACTCTTTGATCTTAAAACCGGAAAACTTGGCTAAAAGTAAGAGCTCAACATCAAATATCAGACCTCTCTCTTTAGTTAAAGGTATGACTCTCTCTAATGCTTCCCTGCTAAACGCCTTAAATCCATTCTGGGTATCACGTAATTCCTTTATCCAAGGCATATATGGCCGTATAGCAAACCAGTTAAAAAGAATCGTGTCCTGCCATGACTGAATAATACGGCTAAGCGGCCTGTTTAATACAAGCGAATCTGGCATCGAACGCGAGCCTATTGCTACACCGTAACCTTCTTCTTTTAGGTATCTTATTGCTTCTCCGCAAAGGCCTAAATGGCTGGAAATATCGGAATCCGTAAATATTACATAATCAGCACCTTGCTCAACAGCCCGCTGCATACCGAAAATAATCGCTCCGCCCTTCCTGCTTAATTTTCTTCCAGCTGTGTCATACATGCTAGCTAACAGGCTATCCTGTTTTATCTCTTCCTGATTTTGGTTTGCCCTGAATGCACGGCTTAAATATTTAACCTGCACTTTTCCACCGTAATATAATTCCGCATATTCATCCATTAAGATTGCTTCGGCAAATTTACCGGCGCAATCATCCCTGCTGCCATCATCAACAATAATCATCCTCCAGTCGATATTTGGGTTATCTCCAAACAGGTCTTTCAATTGTTGAATTTTAACCCTAAGGCAATCCTCTCCATCAGGATTCGCGTTCTGATTTGACATTCTAGTAGGGCAAACATTATAAACTGCAAAGACTACCGCTACTTTTATCTTCTGACGAATAGAATCCGCATAAAGTTTTGATTTTGCTAGCGAGAGGGAGATTTTAAACAACGCAGAGGTGCTTTTCTGCGCGGATAACCGTTTAATCAACGCCGCAAGAGATACGTTTTCTTTTGCGGCCGAGAGAAAATTAAGCATTATTTTTTTACGCAGAGATAACTCCTCCTGGTCGGATTTCTTCCTCAAGTCTACTTCAGCCTTAGAGCGCGCTCTTTCTTCCCTGGTTTGCGCGATTAATCTTGACCCACGCTTAGCTAAATTATTGAATAATGACTCCCAACAAACATTTGTCGGGCTTGCTAAAAGCGAAACTTCTTCTACTGCGGAGAAATCAGAGAAAACTAAAATACCTGTATCATTTTTTAAAAATGATTCGAAATTCAATGCCCTTAATCTATCGGCCAAATTATGCGGCTCTAAATAATCCGCAATCCAAGGAAGCTCTAAAATAACGGAATCGGGAATCGCTATCCCTGGAAGCGCTCTTAAGACTATTTTCTTCCAGTGATCGGATTGAAGCTTCTTGGAAGTCCCGGGAGTTTCTACCTTAGCCTTTGTATCGGGCTTTTTAATTGAAGCAAAAACTTCATGGCTTTCAGCCCCTATTTCAATTCCGTATCTCTTCTTATTCCCGCTTGAACGTTCAAATTTATAGATTGGAACTTTCTGGCCAAGATGATTTGAGTCATCTTTAGAATCAACTAAAGAATATTCAATAGGAGTTGACCCTGAAAGGCTGCGTATAGTAACCAATCTAATGCTGGGGTCCCCATAAGGAGAAGCGTTGATTTCAGGGGTAGCATCTCCATAGTCGATAGACTCCTTGCGGCCATCTACTTCAATAACATTTCCCAGCCTATCTTCATACGTTTTCTTAGGATCATTCCATTGCGTTTTCTTTATCAATACCAAAGAAATATGGGCCCGGCCTTCTTTCTCAAGCGAAAGATCCCCGCTTAAAACATGTGCTCCTACAAATGCGCTATCTGCGATTGGGTTTAACAAATTATCTACATTCAAATATTGAGCATATTCAACACCCAGTTTTTCCAGCCATTTTACTACTTCAACCTCAACCAATCCATTATGGATATCTGACCAAGCCCTGCCTTTAACATGCATATCAGGATTTAATATATAATCAAAAGCATCCCCATGCCCTGCGCCACCTAAATTCAATCTATCTTTAGAGCTTAAAAACGCTTTACCATCTTCATCCTTCCCGGGATATCTTAAAAGCCCGGGGAGATCTTTTTGACGTGCAAAAATCACCCTATCTTTTATGTTGGGCCATTCAGCAAGGCCCATAATATAGGTAAGAGTAGCCTCTTCTGTTTTCTCGCTAAGCATATAAACAATCGGATATATCTTCTTGTGCCCGTAGAAACCTGCAGCCTGCTGTATTTTATGGATCATTGCTAGATAGAGGCTTTCCCGGCTTAGCGGAGTAGCGGGAAGGAACCCCTTCGGGTCATTTTCCCTTAAATCCGGATCCCCTCTTAGCCCTGAACCGGTTCCTCCGGCAACAACTATTGCGCAATACTTTGCCTTTCCTTCATCAGCACCCCAACTTAGGACTTCTCTGCCCTTATTGGCAACTTCAGGTGTACGCTCAACTAGTTTTGGAAAACTGAATTTAATGGGAGGAACGGCTTTTTTCTTGCCTATCACAAGGGACTGATAGAGTACACGGACCTCTTCCCAATCAACCGAATTAATATCAGATAACAGTTTCCTTTTTTGTTCACCGCTTAAACCCTGAAGAACAGATAATATTGGAGACAAGATAGCCTTGCCTTCACTTAAAATTGCATTTGCAGATGCTATGCCGCGCTCTCCGTACTTAACTAATGCCTGCTTATGGGATGAAACAGAAACCGGCAATGGACAAAGATTCGGTATTTTCTCTGCTATAACTATTGCTGCAGAAGACCAAGTCCTTACGCGCGAAGAACCTGTCCCTATTCTTCCTGCCGGAGACCAAGTTACCAGGTTTGTATTATAACGTAAATTGACATCTCCTCCGTTAGAAAGCAAGATTGCATCATGGGCTCCTAAGCCCCTAATTTTTTCCGCAACCTCCCACGGCATCATTCCCTCGCCGTTATTTCTATCTCCCCCTATAGCATAAATAACAATATTGCCTTCTAAAGTAATCCCTAAAGCTGCATGAGGATAAGCCCTCTCAATATGGCCCTTATCTGCGAATTCATCTGCAATGCCCATAATTTGTGACCGCGATTTAGCAAACCCGCTTTCAACTATCTGCTGGCCATAGAAAGCAAGCCTGACTTGGCTAGTTAAATCTATCCCCGCAATTGATTCCACCCTATCCCTTAAACAATTCTCTCCTTTTATAAATCTCAGCTTCTCAACCGCAATACTCCCATTATTGTATGCCACAAAACAAGTATAAACCTTTGGGCCACTATCAAACTCTCCTTCAGCATGATAAATAACCCCGTTTTTGAACATAACAAACCCGTCATTCATATAGAAATTAAGGTGGGGAATTAATAAAAAGTCCGTTCCCGTCATTTCACTAATTAACTCTATAAAATGTTCATCTACCGGTTTGGCCCTGAATAAATCTATGTATTTACCGTAAAATACAGGCTTAAATAGTTTTCGATCAAATCTTATGTGGCCATTTAAAGGCAGCCCGTTTAACTCGGTTTGTATAGAAGCAAACACCTCTGCTGATGCAAATACCTTAGAATATTCCTGCGGGCTACGATTAAAGATGCTTTTTAGTATATTTAAAAAGCTAAAATCAATTTTTATACCAAATTGCTCAGAAGAGAATGCTTGCAGGAAAGCTGCTAAGATTTCAGGGTGAGAATAAGCATATTCAATTGTATGCTGCTGGATAGCAGCTTCCGAATGATAAGGATAAATTATATGCCGTATTTCATGGTATAAAATAAGCCGAAGCGCCTTATAAAGCATAAGCAATAAATCAGGGTTAACTTCATCATAATCATAAACAGATCTCCAAGAAAGATAAATTCTTCCTTTATCAACATCTGAATATGCCAACGGGCCGTCATTGCCATGTATAATAACGGAAATAGGCGTCCTATTTAAAGCAGTTTTCATTGCATCGCAATCCTCCTGCTTATCGAAATTTTTATCAAAAGCATCTAATATCGCAATCTTTAAATATTCTGCCGCAAGCCATAAAGAAGATGGCAATTCATAAGTAGGCCATGATTTAATTTTTATTGTCCCGCTTCCATCATATGAAATTAGGTCCTTAAGGATAACTTGCGGTAAGCTTATAGGATTAGCTCGAGCAGGAAAACCTAAATTATTCCCATATACGCCGACTTCTCTAAGCATTTCATGAATACCGGATTCGCTACAATTTTCAAACTCTTTCTTATCCGCAACGATTATAAAACCTGAAACATCCGGTACGCCCCAGCCCTTTTTGCTTGATTTAAGAGTATTTCTATTGACGCGGGGGAAAATATATACGATAAACTCTCTGTTGCTATGCATCTTAAATAAAACGTCTATCATATCCGGAGCATAACCTCTTGACATGTAACCTCTTACTTTCTCTAAAACCGCTTTTTCTATATTTTTTCGGCTTGCGCTTTTCAAAAATGTATTCTCTATCGGCCAAGAGTTTATTCTGCCTACATAAACTCCGTTTTCAGATCTTTCAATCTTGACTGTTGCGCTTTCAGCCGGAAATATATCAAAACAACCCTGAAAGTGGAAATGATCCGGTATGGAACGGCCTACACTATTTAATATAAAACTTGCTTCGGGTGCACTGCTTATAAAATCAAAAGCAAGCTTGATGACTGCATCCGAATCAACCATCTTGGTAGTTATGCCTGTATGTTCTTTAGATGCTAAGACAAAACCGTGCTTGTTGGTCCAAGGCATAGGATTAACTAACAACCGGCTACTGCCCCAAGAAAACCATCTTTGTGTAATAGGCATAAACTCAGCGCAGATATTGCACTTTTTCTCGGGAATATTTCTACATTTTAAATCAAGAATTACACGCTTTATCAAAAGATGAATTGCATCTAACTTATATCTTGCTAACCATTTCCCAAAATTAACCAACATATCCCAAGAATTAACCGGCTCATCCAAAGAAATACCTTCTTCATATTTAGCCGTCCTATAAGAAACGTAGGATAACCGGAAAATTCCTTTTTCCCGCACCTGGATTCCATTTATCTTTTCCAGGTTTACAAAGCCAATCTTACGCTGCTGGTATGAAAGTGCTTTAGCAATATCCGAGAGATTATAAATCCTAAGTAAATAAAGCGCCTTAAACAAAATCCCGGCGGTAAAAGGATCAACTCTCCCCGTAATCTTATGATGCAGGTTTATTCTAAAATTAACTTGCTTACCTATATAAAACTCTGCCTCCTCTGCCTTAATATGGGCAGCTTTAGAATCAAAACCTTTGAGCCTATAAAATGCCTCCACAGCTTCGTGAACTAAATAAGAAATACTTTCGGTGCGGTTAATCTCTGCTACATCTTGTGGAATAAATATCCGGAGGTTCGATTTACTGATGCGGGATCCTTGAAAATAAACAAGTCCGTAAACATTTTTGAATACGCCTTCGCTAGGGGGAGCAAGTACTTGATTAGCGGAATAAAGCCTTTTTAGAAGGCTGGCTATCTCCTCTTGTCCCTGACGGGTTAATTCCAATGCAGCTTCTGATACAAGATCACTTGAGGGGCGCTTCATTACAATCCCGCTATCCTTAATTTTCCTTAAAGTACTCTCTACCTCAACCTGGCTAGGTGCATTATGCCCGGGCCGCGCCTTAGCAGAAGGGGGGACTTTTTTAAGCAAGAATATATGCGCTAAAGGCTTTTCTCTTTCTGACGAGTCAAGCCCTATGTTAATTACCGGGCCTTGTTTCCTGTACTCCTCATTATTAAGTAAATCCTGGAGAATATACTCTTCGTCATTCTCTATTCCTAATTCATGCAGAGGTAAAAATGCGCGTACCCAGTGCATACGCAAGCCGGTATCTATATCTACGGCGACTATTATACAATCACTGTTATCCGGAGTTTTCTTTATAAAAACAATTATATTATCCCTTGCAATATTAAATTCGTTGAATTCGGTAGGTATAAACCTTAAGTCATCCAGCTGGAGCGCCCTGTGTTCATTCCTTATCCGGTTGACCCTTGCGATAAAGTCACTTATATCCCTGCCGGTACCAGATGCCTTCTTAAGTATGTTGTGCCAATCGTAAAGCTGATATTTTTCGCTGTCTTTATAATCAGTTGACCCTCCTCCTACCTGTTTGTTAAAACACAATTCAAAAGGTGGCCCGTAAATACCCAAGCTAGGGAGCATCGTAGCTAATATATACCTCATCTTAAAAAGCTGGACAGGAGCATCTTTTAGAAAATCTGGAAGGATATCCGGAGTATTTATGTAAGCTATAGCTCTAAGATATCCTGCTGTAGACCCATTCATAATCCCCCAGTCTCTGTCCGAAATATACTTTTCCAGGTCAGCCTTTGTGTTCATCCAGGGAAAATAGGAATAGGAAAGCTGAAAACCTGACTTGGCCAGCATCCTGGAAGGCTTAGGGTCAGTAAAAGCTTCTGCAAGAAATATAACCTCTGGATGCGCTTTATGAATTTCATTTATAAGCCATCTCCAGAAACCGAATGGCTTCTTGTGTGGATTATCTACTCTAAAAATCTTAACTCCTCTTAATACCCAGAATTCTACCATGTCTCTTAATTCTAACCATAAGGCCTGCATATCATCTATATTCTCCGGATAGAAGTTAAGTGGGTAGACATCTTCATACTTCTTAGGCGGATTCTCTGCATATTTAATGGTTCCATCGGGCCTTTTGTTAAACCACTCAGGGTGGCTTCCTACATAGGGATGATCAGGAGAGCATTGCAAGGTTAAATCAAGAGCCAATTCAAGACCTTCCCTGCGACAGGCTTCAATAAAAGAAATAAAATCATCGGAGTTGCCAAGATAATCAGGGTCTATAGACCTATGCCCCCCATCTCCGTCAACATCTTCTGACCGCTTGATACCTGCATTTCCTATTGCCCAAGGAGATCCGGGGTATCGAGAAACAGAAGAAGGTTCAAGCATTGTATTATTCGGGCCTTTTCTTTTCGTCAATCCAACAGGATGTATGGGAGGGATATAGAGGATGTTAAAACCCATCCCATTTTTACCCACCCTAATAAGGTCTTTAGCTGCTTCTTTAAACCCTCCGAATGAACGGGGAAAACTTTCATACCAGGTACCAAATCGCGCTAGTTCAGGGCTAACCATTACTTCAAAGGGAAAGGTTTCTTTTTCATACACAAACTCTTTTCCCTTCGCCTTTACTGTAAAACTATATTCATACCTTCCAACAATCAAAGGCGTGAAAGAACCTTCCCATCTGGAAAAGCTCCCCTGATCATCAATAAGGCGCATCCTGGTCTCCCTCCATAAAGATAAAGGCCATTTTCTTCTATATTTAAGGACTACTTCTTCTACGCCTTCAATATATATTTCTGCTTTTACAGGAATGCTTTCATTAACTATGCTTTTAAAGGGGTGTTCTCCGTCACTTATAATTGGTTCAACATTTTTTATCCATCTTACCCTACTATCTTTCATCAGCCTATTGTCTCTATTCATAAATAAACGAGGGCCAAACTCATCGTATCTGGTTATATGTTTTCTTAGAACCCTCCGGGCAATTAAACTCCTTAGGCCCTCACCTTCAATTATATTCAAAACAACCTCTGAATAAGCCTTAATCTGTTCGTCATTAGGGTTATTTACCCCGATTAACTGGTTAACACCTAAAAGCATATTAACAAAACTTTCAACCTCTTTCCTCTCAATAGACTGGGCAGAAATACCCTTTATTGTAGACTTTAGCAAATTAACCCCTTCTAGAATATCGCTTGCTATTTCTCTGTATTCATGCGGAGAAGCCTTGCATCTTTTTATTATTTCTCTTCTCCAGGTCTCTAGCGTATCTACCCAAGCCTCTATTGAATATTCATACCCTGCGGCAGAAGGATCAACAGTTAAACTCACTGACCAACGGCTGTTTCCGGCCTCATGCATCCTTGCCGATTGCCATTCTTTATCACCTGTTTTCCTGAACCTAAGGTATGCCCCTAACACACAGTGCTCATGAATCAACAAATCAGCTTCAATGGTAACCTGCTTTTTATCCCATTTTAAATCTTCTCCCCAGCCGGAAATATTATCTATTGTTATCGGCTCTTTCAAAACCCCTAGCCTTGCTGCAAAATCCTTGCCAGAAGATAAATCATCATAATCAAATATTTGTTCACTTTTTCTATTGTTTTCCGTAAGTAATACAAATGGAGTATTCTGCAGTAATAAGACTGACTGCATAAACTCTCCGAATGCCCTACCGAACTCCGTACTTCCTATATCTATCTTTCTTGCACTGCGGCCTGCCAACTCTTGTTTCCTGTAATTAAAGATTTCTAATTGTTTCTTTATAATTAAATCCTCAAAGAACCTGAATGTTTTTGGAGCAGTACAGCTACGTAAATTGAATTTATCCATAAAAATCCTGAAAGAAGAATCCTTGAGCACCTGCATTTTTTCTGAAGAAAGCTCCAAGAGCGCCATTATTGCCTCTGCCAAGGCTTTAGGAGTCTGGGCATCAGCTAATACGCCATTTGATTCTTCTAATGGGTTCCTGCGCATATCTATGATTAATTCATCCGGGCCCCCTGATTTACTCAAGGCTACAACCGGAACACGTGCCCTCCATGCTTCGAGTATAACCAGGCCAAAGGGCTCATTTGTGGAAGGCACAAGTATTACATCCGAACCCGTGCGTATAGAATCGATCTTAGATTGGTCTTTTATATGTTCCGGTATCCAGAATATATTCGGATTACCGGGAAGCTCTTCGTCCGCAAGTTTTTGCATCTGAGGATTGTCGGGGCTGGTAGCTACTAAAACCAAAAGGTATTTATTTGAATCGAGAAATTTCAGGGATTCTACAAGTATGCCTAACCCCTTTTGCCCTGATAAACGTCCGACATAGGTAATAATCTTCCTTCTTCCCTGCCTTGCCTCTTCTAACATTACCTTTAAGCTCTCTTGCTTACCGGGATTAGCACCGGCATATTTCTTAGCATAAGACAAAAGCGTATTTATGGATATCTCCTTATCTACCGAAGGTATATTTCTCTCCTCTGCAGGTATACCATGATGTATAACTCTTTCTTTTTCAGAGATTCCCTTATAACGCGGGTATGCGCACAATTGTATGATTGCTTCACTGTGCTTAGAGAATCTGTCCTCTAAGCTAATCCTAGGTATAGGGAAGGCCTCGATAAATCTTTTTACAAGATCGTTGAATCCTGCCGGATCAGACTCACATTTTGTATTCATGATCCCATACTGATCGGAATACCCCTCACTCGCCATTGCTTTAATAAATTCTGCCCTCCAATTCATATACTCTTTTATAATAGCATCGAATTTTTCGGTAATAAGGAACTTACCTTCTACTTCTTGCAAGTACCCTTCTCTGATAAGGTTTTCGAATAATACTACGGACTCTTCTTTCCCGGCAATCCAATCAAAATGATCACGATTAACAAAAACCTTTCCTTCCTCATAAAACTGCACAGCTTCCCTGCCGTTGCCTCCGGTCATAGCTATAATCCCATCGATATCATCAGAGGCATAATGAGATTCAAATATATTCGCCTGCATCTGGCCAACTGCCCCTCCCAGGTCTGCTGTTTTAAAAGCAGCCTTGCTGGGCTGGACACTGTGAAATATAACTGACCTTGCGGCATCAGGCAGGATTTCAACAAGCATAGGCACTGCCAAACCGTTATACCATCCCTGTACATAGACCATTTGCACATCAGGGTGCTTTTCGGCTATATACCTTGCCATATTTTCAGCTATCTCCTTTGCCTGGGCTATTGTCTGGTAACCTTTAACTTTAGCCTTCTTTGCGCCCCAAAGATGCAGAGTAGAAAGATACGGGCTTGCTTCAACAGAATTTCTTCTTGTTAGGTATTCTCCGAGAGAAAATTCTTTTCCCTCTAAAGACTTTCCGTCATCATCCCAGCCTACACAAATAACCTCTCCGAACTCTGCAAGGTAAGGAAGAAGTGTAGTCATATATGTCCCTATCCCGCCGTATCCCGATATTCCAAAGCCCATCTCCGTAGTAATAACCGCAATCTTATAGTTTAACCCTTTTAATATCTGAATAAATTCCTCACGGCCGGAAATTAATAATACCTTATTGAAATTTACGTCTGTAACAAGATACGTCATAAGCCCAAGCTTATCGGCTTCATCAGTTTGAAATACCCGGTAATGCATCTGGCCGGGATTTCCCAAGGTTATACCGGAAGCAATATCCTTCATTTTTTCCTTTAAAGACGCATTTTTTGATAGTATCTTTTCTGCTTCAGCATCAACTATAACCGCACTTATGCAGTTATTATTTAGAAATTCTCTTAAAACAGGCAAAACATAAAAACCCTCATCAATGATAACTTCGGTTAAAATCCTGCTTACGGCAAGAGGCTTTCCTGTATTCTTAGAATAATACTGAAGAAGTTTTTCCTGCGCCTCTATAGCTTTAGCATGTGAATGAGCGATTGCTTCGCCGGATAACCTAAGCGATAACTCAACGCTGTCGTGGACTAATGCACTGGTAAGAAGGCGAGGCTTTCCTAAAATGTCAGGGGCAACGATTAAATACGGAATTTTATGATTAAAGAATATTGCGCAAGCTGTGGTTTCGAAAATTCTGCTTAGCTTGCTATTTGAAGCAAGGTATTCTACAGGAGGAGCGCGAACCCTTCCCGTAGAAGCAAGCTCTTTTAAAAGCCTGGCTGCTTCATTTTCCTTTAAACTCGTAAGGGCTATAATTGCTTCATTTATCGATGCTTGCGGGATTATATCAGCTTTTTCAATATCAAAACCTTCAAAAGCTTCCTTAAGATCTTCAGTAGATACCTCCTCAAAAACAGACCTCGGGCAGGCAGATGGATCAAAAGAGTGTAATAACCCGGCTACACGCACATCTATATTAAAATCTGAGTAATCAAGTTCTCTTTTAAATTGAAAATCATACTGGAATGTACATGGCACCTGCAGAACTATATGTTCATAAGGGGCTTCTGCTGAAATAATCTCATGCGCGGTGTTAGGATTAATAACAACGACATCATTAGAATAAACAAAAACAACTTGAGGCCTTTCATTGATAATACACATAAGGGCTGCGGCACCGCTAATGTTAATATATACTTCAACCTGCCTTCTGCTATCTTCTATTACCGGGTGCATATGCAGATGCTCTTTGGCGCGTATACCCCTGAATGGTACGTAACCTTCTTTATCCAACCTGCTTATACGCGAAGCTGAAACAACAGGCATGGGCCTATCGGTTGAATCTGAAACCCACTCTGTATGCTGATCAGGATGCCAGTATTCTCTCTTTTTATCTTGGCTTATAACTACTATGCCTTCATCCTCCCAAACTATCCCTGAGTCATTTTTCCCGCAATACTTAAAACGCTCATACCATAAAGGAGCATTAACGATTGTGACAATAACTACTTCTCCTTTTATAATTTTAAAACTTGCCGTAGTACCTGGTTTTATGATTACCGCACCGGGCTCATCCAGAATGAAAGCCTTTTCACTTACATCAACAAAAATAATAGCTCCGGAAGGCAATATCACCTGGGTTTCATTTTCAAAAACGGTTTTCTTTTCAATATAATGAACTGCCTTACTACCAAGATAAACAGTTGTTCCTGTCTCCTGGTCAACCAAAATACCACCATCATCTTCAGGGATAATTCTTTTTACCCCATCTTGACACACAGACATAAAATTATTTCCTGATCTCTCGTTTTGCAGGTAATCTGAAGGCTCATTTGTAACTCTAAGCGCTATTCTATGAGCTTCACTGCTAGGGATACCCTTTACCCTTAAATATCCCTCCACCGCCTCGTGGATTAAGGTAGTTGTTAATTCGGGGTTACTCTGATTAAGGATGTCAGGGGCAATGATTATCCAGGGCTGGTTAGAGGAATCAAAGGTAACTATTCCAAAGACTCTTTGGAAGATGTCTTTAAGTGCAGGATTGCTATCTAAGAGCTCCTGAGGAGGTGCTCTTACATGGTTGTTTACGGATAACTCCTGCAGTAATCTTGCAGACTGGTGCTCACCTATTGTATCTAGGCTATTTGCTGCTTGATCTATGTAAAACTTATCTACTATGGCAAATCTAGATAAATCTCGACTGCTAAAGGCTTTGGAGAAATCCTCTTGGCTCGGAGTGGTTTGAGCAGGGCGGGTACGGGGAGAAGTCCCTTTATCTGTTCTGCTATTATCCGGATAAAATGTTCTATAATAAAGCTCTTCTCCTTTTATTGCAAATTTGAATAAAGCCTCATCTGACCGGGAAACTTTCTCCCAACTATAGTCTGAAAATAACGCATTCCTTATCAACTCATACCACTTTCCATCTGCATTTCGTTCCTTCCATATACCGTAAAGCTCCTGCAAAGCAACGAGCATATTGTTTACCGTATTGCCTGCATTCCAGTCATCAACAATAAATCTTACGCCATTAGCTCCGGGTTCATCCTGCGTAATTCCGAAGGCTTCCTTAAAAGCCGGAACATATATAGTTTTAACGCTAGTAGTGATCCCTTGTTTATGAGAGCCAAGCACAAGAACACCGCGGGCAAACGCCTCTTTGGGGGTAATACCGTCCGGCTCAAATTTAGAAGGAGCGAGGAACACGTCTGAAGCTCCGTAAGCATCATCAAATATTGTTACTAAACGCTCGTTAGTAAAACCAAATCTCCCGGGGAAGCGGTTCTTTATCCTATTAAGCTCATTAAGCTGCCCGGGGTTATTGCCTGTCAAAGAAACTAAGAATACCACATCAGGATAAATCTCAAGCGCCCTTTCTGCAAACGGTATAAGATAATCAATTCCTTTTTGCTCGGCAAAACGTGCAATCATGCTCAAAACAAGCGAATCTTTGTTAAGGGCAAGGCTTTGTCCATCAGGCCACAGTTGTGCGGATTTAGCGACTACCTCTCTTGATTTCTTTTGCCTCTCCATAAAACGTTTTAGGATTTCCCCGGATAAATGAGCGCGCTTTTCAGGATTATTCTCATTCTTCACATCAAACATTGACATTCCCAGTCTCTTACTCTGTAATTCATGCAGATAAACACCGCTTGGGACATAGAAAAGCCTTTTCTGGCCCATAAGGTCACAAAATATATGTCGGAATCCTTCAGCGCAGCCCTTTTCATCGCTATGAATATAATCCTTCATCTGCCCGAGGCTAACCGCAACCAGATAATTAGCATGGCGTACAAAAGCAGCCATGAAGTTGATTAAATCCCCCTGGTGAGGGTCAATAAACCAACCAAAATCCTCTGGGCTAAGCCCTAAATTATTTAATAAATCTATGCCGTTCTGTAAACGTGCCAGCCTGAATTGATAATCCTGGCCGTTATTATGAATCCAGCCGATTGTTTTAGTGTTATAAAAATGGCGGTCTTTTTTATAAAGCGACCTCTCGGAATTTAAATGGGCCATCAAAGGAGCGCACATCCAGTCGTTTCCTACCACTATATCAGGGGAGATATTCATTGCCTTCATTGTTTCTAACGCGCCCAATGATAAAAATACGGCGCGCAGAAGTTCATGTTCTTTCGTCGCCGGGCCATATAACCTATCTGCATAATATGGATTATCTAAAAGAAGATAATCCGCGCTATTAATCCTCGTCCGTGCAATTGCACATTGAGCAGCAGGATGGCGCCCCATATACACCAAAGGAGACTTGCCTGTATATTGTATTCCGTTTGCTTTTATAAATGATTCGGTTTTAAGCAGATTACCTTCCATGGTATAGAGATAAAACGGAGTAATTACTATGGTCTTTAAACCGCTCTGTGCGAGGAATTGCACTCTTTCCCCTACTGCTGGGCCCATACCGCCCGCATTACCCACGCCTTTGGCCTCAGGAGCCACAAATACAACCAAACCTACATCAATCCAGCGTAAAACTTTTTCAGCTGATTCTTTTGTAAAAGTATCATTAACTTCTGCAGCGATTCTTCTAAGGGTTGCTTTAATTTCAGAATTTTTATCTTTATGCTTTTCAGCAAGATCATGCAATATTAAAGTTATATCGCAAATGTCGAATAAATCGAGCCTCTTAACCTTCTGTTCCGTTATGCCTTTTCCTTTATTTTCTTCGGCAATCCTATTATTCTCGGCAGAAACAGCAGCTTTTTCTACACGAACCATGCCTGCCAAGGCTTGAAAACGTAAAGCAAAAGTGTCATATGCCCCCTGCAATAACGGCTCTTCCAGCCATTTAAATACATAGTTAACCTCAATACGGCGGGCTTTATCCTGATTGCCATAACGCAAGAATGCGTCCCTGATTATATCTTGCCCGGCCTCTTCAGCGTCAGCAACTTCTTCTATGGAAAAGACAACCGGCTGGAAGCTCTGTAATGTTAATTGTAAATTCTCAAACAGCTCTTCTTGGGTAAATATCTCTTGCCTGCCGCTTTCATTATCCATAACTTTATAAAATTTATCCTTTGAGTTTTTAATACCCAACTGGACGGCTAACAAATTCATATCTATTTCCATATGTTTTGTTTCCCATCCATAATTCACGGCAAACAGGATTCTTTCCTTATCATTATGCCTGACCAAAGCAAAAACACTTTCATTATTGGTATTAATAATGTAAATATCTCCTGTTTGAAGCGCGGAATGTTCCCTAAAAAACTTCAAAGCTCTGTTATAAAAATCCTGTACAGTCTCATAATTCCTATGCTCAAAATCCAATTGCGCGTAATAACGTTGCCTGTCTGCCTCATCATAATTATGGAATGTATAATTATCAATCCTGATACGGTGAACTTCTCCTTCATCCTGGCGGTTATAGACACTGACTGCACCGCGGGAAGTAACAAGCCATGTCCATATTGCTGCTTTTAATTTCTCCGGCCCGTAGCTTTGCCACCTGTCCATCAAGCGGTCATAATCGTGGGTCTCCATAGCTGTAACTAACTGGGCACCTTGCGGTAAATCTCCGAATAGCCAGCGGAAATGGTTATTTAGTATATCTTTGGCAGAGCCCCCGCGTACAATAACATTCTCTAAATCATCATGTGTTCCAGAATCCATTGGGATAATGCCGGATTTTATAAGCTGGGTATATTTGTTATAATTTTCGCCTATGAAAACGAAATCAGGAGTTTCCCTGGTAATCTGAGAAACTAAATATACCAAAAGAGGGTTAGCTTCATCTGGATTCCAATTATTTATTACCTTAAAACCGCCTACAGAATTACGCTCCCAGGAGGTAATTTGTCCGAAAAGTTTCTGTTTGCTTTCTACCGTTTTGTCTACCGGCAGCATTGTCCCAAAATTATGCGCTACATCTACCCTGACTCCCTTAACACCCATGGCACTTAAACTCTTAACTAGCTCTACGTATGCCTTAAGAACCCTAGTATCGCGCCAATTAATCATCACGGAATCATGCCATTCAACCGGGTACCCGTTTTCATGATTAATGGAACCGTCCGTCGCTAAGCGCCTGACAATCTTTCCTGCGCGTGATTTGACTATCGCCCAATCAGGAAGGTCATTAAAATTCTGGTTTACATGAGGGATAAGATCAACAATAATTTCGATGCCAAATTCTTTATTGGCCGTCTCAATTAGCCTCCTTAGCCCTTCTTCTCCGCCAAGCTCTTTGCTTACACTAAACTTAAGAGGAGAGAATAAAGACGCATCCGGCCCAACCTGCCCGATGATATTTTCAGGCTTATCCAGCTGATAAATACCCATTATGTATATATATTGGTACCCTTTTTTATGTAAAACAGGTAGCATTCTTTCAATGGTGCTAAAATTACCCGGGATGGCCCTTCCATTAATATCATAAACTACTTTTCCATTATCGCCATATACCCCCAGATACGCAGGCCATGCTTGATAAATCATTGCCCCGCGCATATCTCTCTGGCAGAATACAGTAACATTCGCCTTTACGTCTTCAATATATTCCCAATTATCAGAATCTTTTTCTTTTATCTGGAGAGCCGAATGAATAATGCTTTTTCTTGCTTTTATCGCGCCTTCAAAGGTTAATCTCACAGAAGAATCACTCTGTGCAGCGACGCGAAGGTTAAAATAACTAAGTTCATCTGAATAATTATTTGCCAAAACAAGCCGCGCCCTGAATAAAGATAGCCTATTTGTATCCTTTAAAGGATTAAACCCTACAGAAACAATTAAATCGGAAAACTCAACATTTTCTCCTAACTTTGAAATTCTCGTTTCTTTTGCGGCTGGAAACTCTAAAGGCCGTCCGCTATAAACCCGGTTTAATATCTCCTGGGCCCGGCTCTGTACCTGCCAGTCTTCTATGCCAAGGCTCGCATTTATCAATCTCTCTGCTTCTCCTCTCAATAACGGATTACCAAGCAACTGTTCCAGCCTATCCAGGACTTTTAAGGCTACCATTACATCACCGGAATTAAGCCTGTAAACCAGCTGGTAGAATTCAGGATTTGCCCTGTAGAACTTAAGCTCCTTTTCTAAGGACTCTATCTCTCGAAAATCAGAAATAACATCTACCCTTAATCCATTGCCAAAATAAGACTTAATTTTCTCTGCATCCGTAAGATAATCGACAAAACAATCTCTGGTTATTCTTACTATAGTGACAGTTTTCTCGCTACCATAAAGAATATATACACTTTCATCTTCGAAATAAATATCTTTAAAATTATATAACCCTTGAGCCCATACAGAATTATTAGCGAAATCTTTTAATAAGTTTCTTATTGCCGCAGCCCTATCAGCACCCTCCTGATTCAAGCGTAATTCATAAAGCGCGGGCAGTTTTCCTTCTTCAGTAAGGACACTATAACTTTCGGCAATCTCGCAGTATGGCCTTCCCTGAAGCTGTAATAATTCCTGCTCAATACCTTTTATCTTATTTTCTAAATCGGCAATGACTTTCTCTGTCTGTAACGCCGGCTCAGGTGTATTTCCTTGTGCAAACCGGTCCTGCTCATATAAAAGCATCTGGTAAGCTTCTTTAAGCTCTTGATTCTTACGAGAAATTGCATTTTCTAGTTCTAAGCCCTTAATAACATAGGCATTCCTCTTTAATATAGCCATAGATGCAGGAGAAAGGATGAACTCGGCTATCTGGCGGCAGAGGTCAACATCGCCGTAGGAAGTTGGAGCACCGGACTCATCACAAGATGAATCATAGACAGAAGAAGGAGAAGTGCTTATATGCACAGTGGAAGGCAAGATTCCATCTTCTTTAAATAGTTTAAGTAAGAATGGAACAATATCTCCTATCTTATCAACAACATCTGAACAAATATTTATAATAAGCCTCTGGTTGCGTGGCCTATCATTCCAAGAAAAATAACTTGTAAAGTCTTTATGATTAAACTCGACAACCTTGCTCTTTAATAACGCAAGCCCATGATCAAAGTCGTCTTCGCCTGATTTACTCGCCCAAGCGCTTAACCATACATGCCTGTCAATAATACCTTTTTCTGCCAAAGTTAAGGCAATGTAACCAGGCTGGTATCCATTGGCCCTATCAGTAAGATAGGCATCTGAATGCATGTCTATCCATAGCTGGTTATTTCCTCGCGGCAAAACCTCTCCCCTTCTAACACCGTCTTCTAAATATTTCTCAGATTTATCGTGGCTATCAAAAACATAAATACCGAATCCTAAGCCGGTTTCTATCCGGATATCCTGTTCCATTGTTGAGAATTCTGCTCCGGATTGAGTAGAGCGCTTTATATCCGATATTTTTCCTTCTTTTACGGCTAAGGCATTTACAGGCTCTTCCTGATTGCGGTTGGTTTGATCCGGAAGAGAATAAGGAAAAGGTGAATCAATATCACACTGAACTCTCTCTAATAGTTTATTACTTATTATATCTAATGTGGGCTTATCTATACCAACAACTGCAATCTCTTGAGCCATCTGCAGCTCATTAGCATTTTCATAGACTTCCTCTGATTCTTCAATTGTCTTATCCTGTTGCTTAACAAAAAGAATTTCTCCAGACACCTCTAAATAAGCTACCCCTGTACCATAATGGCTTGGTCCTTCAAATTTTCTGGGAGTAACATAAACTTTAAAAATCCCTGCATCAAAAGTAAACAAGATATTAAATGGCTGATTTAACTCATGCATAACCGAAGTCAAATGTGAGAGAAGATATTCAAGAGACTTTTCTTCTTTTCCTGTAAACACAAATACTGGTAGCATCCAGTCGGTCAAAACATCAACAGTAACACCGTTTATTTTTAACAAGGTATTTCTCTTATTATTATCTAAAGCTTCCTTTTCTACAGGCATATAATTATTTGGGTAATCAAGCGCCTGCAAATGTAAGTGGTTAATCGAAGCAAAAGCGCCTACGCTATTATAGGCAATTTTATAAGTAGGCCTACCGACCCTCTTTAACAACGCAAATGCTACTTTTGCTGCTTGTGGAATAAAATACTGGTTATGTTCCTTAGCTCTTTCCGGAGTTATAAGTATATGGCCCCTTAAGAATGGATTCACATTAACAATTATATCTGCGTTAACACCCCCTAAATTTACTCCCTCAGCAATTATCTCCGACTCTCCAACCTTATTAAAATGGAATTTTGTAGCATCAAAAGGCTGACATAAAGAAGTTGTCTTCATTTGTGCCGGACGCTTGCCTGCTCTCTCAGAATTAAACATCGCAGATAATCTACCTACAATCTTGCGCTTAACTTTAGATAAATTATACTTAAACACGTTACCGGAACGCATTTTGGCATCCCAAATTTCTCCTATTACAGAAAACATATCTGCTTGTTCATTGTTAAGTAAAAATCCTAATTCCTTAGGAGAAGGCCCTTCAATTCTCTCGCTTTTAGTTGAAACGTTAGAGTCAAAAAATAGCTTTGCCTTCTCTGGCCCAGGGTACGGACCTTCACAAACTTCAATTATTTTATTATCATCTCCAAGAAATTCTACATTATGCCCCCCTAAGCTAATTACCCTGTCTCCTTCCTGCAGCATAATTTCTTGTACCATCTCTCCTTTAGGGGTATACACCATATAACGAGCTTTTCCTTTTGCTACAAACAATAATTCTACTTTAGGCTTTTCTACTGGAGTATGCACGTGAGCCCTGCCAATTTCTCCTTTTTTAGGAGATTTAGTCCCGATACCTAAGGCAAAAACAGGATTAGTAATAACCTGGTATTTAGGGAACTCGCTATTCCCTCTTAAAATAATCGCCAGAATATACCCGTATTTCCGATCACGGATCACTTCAGGTATATTGCCTTGTAAGGGAACATCACCAGTGAAAACGGACTCCGGGGCTATTTCTAATGAGGCTGTCTGTTTAACAAGGCTTATTCTCGATGAGTTAACAGCTGTTAAAATAACCCGGTGAAATGAACTAATTAAATCGCCCTTCCATAAAGTTACTTCAGAAGAAGAAAGCTCTTGATCTAATAAAGTAATTTTAACGCCTCCTTCTTCGACATAGAGCATATATTGGGTTAAACCATCCAAATTAAAACCTTCTCCCGTTTCTAAATCAAATGTATGTAACTGTAAAGGCAAGAGAGAAGAAGTAACTACACGATCTTTGTTTCTTATCACTATCGCCTGCGTGTTCCCATCTTTATCTTTTACCTCAAACCCGGCGCCTAATTTTGCTGTTGTCACTAATTCTACAAGCTCCATTGACCCGCGCTTTAATCCAAATTTATCAAAACCTTCTACTAAAAGCAGCCTTGAAATTATAACCTCGCCCATCTCATAATCCCTTAGCTGGGAAATCTTCTTATATAACTGATTAAAACGCTCTGCTGAAATTAGCTTAGTCAATCTTCCTAAAGATATATGTATAAGCGGGGTTTTTCTTCTGGGATCCGGATGCAGCGCATTAATATGGCTGCGTAGGTTAAATACTGTATCATCCGTAACATGGCCCTGGGCAAATACCGCGCCATCCGGCCCGAGATTTATTCCATTAAAATGATATTTTATCTCTCCGGCCTTAACTGCCGCCTTAAGTTCACCTACCAACCTCTCTTTAAATTCACCCTGAAGCCGAGGCGTATCAGAATTCATTTCAGATAGAGAAATATCAAAATATGGGATACAAACTGTACTGTGTAATAAGTCCTGCGGATTAAATTCGAGCTCGGGAAATTCTGCTTTAAGCTCAGCTAAAACTTTTGCTATGCGCTCGGAGACAGTCTGTGGAAATTCTGATATCGGAAGTATGCAAGAAATCCAATAAACATCATCGTTAGCCATGGCCTTTCTTGGCGCTTCATCCTTTTCTACCATGGCGGTAGTTGCCTGCCATATTGCCGTATAGGCCTTCTCAAGATCCTCTCTGTTTTCAACTCTAAGGAGTTTAGGAGTAGGCTTATTATTCTCCACAATAATCACAAGCTTCGCCCGCACATGCTCGAATATAAGCTGACGCGCTGCAATAAGCT